>CAJUSN010000001.1 GCA_910589095.1 uncultured Muribaculaceae bacterium
TACGAAAATACACTGAAAGATGGATTGACAGATGTCTTCCGACCACTATAACCCGGAGGGGCGCACCCGTCCCGACCAAGTAACAGACAGGGCGATGCATCTGCAAAAAATGCGACGCACCGCCCTGCGGTATATTAAGTTTTAGGGGATTATTCTTCAGCGGCCACCACTTCTGCTTCCTCAGTTGCGGCTGTGGGAGTGATGTTGGGTTCCTCGAGGCCGAGATGCTTGGTGCGGTCTACCACCTTGAGGATAAGTCCGAGTACCAGTGCGGCTACGCCGAGCGAAGCAAGCATTACCAACGGTGCTGTGTAATTATAGCTCACTGCAGCCTGCTCGGGGGTGAGGGTACCGTTGGCAAGACCTTGTGCCACTTCAGGGTTGGTATTGTCAAGCACCTTACCGATAAGCAACGGGAAGAGCCAAAGGCCAATATTCTGAATCCAGAAAATAAGAGCGTAGGCCGAACCGATGATTTTGGCATCTACCAGCTTGGGAACACTGGGCCACAACGAGGCGGGTACCAACGAGAACGAAGCTCCGAGTACAAGGATTGTCACATATGCAATTGTAACTGAAATGGCTGTGGAGTCCTTGAACTGAGGCAAAACGAATGCAAACGTCAAGTGACAGAGGATGAGAAGCAGCGAACCGAACACGAGCATGGAAGCGGCACGGCCCTTATAATCCACGTAGTGACCGAGAATGGGTGTGATACCCACGGCGAGGAGCGGGAACACGGCAAACATGGCGGCTGCCGACTGGCTCATGTAGCCCATATAACAGTAGCCCACAAGAGCCGCAACGGCAAGAGCCATAAGTGAGGCCTTCATAACTTTATTGCGCTGGAAGTTGCTGGCAAAGGCAGCGGCGGCAACAACGAGCATTATCAGATACTGCACCACAGTTGCCGAGGGGCTGGCCCAGAAACTATCCGCGGCAGGTGCAACGAAGCTGATGTTGCACTGAAGCATATTGACGGCATATTTCTGGAAGGGGAAGATAGCTGAATAGTAAAGCACACATAGCAGTGCCACCAGCCAGAACCCTCCGCTGGAAAGGATCTTGCCAAGGTCGGAAATCTTGAATGGATCATCTTTCTCCTCCTCAGCACCGGTCTGACGGTCAAGAGTACGGTCCATGAAGAAATAGACCACAAACATTATCAGTGCTATCATCAGGAGAACCACACCAAAGGCAACGGAACGAGACACACTTACCTCACCACCAAGAGTGGCAAAAAGCGGAGAGAATATCATACAGGTAGCCACACCCAGACGGGCGAGTGCCATCTCCGATCCCATGGCGAGTGCCATTTCGCGTCCTTTGAACCATTTCACTATACCGCGGCTCACAGTGATACCGGCCATCTCAACGCCACATCCGAATATCATGAAACCTATGGCCGAAAACTTGGCCGATGCGGGCATCCCTTCATAGAAAGGTGAAACGCCAAGGTCGTCAAACACCGGTATATGGTTCAAGTGGGTGTTGAACCACTGGTACAACGGATTCGCCTCATTGCAGAAAGCATCGGTGAGGGCATACCAATTGATGGTAGCACCCACAAGCATCACAGCACCCGAAAGGAGAGCGGTGAAGCGCACCCCCATCTTGTCCAGGATGATACCTGCAAAAATGAGGAAGAAGATAAACACATTGAGGAACGTTTCGGACCCCTGCATGGTACCGAATGCAAGTGAATCCCATCCGCGAGTCTCCTGCAGGAGATTCTTGATGGGCGAGAGTATATCCATGAAGATATACGAACAGAACATTGCAAATGCAAGCAACGCGAGCGCGGTCCAGCGCGCCCAAGCCTTGTCATTCAATGCTGCGGCAGTTGAAGTTGTCATAGAAGTAATGATTGATTTATTTTGCCACAAAATTACAAAAATAGTGAAACTTTTTGAAATTTTATCCTAACTTTTGAAGTAACATTCTTAGATGCAAAGCCTGAAATCCTTTCAATATGTTTCCTGAATAAGCAGTTTTTGTTAATTTTGCAGAGAATCCACAAGTTTCAGCTTATGCCCAACCGTCAACCCTTCACACTGGACCGTGTGGTCCGCATGGTGATTGCCATAGCCATAGTGTTTGGAATCATTTGGCTCATCGACATCCTGAAAGATGTGCTGCTCCCCTTCCTGGTAGCTTGCCTCATAGCCTATATATTCGAACCGTTCGTTCAACACAACCGTAAGCTGCTCAAGCTCAAAGGGCGCACTGCCGCCGTGTTCATAACGCTTTTTGAAGCGCTGTTCTTTCTTGCAGTTGTCATCTACTTCATCTCTCCCATGGTGTCGGAAGAGCTTCACCAGATGGCCGCTATAATGAAAAATTATGCGTCGTCGAAGGGCACCGTGCGCTTCCTCCCGGTGGAATTGCAGCAATTGCTGCGCGATAGTTTCGACTTCCATCATCTCAGCGAAATGCTCTCGCAGCAGGATTGGATGCCGATTATCACAGACACCCTTAAAGCCACTTGGGATGTGATCACAAGCGGATGGAATGTGCTGCTTGGAATTGTGTCTTGGCTCATCGTGGCCCTCTATGTAGTGTTCATCATGCTTGATTACGAGCGTCTGGAGCGGGGTTACCAGTCACTGATACCCCGTAAGATGCGCCCGATGGCCACCTCCATCACACGCGACATCGTGAACAACATGAACCGCTACTTCCGCGGCCAAGCGCTTATTGCCTTCATCGTGGGTATTCTCTTCGCCATAGGGTTCTCTATAGTAGGGCTGCCCATGGCCATTATTTTGGGTCTCTTCATCGGGCTGCTCAATCTGGTGCCTTATCTCCAGGTTATCTCCATAATCCCCACTGCCGTACTATGTCTGGTATATGCAGTTGGTGGCGGAGGCGAATTCTGGACACTGTTTTGGGAATGTGTGGCCGTCTATTGCATAGTGCAAGCCATTCAGGACCTGTTCCTCACGCCTAAAATCATGGGTAAAGCAATGGGACTGAATCCGGCCATAATCCTCCTCGCACTCTCCGTATGGGGCACTTTGCTCGGATTCATTGGGCTTATCATAGCTCTCCCGCTCACCACTCTCCTCATATCCTATTACCGCCATTATATAGTCGAGGGCATTGACAACCGCTCCGGCGGAAAACCCGGAGCTACCCGCTCCGAGCTGGAGAATTTTGACGATGTGGTTTACGATGACAAGTTATAAAAACGGTTAATACACTGTATCCGCATCAGTGTATGTTGCGGCGGTCAAGCTCGGCTTGATATCGGCGTGCATTGGCCATGTGCGTCCCGTAGTCTACTGCGAAATTGTGGTAGCCCGAAAAGTCCTCCTTGGCACACATGTACAAATAATCGTGAGCCGGAGCATTCAGCACTGCGTCGATCGACTGCTTGGTAGCTATGCGTATAGGTCCAGGCGGAAGTCCGGGATTGCGGTAGGTATTGTAGGGCGACTCCGTGCGCAACATATCATTCGTGATACGCTTGATTGAGAAATCACCTATGGCAAATTTCACCGTAGGATCGGCTTGGAGCGGCATCTTCTTGGCTATACGATTGAGATACAGGCGTGCCACTTTGGGACGCTCATCGCTCATAGCAGTTTCCTCCTCAATGATAGATGCCACCGTTGCTACCTGCTCGGGAGTCAGCCCAAGCGCTTTCGCTTTGCTACGGCGCTCGGGAGTCCAAAACTTCTCACGATAATCATATAGCTTCTTTATAACAGCATCCGGAGTGGTACCCCAGTAGAATTCGTAAGTATCCGGAAGGAAAGCTGCCGGAAAGGTAGCCTCATTGAATCCCTCAGGAATCAGCACCGAATCCAACGCCGCAATAAAATCATCGGGCGTAAACTCAAGATTCTTGGCCACCGCTTCGGCCATCTGGTCAAGTGTTCTCACACTGTTCCATCGCACCTTTACCGGTGTTTGCCGTCCGCGCGATATGCGCCTCGCCGTTGACCATACCGTCTGGCCCGGTTCCACCAGATAAGCTCCGCGAGCCACGGAAGGCGAACTTCCCATCATGGCCCACAAATCAGCCACCCGGTTCCCCTCATCCATTCCCAATCGCGTTTGTAGCGAATCGCGCACACTGCGGTCAGAGGCTCCACCGGGGATATAGACCCACACGGCCTCTCCTTTGTGAGTACGCAGACAAAGGTTCGATACAATGATGGCTCCTGAGATCAGAATCACCGCGGCCACACACACCAACACAAACCAGGTGCGCTTATAGAACGGTCGCTTGTCTTTTGCCGACTTGCGCCCACGTCCTTTCTTATTTGTTGTTTTTGTTGTTGTTTTTGCCATAATCAATTGCAAATTTACTAACTAAATTTTTCAAGAAAAAGATTTATTGCTAATTTTGTGGGCAAAACCATCCGTTGCAGAATCAAACGAACATTGTAATGAAACGAATATACCCTTTCCTGCCGGTGGCCGCATGTGTGCTCCTCGCAGCCTCCGCTTGTTCCAACAGCAAGTCCGACTCTACACAGGCTCAGATCGAAGCCATTGATGTGAGCCAGTTTACAGGCTCCAACGCCGTGTCCTCCTCCCGGACTATCGACTCCCTGGCTTTACAGGCCGATTTTCTCACACCGGACCAAAGTGTCGGAGTGCTCGTAGGACTCAGCGAAATAGTAAAAAACAAGCAAGGCAACGAGCGATATGAGTACATGCGTAAATTCGTGGACACCTACGACATCATCTCTTCGCGAGGTGACGAATTCGCACAGGCCCTTTCATCGTCCAAGTCTTCCACCGGAATAGACCTCCCGGCCATGTTCGCTCAATATCGCGATGTGCTTAACGACGAAGCCGATGATGGCACCACTTTCGAGGATGGCGACCAAGGGGCCACAAACGTACCGACTCAAAAGGAAGCGCCTGCTGAAACAAAAACAGAGGAAACTCCTGCTCCGGCCGATTCCGTCAAGTAACCACTCTTGCCCCTCTTTTTCAATTTGCATAACCAAATCATCAATATTCCTAATCATCACATAACATGATGCGTAAAACTCTGATCACACTCTCACTCGCGGCCGCCGCGATTTCAGCGCAGGCTCAGCAAGTGATAGCAACACCCCGCTTCGACAGCAACTGGTCGGTTGGCCTCGATGGCGGTGTTACCACACCCATGGCCCATGGCCACGCCTTCTTCGGCGATATGCGCGCACTCATAGGCGCACACGTGCAGAAACAGATTTCACCCGCCTTCGGAGTAGGTGTTGAGGCCACTTTCGGTATCAACACTTCGTCATGGTACGGCTGGAAGCAGTCCACTGCCTTTGATAATTCCTATGTAGGTGTGTATGGGGCTGTAAACCTCATGAATCTGTTCGGTGGCTACCGTTGCGCTCCACGTGTTTTTGAAATAGAACTGGTGGGTGGCGCCGGATGGGGCCATGACTACACCAACAACGGCCCCAACGAAAACTATGGGTTGCCCGATGCGAACTACTTCGCAACCAAAGCCGGCTTCAACTTCAACTTCAATGTAAACAATCACGTCACCCTGTCACTGAAACCTTACATGGGTTGGAACATGACCGGAAGCCGCTACGAAGGAAACCTCGACATTGCAGGAACATCAGCCGGCTACACACGCAAGCTCGCCACTTTCAACTGCCTTGTGGGCGTGACTTACAATTTCGGTCCGCGATTCACCTGCGTCACTCCCGGCAATGGCGACGAAGCCGCGCGCCTGAATGAAGAGATCAACCGTCTGCGCGCCGACATCGCTGCGTGCAACGCCGCCACTGCTGCCGCTGCTGCAACTGCAGCCGATCTGGCAAATCAGCTCCAAGCCTGCAAAAACCGCAAGCCCGAAGTTGTAAAAGAGGTTAACAATAATCTCCAGAGCGTGCGCTATATTTTCTATAAAGTGGGCAGTTCCGTAATAACTCCTGACCAGATGCCCAACGTGGAAATGGTGGCATCCTATATGAACCATCACAAGGACTCACGCGTCCTTGTCAAGGGTTATGCATCGCAGGATGGAAACCTTGACTTCAACATCAAGCTTGCCCAAGCTCGTGCCGAATCAGTGAAAAACGCGCTTGTGAGCAAATATGGCATCAAGGCATCACGCATCCAGGCCGAAGGCGAAGGTGTGGGCCACATGTTCAGCGAAAACGACTGGAATCGCGTTTCAATCTGTACTCTTGACTGACAAACCGATTCCTCATCCCCATATTTCATCCCGGCTCCGCGCAATGTGACGGCCGGGATGAACTTTTTTCCCCTCCCGGGTGTTCTCCAAGCAGTAAGTATTCATAAATTCATCACAAATGCGCCATTTCATCTCAGTAGCCGCAGCTGTAATGCTCGGCTCATTTACCATACTGACTGCGGAAGCAAAAAATAAAAAGCATCCGTCGCCCTCGCCAAGCACTATTGTCGAGGCGCTTAGCAATGTGGAATGTTATCATGCCACAGCTGAGTTCAATGTGACAATGCCCCAGCTCAACGACGATGTGGTCTATCGTCTTGACCTCATCCAACGGTCCGCCCCCTCCGACTCTCTTCTCTCATGCTCTTACCTGATTGACTGGACTCTTACCACACGTGAGGACCCGGTGAAAGGCTTTTCAGCCTATTATGACGGTAATCACTACCGATACGGCGGAGAACGCCTGCAGGAGTACCACATGAAGTGGGATCCCGCACCTTTCACAACCCGTACCTCCGGCCCCGGATCCGTGACTGGAGTGCAACGCACCGCACAGTTCGCCAACCTGCTTCCTGCCACTCTTGCCGAGGAACTGGAGCGCATCATGAAGAGCGATTCCTACAGTGTGGTCATGCACCCAGACACAATCATAGGCGGGGAACGTTGCGTGGCATTGGAAGCCGTGATGGAACTCAACGGTGTTACTGCCATGGAGGCAACCTATGCTTTTTCACCCCGCACTCTGATGCCACTCAGCATCTGCTTCGAGAACAATCCCGGCTCCATAAGTGAACAAACCGTCAATGTGAAATACCTTACCACTGACCTATCGGAGAAATGCGAGCCGATTTCAGAACAATGGCTCATGCAGCGTTACACCGGAGTATTCGAAAACTTCCGCGAAAGCAATTTCCGCATCGAAAACCTTCCCGGCACCCGCATGCCCGGCTTCGCACTCCCAACCACAACGGGCGAACGCTACCAGCGTCGATCGGCCGACTCTTTCGCCACCCCCACCATCATAGCTCTTCTCGATGCCTCCCAAGGTTATACTGCCTCTGTAGTCGAGGCTTTGCGACAAGCAGTCGACGCCCTGCCCTACAACGCTGACCTCATAATGGCTTTCGTTGACAAGCATGTCGACGCCATTGAAGAGACAGTCCCCTCTATCCGTCCCGGAGAGCATCTGCTCATGAGCGCGAAACCGCTAACACGCGATTGCGGAGCAGCATCATTACCGGCAGTGATTTTGGCCGATGCAACCGGCACGGTAAGAAATGTCATCGTTGGCTACAACAATGACCTTGCATCAGATGTTATACAGAAAATGGCTCTGATTCCTGCCTCCGGAAATGCACCCGAGGCGGCCTCGGATAATGAAATTACAAACACAGACAATACTATTAATTCCCCTATGGAAACAGTACATTTCAAAGGACAGACATGCCACACCTACGGCAATTTACCCTCAGTAGGTACCCAAGCCCCCCAGTTCAATCTCGCAGCCGCCGATCTCTCGGCCGTAAAATCTGACGATTACAAGGGCAAGAACATAGTACTCAATATTTTCCCCAGCCTTGACACTGAAGTGTGCGCACGCAGCGTTCGCCGTTTCAACGAAGAGGCAGGCAAACTGGACAACACGGCTGTCATATGCGTTTCTCAGGACCTTCCTTTCGCCATGAGCCGCTTCTGCACCATCGAAGGTCTGAAAAATGTCATTCCTGCGTCAGCATTCCGTTCGCCCCAGTTCGGTGAAAAATATGGCGTTATGCTGGTTGACGGTCCCCTTGCAGGACTCCTCACCCGCGCCGTCATAATCATCGGTCCGGACGGAACCGTGAAGTACCGCGATCTGGTCAACGAAATCACCGATGAACCTGACTACGAAGCAGCCATCCGTGTACTTGAAGGCAAGTATTAAACTCCCATATCTTTAGTGAATGCAAGCAGCCCGCATCTCTCCGGATGCGGGCTGCTATATTTTTCCAAGACAGCTACAAACGAATCAGTCTATAAGCTGAGCAACCTGTGACTTTGAAATGGAAGGGATGTAAACCGCCATAGTGTCATGGCCTCCATGACCAACAATGAAATAGAGTGCCTCTCCCGTGCGTCCATCCGAAGAAGTGGGGTTGAAATAGAAACGAGCTATGTTATGCCTGCTGTCATCCTCATTGAAACGTATAAGGTCAGCAGGGATTACTGATACAGCCTCAAGGAGCGCGGCACGCGGTTCGGCGTTACCACAAGCTGCAGCCTCACCTTTTAACCCCTTGAAACGGTCACGGAACGCGGCACGGTTTATATCCTTGCCTGTCTGCATTCCGGGAATTTTTGTCACGCGGTCATAGACACTCTTTAGCGAGCTGAATCCCTCGGGAGCGGGGAGCGTGAGCTCAACCACCACAGGAAAATGATCCGAAGGCGTACGGGGCGTGAATTTGTGGGCTACAATCTCACCCGGAGCATCGCCGAGCTCAACGTGTGCCGTGTCGCCGTCGTCAGTGCGGTAAGTGTCGGTTAGCACACCGTATTTACGAATTTTCACCCCGGGTGTAACAAACACGTGGTCAATACGTGATGTGGTATATTCATCCGTATGATAGCTGTTGAAAGTTCCGTTAGGAGCATAGCGAATCTCGGCAATTTCATAAGAATCATTCATATCACCGTTGCCAAGCATGGTGCGGTACGACTGGTGTGTCTGATCCACGTTGAAATCGCCTGTTACCATTGCAGGCGCACCATTGGCCACCTCTCCGATACGCTCTTTCACCAGTTTGGCACTCTCTATGCGGGCTTGCTTGCCCACGTGGTCCATGTGGAGATTCATGAACACAAACACCTGTCCGGAGGGATAATGGAGGAACTTGCCCCATGAGCATATGCGGGGGCACACGGCATCCCAACCCAACCCGGGACGGTCAGGCATTTCCGAAAGCCAGAAATCGCCATGGTCAAGAAGTTCGAACATGTCAGTGCGATAAAATATAGCTGAATGTTCACCCTCATCTTTGCCATCTTCACGGCCTAGACCGGTGTAAGCATAACCGGGGAGCCGATTTACCAGACTGTCAAGCTGATGTTTGAATCCTTCTTGAGTACCGAAAATGTCAAATCCATGGAAACGTATCAGCTCGGCGAGCACCGGCAAACGCCTTCCCCAGCCATTGCCCGCCACGGAGTCATGATGATTGGCCTGGCGTAAGTTATAGCTTGCGGCTGTAAACGACGGCTCGCCACTCTTAGATACAGCTCCGCCGTAAAGAGCCGTGGCCGCGAGCATCAGTGATGAAAGTACGCGTGTGAATTTATTCATAATTATAGGTGTTTAGGTAATTAGGATTCAAAATTACAAAAAAAATAGTAATTTTGCATTATTACCGTCAATTCACCAAGCTGATCAGTTTAGCCATGTCAATTTCAAAAATCATAAAGAAGATTTTCGCGCCCGAACCGGAAGCCGCTGCAGGCATTGACGAGCCTCGCCGGAAAATGGACGGAATCAGCGATTCAGAAATAACTGTCAACGAGTTGCTCGCATCACTCCACGAGCATTTTCTTCGCACGGTCCACAAGCTCTCTTCCAAATACAACCTCCTGTATCACACCTCCTTCACCATTTACATCAAGGCCTCTAACTATAAGGAGATTTCCGACAGTCTTCCCTTCCTTGCCGAAGGAGCCGAAAAAATGTTGGTGGAAGAGATTAAAAATCAGATGAAGAAGGGCCATGCAGGCCACAAACCACATTCGCAATACTGGCAGTTCCAGCTTGTGGAAATTCCGGCCGACGCCGAAATTGACGGTGTGAGCGAGGAAGAGATGCAGGATGGCGTCCTGATACAGATCGATTCCACCCTGTTCCCGCCCATGGAAGGCGAAGATGAAGCACAACGTGAAGGGAACCGCATTGTCACCACGGTACATGGCGTAAATTCACTGCGCGCAATCAAGAATTGCATCAACCCTGACATTCTCAACAAGCTCTATCTCATAGAGACCGACCGCATTAAACTGAATCTTGTGCTTGAGGAAACCTCTCAATCCACGAGCGGATTCTCCGGAAGCATTCCTGTGCCTCCACCTCCCGTCAATCCGGTCCACGTCGGCGGAAAACAAAACACACCCGCGCCTCCTGCCGGAGCGCCTCAACAAAAACCGCTCTATTTCGCCACATTGGAAGCGCAGGACGGTGAATTCCTCGACGGGGCATCGAATAAAGTTATCCACACGGTGGCAATCACCGCCGATGAAGTGGAGATAGCCGGACGCAGCTCCATGAGGGGTAAAGCCGGTGTTGAAGTAGTGAGGGTCAACAGTGACCGCATCATGACACCACATGCCCGTATCCGACGCGATCCATCCACCGGACGTTTTGCCATATCCGCCATTGGTGATACTCGCCTGAACGGACGAACCCTGACACCTGACCCCGAACGTTGGCTCCCTTTACCCAATAAATCTACCATCATCCTTGCCGACGGAGAAGTTCAGATTCGCTTTAAATCCGTGTGACCGCTGCAACCACACTCTCAAATCCTTACCGCAAAATAATTATGTGGAACATACCTTTCATTGCATGCCTCGTGCTGTTAGTCATATACCTCTGTGTAAGCCATTTTAAAAATCTACCACGATGAAAACCTCTCAGATAAGCGCAACATTTTTCGGAGCTACCGACACCGGCCGAGTGCGCACCAATAATGAAGATAATTTTATAGCATGCGAGCTTTGGGGCGGGTCACATCTGTTGCTGGCAGCCATTGACGGTATTGGAGGTTATGAGGGCGGGGAAGTTGCCGCACGCATAGCCCGCGATGTGATTATAGAGGAAACCACATCTCATCCGGGCGTGGATTGTCTGGAACTGCTGAAGCATGCGGTGACAAAAGCCAACAACGCAATTGTTGAGCACAAAAAAGCCGACCCTGACCGATCTCGGATGGGGTGCGTGATCTCCTCCGCCATAATAGCACCCGACAAAATGAGAGTGTATATGGTTCATGTAGGCGACTCACGCCTCTACCAATACACCGCCTCCGACGGCCTTAAGAAACTTAGCCATGACCATTCTTTGGTTGGCTATCGTGAAGAGATTGGCATGCTCACGGAAGAGCAGGCCATGCACCATCCGCAGCGAAACATCATAGAACGTTCGCTTGGCGATGAATTGCACAATCCTGACGATCCGAACTTCCTTGATGCAGGCATTTTCCCTATATTCGAACCTACGCAATACCTCTTTTGCTCCGACGGTCTGAGCGATATGCTGTATTCCGCTGAGATAGCCTCAGTACTGGCAACCGATGCCGATGCGCGCACCGAAGTCACCCGACTCATCGACATGGCCAACGATGCCGGTGGTAAAGACAACATCACGGCAGTGATAGCAAAGGTTTCCATGCCTATAGTCAACACAACGCGCCCTGCCGGTGCTTCCGACGATATAACGGTTTTCGGGCGGCCATTACCTCCGGCCGACAACTCCGACGACATGATAGCGCCTGACACCGCCTCGCCCAAGGCTGTTCAAAATCAGCAGCCCTCCCCTGCAAAATCAGCCCCAAAAAAGAAGCTGACACTTAAACAGCTCAATGCTTTCATCGTAACCGTGGCCGCTTCATTTATTATTGGTGGAACAGTCGGTTACTTCATAGGACACTATTCAGGCCGCGCCGATGCGGAAGCTGAATTCCTGGAAGCCAAGTCCATACCGGCCGACTCAGTGATAACCGAGGGCAACCAACCGGCCGATACAATCGCTGATCCGCAGATGGTGGGTGAGCAAGTGGCCGACAGCCTCAACCGCCTGCAGGCCTCCAGAATTATGAACGACACCGTTGCCACCGACGCGCACGCTGCCCCCGCAGCCGAGGCCGCGCGCAATGCCGTAAATAATAAGAATAATCCTTGACGCAATCTTTCGACATGAAACGCATATCACCCTATGTGAGTTATCTTCTCTGCGCCGCTATGTTCGTCATTGGCTGTTTCGCCATCAATGACAACTTCAAGGCTATGAGCAATGACGTGGAGGCTGACCTCGCTTCAGGACGGACTCTTTTGCTTTCCGGCGATCTGCCGGCCGATACACTTGAACAAATGCTTCTTTCGGCCGGATATATCGATGATCCTGCCGACGCACAGCTTATCTCCCGTTGGGTCATTGAATGTAGCTTGAACGAATCCGGCAACCAACTGGAAAATCTTGGTACTTTGAACAGCCAAGCATTCAAAATGCCTGCTGAGAAAGCTCTGAAGGAGGGCGGACAATCTTTGCGCACTCGCGTGGAAAACGATTACCTCATGCTCGGCATGGACGCTGACTGGCAGAAAGCCCGGTCCACCCAACTTTCATCAGATTTCGGCACCGGGCCAACGCTGATAAAAGCGCAAGTGGTAAACGCCAAATCCATACCAAACGCACCCCTAAGCGGCATAACCGTACGCCTCAGAGAGCACTATATCGACTCAATCGCTCCCGCCCGAAATCAGGGTAAGGTTGCTGAAAAGCAAGCCGTCAGAACCACCCGCACCCTGGGTTATGCAGTTACGGACGCCTCCGGACAGGCCCGCTTCCATGTGGAGCCTGGCAAAAGTTACAGTGTCGTTCCCATAGCTCCCGGATATCAATACGGCCGAGAAAAGGGCACCACAGCCACCGGAACGCTTGATTCTGATGGACTTAACCTTACGTTCCGTCAACAAACCCACGTACTAACGCCTTTCGACAGTTACACTTACCAAGCCCTGAAATCTGACCGCGCACTCATTGTGCGCACCCCCGCCCAATTCAGAGATGGAATGGCAACCGGAGCTGCAATATACCTCGTAGGTTGGCTGGCATTTTTCCTGTTCCTGATTATGCGCGATGCCCGACTGGGCACCCGCACTGATTATATGCTTGCGTCCATCATCATGGTTCTGACAGGCATAGGGGTCTTAGCCATGTATGGTATGACCAATCCGGTAAACGACAAGACTTACGGCCTGGTCATGTCACAGGGTTTGATTATCGGACTCGTGGCCATGGCATTGTTCTCATGCGTGAATCCTGCCAAATTCTTTGCAGGCAAGAGCAGACTGCAAGCCGGAGTGGTGCCTTTCGACCCGATTGATAGAATGTTGGCGCCAATCCGCAAGAAACGTTCGCTCTCCCGCACATCTGCATTCAGCTTCTCCAGCGGTTTCAGCTATCTGCTTCTGGCCGTAGGGCTGATACTTATGTTAGGCATTTTCGGCTCAGGTCCCGAAGGGAGCGATGCGCGCGTAAACCTGTTCGGGTTCCAGCCAAGTGAAGTGTGCAAATACTTCATCTTGGTGTTTGTGGCGGCATTTTTCGCTGAAAATGCAATGCTGCTACAAGCATTCTCCACCAAACTCACCACCCTTGCGGCTGTCAGAAAATTCGGCACCATAGGCATTGTTGTTGCAGTCATGATAGGGCTTATGATGCTTTATCTTATGGTGCTGAGCGATATGGGACCCGCTCTTGTGGTTCTTGTCACATTCATCCTTCTATATTCCATGGCGCGACGCGACTTTGCACAGTTGCTCCTCGGTTTGCTCTCATTCATTGGTCTTATGCTGGCAGCCCGCGCGTTCAATAACACACCCGCGACACTCCTCACCGCGGCCCTCTTATGGTTTGCCGGATGGATTGCCTACGGATGGTTCACCAAGCGTCAGATCTATGAGAGTGCCATCATTGTCAATCTGCTTATTATTGTGTTTGCCCTCGGTGGCCCAATACTTCAGCTCATAGGAGCCGAGAGTGAGGCAGCCCGATTGACGAACCGCACTGAAATGGCTTGGGGTGGACAATGGGACAACCACGTACTCGGAGGCGACCAGGTGGCACAAGGTATCTGGAGCGCGGCATCCGGAGGCGCCACCGGCATGGGGCTGGGCAACGGTTCTCCTTCGTTGGTTCCTGCATTCCACACTGACATGGCCATCACCTCCATTGGCGAAATGCTCGGCCTCACAGGCTTAGTGTTGGTCATTCTATGTTTTGTACTGCTCATACACCGTTCGCTTCTCATTGGTCGCCGCGCCGGACAGCCTTTCACCATGTATCTTGTGATGGGCATAGCCTTGATTACAGGCGTGCAATTCCTGTTCATTGTTTTCGGCTCTCTCGGCATTATGCCCCTCACAGGCGTCACCGTCCCGTTCCTGAGCTACAGCCGTACCAGTCTCGTGGCCACAATGGCCGTGTTCGGTATCGTACTCGCTGCCTCACGAACCCGCGCCACCGAGAGCCAGCTCAAATACGCAGGCTCATTCTCCGGTGCCATCGCAGCCAGCGTCCTGCTGTTCATCATCGGAGCTTTGGTCATCATTGGCACACTGGCCAACTATCAGATCGTCAATAAAGATGCCACCCTTATACGGCCAGCGTATATCACCAACACCATGGGAGCCCGTGTCATCGAGTACAATCCTCGTATCGGTCAAGTACTTGATCGCCTTGATGCCGGTAATATATATGACACCAACGGCGTGCTCCTTGCAACAAGTACTCCCGATTCCATTCTTTCAGCATCATCCATCAAGAACTTGGCTGCCTTGGGCATTGATGTTGTCTCGCTTAAAAAAGAGGCTCATCGCCGTAAGGACCGTTATTACACCATGGGCAATCAAATGCTGTTCATGCTCGGCGATGCCGGATCTAAAAAGGTGTTGGGTTACAGCGACTATGATCCTATCGGTTTCATGGCCGAGGCGCGCTACGCCGGCGAACTGCGAGGGATCGACATACCCACAAAAGCCATCGAACTCACATCCTCCAACTATCGTGCCAACAGATTCATGCCAGGCGTTGACACCACTTGGAAGCCGCGCGAACGGAACTATGCCAACATACTCCCCTTCCTTAACGACGGTCTATATGACAATCCCAAAATCAAGGAATTCAACTCGCGTCGCGAAGAACGCGACATGTATCTCACCGTCGATGCCCGTTTGCAAAAATCATTGCAGGATGCCATGGCACGCCACTTCCCATCGCCCGAGTTTCGCAATCTTGACCGCCTCAGAGCCTCGGTTGTGGTGTTGAATGCCGCCACAGGCGATCTCCTGACCTCAGCCAACTATCCGGTGCCGGATCAAGACTCCATAGTGATGCTTGACAATATGAAACTGTGGGGCGACGCTCCATTTGAACGCATCAAGGGACACAAACCCATCACAGAGCGCGACTTAGGTCTGACATTCCAAACTCCCCCCGGCTCCACTGCAAAGGTGATGACTGCCCTGGCCGGACTCAAAAGCCTGGGCACGGCAGCAGCCTCCAAAACCTACAATGTGAAACTTGAAGAGGAAATCGAACGCAGCAGCCGGTTGACAGGCACCATGGACATGGAGAAAGCCATTGTACTCTCCTCCAACAATTATTTCATCCATCTGCTCCACGACCAGAATCTCTACGGATCGCTGGGACAGATATATGAGGCCGTGGGCGCACGCCTGGTGGACAACAAAGGTGTGTCCGTACCGACCTATTTCTTCAACATGGACGAGCTCAATAATTCAATCCCGTTCACCACTCTCCTTTCCGACATAGGCAGCCAAGGCCTCAACACCTACCGACGCGCCATCAACCCCAACAAGCGGGTGAAAGATATTCGCCTGTTATGGGCCCACAACGAGATGGCACTCGCCTGGGGACAAGGCGCTTTGCGCGCCACACCACTTATGATGGCCCGCGTGGCCTCAATTGTGGCCAACGATGGCAAGCTTGTGCCTACACGCTACGTGAAACGCCTCGGCAACCGCACTACTCCCACCTCGGCTCCTGTCACAATAGTTGGCTCTGCAGAAGCCTCCATCCTAAAAAAATACATGCAGGAAGAAAGTCAAAAATGGAGCGTTTTGCCCAATCATCCCGGCGATTCCCGGAGCATTGGTGGCAAGACAGGAACTCCTGAGCGCGCTGACCGTCGTGGCAACGCACACTGTAATGATGCTTGGTACATCTGCTTTATGTACAGCGAGAAACTCGGTGCGCCCATCGCAGTGGCCCTACGCGTCGAGCGCACTGTGGATGCAACCTCCACTTTGGCCGCTCACACCATGGGCACTTGTATTATCCCGGCTCTCAACAGTGCCGGCTACCAGATCCATTAATCCATCCATATTTTCCCAAATGTCAGCATTTTTCAAAAACTTAGGACAAAAGATGGGCCGCCTGGCCGACCTCATAAATGGGACCGATTCTGATGACAGCACCGCTGCAGCAGCTACGGAAACGCCCCAAACTCCCGCGGCGCAGGAACCGTCACCTGCTCCTCAGCAGAACACGGAGTCGCCTCGCCAACCTTTGGTTCAGCCAAAAGAGGAGGTGAAATCGGAAAGTGAACTGTTTGACAATGCAATTGACAAGCGAAACCGCGCCATACAGTACCTGAAAGAAGAGTTTAAATCGGCAACCGGTAGCACATCGGCTTCGCTGGCCTCACTCTACGTATATGTGATAGTCGATACGGAGGACTATGACGTGAAACGTTATGCCTGGGCCGATGACACAATGAAGGAACAGCTCCGACTTGAACTTGACAATGCCATGCTTGAGAGCGTGGGAAAACGCACTCTTGAAATCCGTCCTATCACCAAGGAGAATCTCCCTGAACGCGCCAAAGAGGTGATTGCCGACACACTTTATTACTCCTTCCTTGCCGCTCCTAAGCGTCAAAGCCGAGTGAGAGGAAAAATCACGGTGGTGGAAGGTACAGGTTCACTTGCCAAGAATGAATACATTCTGGACTCTGACAAAAAGCAAGTGTACCACATTGGGCGCGGGCCAATGGCCAACAAGCCGGGTGCTTATAGGCCAAACGACATTGTAGTACGTGACAATGACCCTGAAACCGAGCTGCAACAACGAAACAATCATGTGAGCTCGGCTCATGCCGATATCATAGCCTCCAACGGACGTTTCTTCCTCAAAGCTCTCAAATGGGGATGTCGCCCCATGGGTGGCGCCTGCACCAAATTGATTTATGACGACACCGACCATGAGATTCGCGACACGTCAATGCGTCATCCGCTCCACGACGGTTACGTTATTGAGCTGGGAAAGCAGGTTGTGCTCTTATATGAAAGTCTCTCCGAAGAAGATTGATTATGCCATTCACTCAAGAATACAAAAAATTACTCCTCATAGGTCGCGGCAGCTTCGCGGCTGTGTATAAAGTGCGCCACAAACAGCTGGGCTACATCCGTGCCATCAAAATATCCAACGAGATGGTGGACAGCGAAAATGACAAAGCCTATCAAAGCTTCCTCAACGAGTGCCGGCTCTTATTGAAAATAGGCAACGGATGTCACCCCAACATTGTCCACATCTATCAGCCAAGGCTCATAAACAACCATGCCATTGTGGAGATGGACTACATTGACGGCGTCACACTCACCGACTATGTGCGCAACCACCGGTTCGTCCCGATGCATGAATTCTGGAACTTCGCCGAGGGAATTCTCGGTGCAGTGGGCTATTGCCATGCCGACCTTTACAAATTCCTAATGGATCCCGATGAGGATAACCTTGAAACTGATCCCGACGATGGCGATAAATTCCTGATATCCCCACAGAAGGAGGCCGAATTGCGCAGAAAATATTGCGTGAATCACAACGACCTCCACTCCAACAATATAATGCGGCGTAATTACGATGGCAGCTACATTCTGCTGGATTTCGGCTTGGCCATACAGCAGAAACACTGCGTAAAAAGCAGCTCTCGCGGCGACGGTGCCTATGAATATTCATCGCCCGAAAAACTCGACGGCAAGGAAGTAACTCCCGCCTCCGACGTTTACAGCCTTGGTGTGCTGATGTATGAGATGCTGGCAGGCCAAGTTCCTTTCGTCATGGGAACATCCGGTTCAATGGCAGATATAAGCCGCATATATGACCGTCAGCTGCATGAAATGCCGGCCCCGATAGAGCCACTGCGCCGGGCGGCTTTTGAAGCTGCCAACCCGGGTGAAAGCTACGTCAAGGACTACCCCGAAGAGCTTGAGCAGGTTATCATGCGGTGTCTTGAAAAAGACCCGGCCGCCCGTTTCACTCATGCCAAGGATGCTCTTGAAGCATTGCGTGCGGCAAAAGCCATGCACACACCTGTCGATGCATCGGCCGAATCAACAATTGAAGCGCTACGTGCCGATATCCGCAGGCTTGAACATGAACTCAGCGAGCTTCGCGGCCATGCCACCCCCATCGGTAGCAGCATGTCAGGTTCCGCTGTCACCCCAATCGGTAGCATTGTCAATGGATATCCGGTGTGCATCACAGATCCCTCCGGGCTTCACGGCCAAGTCATTGCGGCGCGGAGTGCCCAACCGCTTCGCCCCCTGCGGGTAGTGGCGGAGGAGGACTACGATAACTTTACGCTCCAGTCAAAAATATGGTATAAGGAAAATGCTTTCATCATACCTCGCGGTTCCCACCTCCCCTCGCTTGAGGAGTTGAGACTGATGGCACCACATGCCGATACCCTCGGGATACACTCACCTGTGTGGCTGGCACATGCTCCAGGCGAACAGCCTCAAGCGTTCGATTCCGCCACCGGCAGAATTATTCCCGCTGATGCCTCCGGCAATTCCCTTTTTATCTCGCTCAAAGCCTTCTGACTCTGATGACTCCTGAAAATTCCCGGAAAGCTACCGGGCGACTGTCCAATATCGAGTTGCTGCGCATACTGGCCATGATGGCTGTCATAGTGGTACATCTCGACGGCGCATCTCTCGGGCTACCTACCCCCGGAAGCATCAAGCATCTCACTCTTCCCGATGCATGGCGCATCATAGTGGAATCCCTCACCATTGTGGGTGTCAATTGCTTCACACTGATTTCCGGATACTTTGGAATCAGAGCTTCTGTCAAGGGACTTGTGAGGTTCACACTCATCTGCATGTTCTATTCAGTGGGAATCTACACAGCAGTTGCCATTATCCGTCCCGAAACCTTCAGCATCGCGGAATGGATTGAGTCATGGATGGTGTTTACACACACCGACCTTTGGTATGTGCCGGCCTACTTCATCCTTTACCTGCTCAGCCCAATGATAAATGCGGCCATAGGGACACTCACTCCAAACCGATTCACGCTTTGGCTTGCTCTGTTCATAATAGCCAACGTGTGGTGCGGATGGTGTTGGGGAGCATCGTTCAACCCCACGGGTTACACCCCATTCCAGCTAATAATGATGTATCTCATTGGCCGATGGCTCGCCCTGAAACTTCCCCATATGGAACACCGCAAGCGCCTTATATTGGGGGCTGGCGGTTACATCTTTGGCGTGACGGCAACAGCCCTCCTCGCACTATGGATGGAACCTGTGAAAGTCTACGCCTACAACGCTCCCTGGGTCATACTCTCATCGGTGGCGCTCTTCATGTTTTTTGCGTCACTTAGACTGCGTTCAACCGCAGTGAACACATTGGCCCGCGGTGCTTTCGCAGCTTATCTCATTCATAAAAACCCGGCTGTGTGGGGCGGTTTCATCCGGCCCACAGCCATACATGTATGGAACATTGGATCGCTATGGATCTACACAGCTTTCACTCTCACATTCACAGCAGCTATCTACCTCGTTTCATCCGCTGTCGACTCGCTTCGCGCCAGAATTTTCCGGCTATTTAACCTCTGAATCCGGCAGACTGAAGCCTTGCGACACAATAAAGTCAAGATACAAGCGTGAAAACAATTCATTGTTGGCACGAGTATAACGCACATCCGTGAATACCTGTGCGAGAGTTTGCTTGCCGTTCTCGGCAATAAACTGTTTGCTGTCGTCGCGTGCTTCCTTTGCAGCATAAGCAGCCTTGATAGCCTCGGGGCTATAGTCCTGATAGCGTTCTTCATGGAGTATGGCAGAAATGGGTATGCGGTCGCTCAATGGTGCCTCCCCCTCGGGATAGCCCACCGACAAAGTAATCAGGGGCACAACTCGTGCGGGAAGATCAAGAGCTTTCGCGATCTCGGGAGCAGTGTAGGTGGTTGTACCTAAATAACAGCAACCCAACCCTTCCATCTCGGCTATCGTACAGAACTGTTGCGCAAAAATGGTGGTGTCGATGACAGCTGTAACAAACGATTGGAAGTTGTCATATCCCGGCTTTGCATCGCTCGCCTCACACCATTTGACGAAACGATTGAAATCGGCGCAAAATGTAAGAAGCACATCGCAACCCTCCACTTGAGGCTGATTGAAGTGGTGGGGCGCCAAAGCTCGCTTGCCTTCCTGAGTGCGGGTTACTATGACACTATAGAGTTGCATATTCCCCGTGGTGGGCGCCTGCGAAGCTGCCTCAAGCATGCTTTCAAGAAGTTCTGTGGACACTTGTTTTTGGCTGTAACGACGCACTGTGCGGCGATTCCTGAAAAATTCAAAACTGGTCATAAATTGCCGAAGATATTAAATGTTTCCCGCAAAGATAAGTCAAAAGCGCGAAACAACCAAATAATGCCAAAAATATCCAAAACGGAAAACTTTTCAATCCACTAAAAATCACAAATCATTATTACAAAGGCAATTAAAAATTGAATCGGGAAACTTATCGACATTTTGAAACTTAACCGATGAAAAATTTTGATAATTCACAAATAATCACAAACTTTGCAGCGGGTTTAAAAATCAAACCACTGACCAACAAGAAAAACCATTTATAATTCACTTACCTCTCAACCCAAAGTGGAAACACAAAAATACAACTTTGAAGAAGCCCTCGCAGCAACGCTGAAATATTTCGGCGGCGATGAACTCGCTGCTCGCGTATGGGTGAGCAAGTATGCGCTCAAGAACTCCCAGGGAGATATTTTCGAACTTACCCCCGACGACATGCACCGCCGCATTGCCTCTGAGCTGGCGCGCATCGAGGCGAAGTATCCCAACCCCATGGACAGTGAAGAACTGTTCGGACTCCTCAAGGATTTCCGTTACATCGTGCCTCAGGGCAGCCCCATGACCGGAATAGGCAACAATCTGCAAGTCTCATCGCTCAGCAATTGCTTCGTGATTGGACTCGACGGTACTCCCGACTCTTACGGTGGCGTCATTAAAATTGATGAAGAGCAGGTCCAACTCATGAAGCGTCGTGGCGGTGTGGGACACGACCTCTCACACATACGCCCCAAAGGCACCCCCGTAAAAAACTCTGCCCTTACTTCCACCGGCCTTGTTCCCTTCATGGAACGTTACTCCAACTCCACCCGTGAAGTGGCTCAGGATGGACGCCGTGGCGCGCTCATGCTCACCGTAAGCATCAAGCACCCCGACTCCGAAGCCTTCATCGATGCCAAAATGACCGAAGGAAAGGTGACAGGCGCAAACGTATCAGTGCGCATCGATGATGCTTTCATGCAGTGTGCCGTCGACAACGTACCTTACCGTCAGCAATTCCCCGTTGACTCCAACGATCCGTCCATTGTTAAGGAAACGGACGCGCGGGCGCTTTGGCATAAAATTGTTCACAACGCATGGAAATCAGCTGAACCCGGCGTTCTCTTCTGGGACACGATAGCACGCGAATCCGTGCCCGATTGCTATGCCGACCTCGGATTCCGCACCATTTCCACAAACCCCTGCGGAGAAATACCTCTCTGTCCCTACGACAGCTGCCGCCTGCTGGCTATAAACCTCTACTCATATGTAAAGAACCCATTTACGGACAAGGCAGAATTTGACTTCGAACTCTTCAACAAACATGTGGGCAAAGCCCAGCGCATGATGGACGACATCATTGATCTCGAAATGGAGAAGATCGACCTCATCCTTGAAAAAATAGAGAGTGACCCCGAAACAGCTGAGGTGAAACAAACTGAACGTCATCTTTGGGAAAAGATCAAAACCAAGACCCTCAAAGGCCGACGCACAGGTGTGGGCACCACCGGTGAAGGCGACATGCTCGCTGCCCTCGGATTCCGTTACGGTACACCGGAGGCCACCGAAATGTCTGTGAAAGTCCACCGTGCTCTCGCCCTCGCCGCCTACCGCTCCTCAGTTGAAATGGCCAAAGAGCGCGGCGCCTTTGAAATCTACGACGCTACCCGTGAGGAGAACAATCCTTACATCAACCGACTCCGTGAGGCCGATCCCAACCTCTATGAGGAGATGAAGCAGCATGGCCGACGCAACATTGCCTGCCTCACCATTGCCCCGACCGGAACCACCTCACTCATGACCCGCACATCAAGCGGTATCGAACCTGTGTTCATGCCCATCTACAAACGTCGTCGCAAGGTCAACCCCAACGACACCGATGTGCATGTTGACTTCGTGGACGAATCCGGCGATGCTTTCGAGGAATATGTGGTTTATCACCCCAAATTCATCACCTGGATGGAGATCAACGGCATTGAAGTGAAACCCAATCTCTCGCAAGAGGAGGTGGATGAACTGATTGCACGTTCGCCCTACTACAAGGCCACTGCCAACGATATTGACTGGCTTGAAAAAGTTAGAATGCAAGGTGCCGTGCAGAAATGGGTAGACCACTCCATATCTGTTACTATCAATCTACCCAACGATGTTACCGAAGAGGTTGTCGGTCGCCTTTATGTCGAGGCATGGCGCTCAGGCTGCAAAGGATGCACAGTTTATCGTGACGGTTCCCGCTCAGGCGTGCTCATTGCCGTTGAGAAGAAGAAAAAGGAATCCGAAACGCCGGCCTACGGCCATCCAATTGTGGACAAACGCCCCATTGAACTTGACGCCGATGTGGTTCGCTTCCAGAACAATAAAGAAAAGTGGATTGCATTCGTTGGATTACTCAACGGACGTCCCTATGAGATTTTCACAGGTCTGGCCGATGATGAGGACGGCATTTTCTGCCCCAAATCCGTTACAAAGGGACAGATTATCAAAGCCATCGATGATAAAGGCAACAAACGTTACGACTTCCGATTCATCAACAAACGCGGATATAAAACCACCATCGAGGGTCTTTCCGATAAGTTCAACCCCGAATATTGGAACTACGCCAAACTTATCTCCGGTGTGCTCCGCTACGGTATGCCCATTGATCAGGTTCTCAAGCTTGTGAGCGGCTTGGAACTTGACAACAAATCCATCAACACATGGAAAATGGGTGTTGAACGCGCTCTGAAAAAGTACCTTCCTAACGGCACCAAGGCCAGCGGACAGAAATGCCCCAACTGCGGACAGGAAACTCTGGTTTATCAGGAAGGTTGCCTCATCTGCACCTCCTGCGGCACCTCACGGTGTGGTTAACACCATCTGCTCTTATAATCCATCCATGAAACTCAAGTTTGAAATAGACTATAACACCGCCGGGGGCGAGGCTATCTATATGATAGGCTCGCTCCCCGAATTATGCGGGGGTATGCCATTGAGTCAGGAATCCAACGGACGTTGGACCGTAACCATTGAAATCTCCCCTGCCAAAGAAGTGTTCGAATACCGTTATGAGGTACGTCGCTACGGAGACACCGTTCGCACTGAATGGGGCGCACCGCATCGGTTGAGTTTTGACCCCCATCTTCAAGATGCCACGGTTCATGACCACTGGAAGGATATCCCGTCCAACAAACCCTTCTTCGCTTCGGCATTCACCGAATCGATTTTCGCTCGTCATGATCAGGAAAATATTATGGCTACCGCTCCGGGGACCTTGGAATGGCGGGTCGACGCCCCGATGATCGAGCCGGACATGGTTATCGCAATATGCGGAAGCTGTGAAGCATTGGGCAACTGGGACCCCGCCAAAGCTCTCGTTCTTAACGCCGCGCGCTTTCCTGAGTGGACGTTGCAGATTCCCATTTCACAACTCCCGCAGAGTTTCGAGTACAAATTCGTGCTTCTGCAGGGAGCCGACAGGCATTTGGTGGCATGGGAATCCACACCCAATCGTTGCTTCACCATCCCCAACCTTCCCCCCAACGGTTCTTTAATTCTTTCCGGATTGTTTTTTGAGAATCCTATGCCCAAATGGCGCGGCACAGGCACTGCCATACCCGTATTCTCATTGCGTAGCGACGATGGAATGGGCGTGGGTGATTTTGCCGACCTCAAGAAACTCATTGACTGGGCGGCCGCAACCGGACAGCAGTTCATCCAGTTGCTCCCCATCAATGACACCACCATGACACACACATGGCGCGACTCCTACCCCTATACCACCAACTCCACATTTGCCCTCCACCCAATGTATTTGCGATTGGAGGATATCGGTCAGTTGCGCGATGAAAGCAAACGAGCCCATTACGATTCCCTCCGTAAGAAACTCAACTCACTTCCGGCCGTGGATTATGAACAGGTAAACCGCACCAAGCAAAGTTATCTCCATGACCTTTTCCGCCAGCAAGGGGCCGCTGAAATGACCTCGGAAGCGTTCCACAAGTTCGCCTCCAGAAACGATCACTGGCTTCGCCCTTACGCAGCCTGGTGTGTGTTACGTGACCTTAACGGCACATCCGACATGTCGCAGTGGGGCCCGTATGCCAAATACGATTCCAAGGCTATAGACCTGTTCACTGAGGAGCACCGCGATGAAACCGACTTTGTGAGATGGACGCAATTCCACCTTGACAAGCAGTTAGGCGGAGTGCGTGATTATGCAGCAGCCTGCCATGTGGCGCTCAAGGGCGACATACCCATAGGAATATCGCGCTGCAGCGTGGATGCATGGTTATATCCCGAGCTGTTCAATCTCGACTGCACTGCCGGTGCGCCACCGGATGATTTCGCCATACTTGGCCAAAACTGGGGATTCCCCACTTACCGCTGGGATGTGATGGCACGCGACGGGTATGCATGGTGGAAATCCCGCTTGTCAAAAATGGCTGAATACTTTTCGGCCTACCGCATCGACCACCTGCTTGGCTTTTTCCGAATCTGGCAAATACCGGTAGAAACATATCACGGATTACTCGGCACTTTCTCCCCCGCACTACCCTACTCCCCGGAGGAGATGCACAGCGAATTCGGATTCGCTTTTGACCGTGAATTGATGACCAAGCCCTACATAACCGATCGCACCCTGGAACAAAGTTGCGGCTACCTTGCCTGCGAAATCAAGGAGCAATTCCTTGTCCCTATTGAGGGGAACCGCTACAGCTTGGCCGACGGACTTGAAAACCAACGCGCCATCGACATGTATTTCCGGAGCCTTGATGACACCGAAAGGAATCGTGCTCTTCGCAACGCGCTCATGGATATGACCGACGAAGTGCTGTTTATCAAGGACAGAGCGGAACCGGGCAAATATCATCCGCGCATTCTCGGTCAGCAAACATTTGCTTTCAAATCGCTGTCGCCAAAGCAAAAAGATGCTTACAGCCGGCTCTATGAGGAATTCTTTTTCCATCGCCATAACTCCTTCTGGCGCGAAAAAGCCATGGAAAAACTCCCTCCCCTCATAGATTCCACCGGAATGTTATCATGTGCCGAGGACCTGGGCATGATACCCGCCTGTGTGCCCTCTGTAATGGATGAGCTGAAAATTCTTTCGTTGGAAATACAGCGAATGCCCAAAGAACCTTGGGTACCGTTTGCCACCCCTGCACGCTACCCTTACCTTTCGGTATGCTCAACCTCCACTCACGACATGCCCGGTGTCCGACAATGGTGGGAAGAAGACCCGAAGCGAGCACAAAAATTCTTCAGCGAGATGCTTCACGGTGAAGGCGAAGCGCCACGCAGCGCCACACCTGAAATATGCATGCAGATTCTCCGCATGAACCTTGAGGCCCCATCCATGTTAAGAATTATCCCTCTTCAGGATTGGATGGCTATAGATGGCAACCTCCGCAGGCCTGACCCTCGCGAAGAGCAGATAAACGTCCCCGCCGATCCCCATCATTATTGGCGCTACAGAATGCATATCACACTCGACAGGCTTCTTGAAGCCTCCGATTTCAACTGTGCAGTCAGCGAATTGATTGCTACCACATAAACTGAATTACGGCGGTGTGTCAATATTCGTTTGACACACCGCTTTTGTATCCGGATGGGCGTATGTTGTCAGAATGGTTCAGATGACAGGAGCCGAATATCGGTAGCGTCAACCCGGAAGAGCCGTTAGGACAGATCCACAATATTTCTTCTGAAAAGCAGCTTAATTGGATGATGCAGTTGCCGAATCCTGGCGCGTAACACCAAATGCCTGTGTGAAAAACACAGTGAATACCGGAAAGAGAATCAATCCTTCCACGGACAACACCACTCCTATAATCTTACCCGCAGGCGTCACGGGACTGATATTGGAACCGCAAGTGTTCATCTGCATAAAAGAATACCACAGCGATTGCCAATAGTTATAAACCTGAGCATTAACAGCATGCTCTTCAACATAAAAGAGGAGCGAAAGCACATAGAGAGTGATGGTGAGTATAATAAGATACGACCCGAACATACCCGTCACCCAGTTCTTCTCCATAATTCCCCACATCACCACTAACACCACGGCAGCCCTGACTATCGGAATGACACGCAGAATATAATAGACCTCGAGCGAGACGTGCCATTCCATATAATTCACAATATTGATGTAAGGCACGCACACCGCCACAAGCGCAAGCATGGTAAAAAAGTGCCGGACGCGATTAGGTCGCAACAGCCATTCTACAACTGTTTCCAATATGAAAAACACGCATATCCAGAATTGCATCCTCAGGTAGCGCTCATGAACTGCAAACGATTCTGTGTGAAGTGTATCGTAAGTCACACCATAAAGAAGCACCACCGAAGCCAACACAACGAGGATGTGCAGTAACCGCAACACACGGTGACGCGCAACTGAAGCGTTTGGAACGGAAGGTGACTGGACCGAGGGCATAAGCGTTGAATAAGAAACGTTATATTACTGACCGCCATAAGTGACAGTCAGTAATATAACGTTTTTTATACCTTTAGAGTTCCGCGGAAGGCTTTTACCGAAGGCCTCAAATCACCTCCATGTTCGCTTCCATGCGTTGGCGCACCACCTCGTAAATGAGTACACCGGCCGCCACTGACACATTGAGCGAACTGATTGATCCGAACATTGGGATTGACACAAACGTGTCACACTGCTCTATAACCGCCGGATCAATACCGATATCTTCGGCCCCGAGCACCAGCGCGGTAGGCTCTGTATAAGATGTGGTGGTGTAATTTATATCGGCTTTTTCTGAAACTGCCACAACCTTGAACCCTGAGTTCTTCAAATATCGAACAGCCGCAAGTGTGGAGCGATCGCGGCAAACGGGGAGATGCAGAAGCGCGCCGGCAGATGTCTTTACCGCATCGCCTCCTACGCTCACGCTCCCATGCTCAGGGATGACAATGGCATCCACTCCTGCGCACTCACACGTACGGGCAATGGCACCGAAATTGCGCACATCAGTGATTCCGTCAAGCACAACTATGAACGGTAAAACTCCCTCCTCAAACAGCTGGGGCACAAGATTGCCCAACTGGTGATAAGGCACGGCGGCAAGCATGGCAATCACACCTTGATGATTCTTGCGTGTGATTTTGTCAAGTTTTTCGGGCGGAACGGAGCGGATAACTATTCCATTAGCGCGGAGCAAGTCCAACAGTTCCTGGGCCAGAGGCCCCGACAGACCTTTGCGCACATAAACTCGGTCAATCTCCTTGCCGGCATTGACGGCTTCAATAACGGCACGGATGCCGAAAATGTAATCGGTAGGTTGCATATAATTCTATTCTTGATTTTCGGTTTTAATCCAAACATGCTCTAAGAAGAGCTTCAGCAGCGGCTCGTGCGGCAGGATTGGCTGTGTCGCCTGAAAGCATTAGGGCAATCTCATCCACCCGCCCCTCCGGGGATAGCTGTTCCACATGTGTCACGGTAGAGGTTTCGGTGTCATGCTTGAACACCTTGAAATGGCTTGAACCTTTAGCTGCCACCTGCGGAAGATGGGTAATGGCTATAACCTGTATGTTGGCGGCTATCGCACGCATCATCCGACCCATGCGGTCGGCTACATCACCCGACACTCCCGTATCAACTTCATCGAAAATAATCGAAGGTAGCGACATGCGATGAGCAATTATCGACTTTATGGAGAGCATCAGGCGTGAAATCTCTCCCCCGGAAGCGGCTATCCCCACCGGTACCGGTGTTTGGTTCTTATTGAATGCAAAGCGGAACTCTACCCGGTCCATTCCTGTGGATGAGAGTTCGTTCGGTTCCACAGCTATGTCACACACAAGATTCTTCATGCCAAGCGGAACAGCAGTGTCATGAAGCACACGGGCAAATTCGGCCGCAGCCTTGTTCCTGGCGCCGGATATTTCGCCCGCAGCTTCCACAGCGGCCTTCTTTGCTTGGCGCGCGCGGCGCTCAAGCTCAGAAATTATAGCCGAGGAATTGTCCAGGCGTTCAAGCCGGCGCCGCAATTTCTGTGCCTGCTCCAACAATTCCGTCACCGTAGAAACACTGTGACGCCGAAGCACACTATTGATTGTGGCTAAACGCTCATCTATATCGTCCAAGCGTGAAGCAGCGTCGTCAGGATACCTCACAGCAAGCGACTCAAGCGTATCTGCTATATCCGAGAGCTCTATCCTGGCTGTTTCAAGCCGAGTTGCTATATTGGTCTCCGCAGGTATGAGCTCACCGAGATCGGCAATGGTATCGGCAACCCGCGAAAGGAGTGACATACAATTGTCGCTGTCGGTTGAAAGGAGAGAGAGCGCACTGTCAAACCCGGCGCGGGCTTCGGCGGCTTCTCCCAGACTTTCCCGCTCCTGCTCAAGCTCCGTCTCCTCATTGGGAGAAAGTTGCAGTTCATCGATACGCTGCAACTGAAACTGCATGAAGTCCGCATTCTCTCTATCGCGGGCCACGGCTGCCTTCGTCATTTTCAAACGTTGTAATGCCGAACGATACTCTTCATAAAGGGCCGAATAGGCATCCAACCGAGAGGCATTATCCGCGAGCGTATCAATTATCTGCAACTGGAATGAGGCATCGGAAAGCAACTGGTTCTGATGCTGCGAATGGATATCCACAAGCCGCAGCCCAACGGCTCGCAGATGCTCAAGTGTCACCGGACTATCGTTGATGAACGAGCGCGAGCGACCCGACGGGGCAATCTCTCTGCGAAGAATCATGCTGCTGTCATCCCATTCAATATCATTCGCTGCGCAATAAGCTTTAAGAGCATCATTCCCCGTCACTGCAAATTCTGCTTCTATCACTGACTTGGCATCAGTGTGACGGATAGAACGAGTATCTGCTCTGCCCCCCAAAAGCAACGAGAGCGCTCCCAGCATTATTGACTTTCCTCCGCCGGTCTCACCGGTGATGATATTCAAGCCGCGGTCAAGCCGCAACTCTATACTGTCAATAAGGGCATAATTTGAAATCCGGAGCGAACAGAGCATAGTATTTTGATTCTTGGAGTGAGCTTTTAGAGTATGTTGCTTTTAGTGGTCTTCTAAATCATAAAACACACGGCTGAAATGTCTCAACGTGTTTCAGGGGGATTCTTTATATCAGCCAAGCGGGCCTGGTCCGTTGGGTAAAGGTCGGATAGAAGCTTATACACCTCATCCCGCTCGCTTTGCGATCCCTTTGAATAAACATTTATGAGCTCATCAAGTTTGGCATCGTGCCACATTGTGAGCACCACCGACATAGGTGCCTTCTCACGGATCTGTTCCAATGCCGGCAACGCTTTGGTTATGGTTGCGCGACCCTTGTCGGGAGCAACGGACATTTCGTCCAACCCACGGCGGTGATAATCATAAATAAGGTCGCGTATCACCTGGGTGTTCGGCTCTGTCAGTGCCGCAAGAACAGCCGCACGGTTACGATTGTCATCATACGTTTTCCAACCTATTTCGCCTGACGATTGCGCCATCTGCACAATGTTTTGCAACCTCTCGTAGTAAGGTTGTCCCCCACGTGAAGAGAAGGAATCGAAATCAAGAGCAAGAATGAGATAGGCATAATAATTAAGCAACGCCGTCAGATTATCCTCCATCGTATTTTCGGAAAACACCATCTGTTGATTCGGCCGATATTCAAACTCCACTTTCGTATCCTTGAAGTTGAGCAGCGTGGATGTATAGGAGCTGTTATACACCGGTCGCGATGACTGAATCTGAATGTCACCCTTAACTTTATCATCAGTGTATTCAGCCACTGTCAGATACAGCCTGCACTCTATTTTCTCATTCGGGGAAAACTGAGCCGAACTGAACTTCGTGGAGTTCATATATTCGTTTATGCCTTCACGGAGAGCCTCGAAGGTGGTTTCCTGGCCCTGGACCTGCTGAGTATTGACCTCTACAGTGCAGTTTAGTTCCTGCGCCACGAGGCCTGGAGCTGTTGCAAGGCAGCATCCACTTATGAGGAGATTGATTAGTTTCATGAAAGGAGAGATATTAATTTTGAGGCCACCGCTCCTTTTGATAAAAGCGGGGTAGATTCTATAAGCCCGGCAGGCCCATAGATCGACACTTGATTCGTGTCAGTAGCAAACCCGGCCCCGGGAACAGCCAGTGAGTTGAGCACAATCATATCAAGGTTCTTGGATGCAAGCTTGCGGCGCGCATTTTCCTCCTCATGATCCGTTTCGAGGGCAAACCCTACTAAGGTCTGACCTTCACGCTTCATGCCACCGAGCGTAGCCGCTATGTCAGGGTTGCGTCGGAGTTCTATCGTGGCCGTTTCTGCTTGTTCGCGCTTTATTTTCGTATCATGAACCTTGGCCGGAGCATAATCCGCCACGGCTGCACACATCACTGCCAGATCCATGGAAGGGAAGAGCTTGACACACTCGGAACACATCTCCTGTGCCGATTCCACCTTCACAACCTTCACCGATTCCTCCGCAGGTTTCACTGACACCGGACCGCTCACAACCGTGACTTCAGCACCGGCCTTGGCAGCAGCATCTGCAATGGCATACCCCATTTTGCCGGTTGAAAAATTGCCTATGAACCGAACCGGATCTATGCGCTCATAGGTAGGACCGGCTGTAATGAGCATCTTCTTACCTTTCAGCGGCAGTGAACGATCGAAGAACTCTTCCAGGACGGCAACAATATTTTCCGGCTCTTCCATGCGACCGCGCCCCACAAGGTGACTTGCAAGCTCGCCTGCTGCCGGTTCAATTATGTGATTTCCGTAGGAACGGAGAAGTTCAAGATTGCGCGTTGTCGACGGATGAGCCATCATATCAAGGTCCATGGCCGGAGCCACAAACACAGGCGCCTTAGCCGAAAGATATGTAGTCACCAGCATATTATCGGCTACTCCATTGGCCATTTTGCCTATGGTGCAAGCTGTGGCCGGCGCGATAACCATGGCATCGGCCCACAGTCCGAGATCCACGTGTGAGTGCCATTCACCCGTATTGGCCGTGAAAAACTCACTGACCACCGGCTTGCCCGTAAGCGCCGAAAGTGTTACCGGAGTGATAAACTCCTTGGCCGACGGGGTCATCACCACCTGCACCTCGGCCCCCCTCTTTATGAGAAGGCGGGTAAGGATAGCGGTTTTATAAGCGGCTATACCGCCTGTGATACCTAAAATGATGTGCTTTCCCTTGAGCATGACCGGTCAGGATTGTTTCTTACGTTTAGCATCTATGCGCAGCTTGATTCGCGCGAACGCATTCTTGGTCGACTGCTGGAAATCACCTTGCTGCACCCAACTGTAGTAGCCGGGATCGCGTGCAAGTACCTCCTCAGCTATCTGCCCCTTGTACTTCCCGAAGTTGATCACCTCCTGCTTGGCATCATTATACACGAGCCGACCTGCGAAATCAACATTTCTGCCGTGGGAGGAGAACTCCGACAGAGCAGCCACATCATTTGTCAGCGCATCGCTGTAACGGTCGAGCTGTGCTTTAAGCACCTCAAGTGTTGCACGTGTGTCGGCGCTTGCCGAGTGTGCATCTTCAAGATTTTTGCCGCAATAATAACGGTAGGCGGCGCTCAGGTTACGCGGCTCCATTTTGTGATAAATGGTCTGCACGTCAACCAAGCGTGTTTTGGACATATCCAGCACAATGCCTGCCCGGTTGAATTCCTCAAGGAGCAGGGGTATGTCAAAGCGGTTGGAATTAAATCCGGCTATGTCGCAATCAGTAAAAATCTCAGCCAGGCTCTTGGCCAGCTGCTTGAATGTGGGTGCGGATGCCACATCCTCGTCAGTGATATGATGCACGGCTGTGGCCTCGGCCGGGATAGGCATTTCCGGATTCACGCGGCGTGTACGCTCTATCTCTTCGCCTGAAGGGAGCACTTTGATGATCGAAATCTCCACTATACGGTCATGAGTGATGTTCGTACCGGTGGTTTCCAGATCAAAAAATATGATGGGACGCTGTAGTTTAAGTTGCATTTCAGGGGGAATTATTCACCTATGTTCATAGGCATAAGTATCATTACAAGCTCAGTGTCGGGCGCTGATTCACCGGGGAGGAAAAGAGCCGGACGGGAAGGATCGGCAAGTTTGATAACAATGTCCGACGATGAGAATGTGGAAAGGATCTCCACCAGGTACTGGCTGCCGAAGCCCATATTGATAGGCTGGCCATTGTAGTCACAGGCCACACGTTCCTCACCGGAAGTTCCGAGGCTGTTGTCCGAGGCTCGGAGGATAACCTCACTCGTGTTGAAATTGAATTTCACCAGGCCCCCGCCACCGTCGCCGAACACGGCCACACGACGCACTGCGTTAAGGAAAGACACACGATCGGCCGTGAACACATAGGGATTCGATACGGGGATCACACGGTTGTAGTCCGGGAATGTTCCCTTGATCAGACGGCAATCAAACGTGAATGTAGCGCTTTCGAAAATAGCCGATACAGGGGTTACGGTGATTCGCACCGAATCCTCTTTTGCAAACACATTCTTGATCACCTGAGCTCCTTTCACCGGCAGGATAAAAGAGCACTCAGTGGCAGGATGTATTGTGCCGTCCACATATTTCACAAGCTTGCGGGTATCGGTAGCCACGAACACAATTGAATCAGGCTTGACATCCCAGAGAATACCCATCATTTGCGGACGGATCTCCTCGGTGCTCACCGCAAAAAGGGTGTTTTCAATTCCCTTGATAATCTGCTCCGACGAACAATCGAAAGTCACAGTATCGGTAGCGGCAGCTTTGCGATGTTCGGGATATTCGAAACCGGAAAGGGCCACGGTGTTGTAATGACCGTTGGTATAGGTAATCAACACCTCCATATTCTGATCATTTATATCGAATGTGATGCCCTGATCAGGCATCTCCTTGAGCAATTCCACAATGCGGCGCGCGTCAAGGCAAAAGCTGCCGTTGCCTTCGGCTTCTGTCACGCTCAAGCGACCTACGAGAGAGTTCTCCATATCGGAAGCGGTAACAGTGAGTGTATCGCCATCGAGCTCGAAAAGGAAGTTATTAAGAATTTGCAATGCATTGCGGGAGCTGATGATTTTGCTCACGGACGATGCGAAGGTGTAAAGAGTTTTGCTTGATACGTTGAACTTCATCGGTATATTCGGTTAGTGATTTATCAAAATAATGTGTTTCTGAATTCTTTTCAGCAGCCGGCATCAATCGAAGAATTCCGAGTCTGGCTCGGCTTCTCCTCCATCATCTGCATGTTCAGTTACTGTCTCCATGACAGGCTCTATGACACCCCCCACTCCTAAGCTGGGTATGAAGTCATTGTCACAGATGTCAAGATCGGTGGGCACCTGGAATTTCACGGATTGGGAATAGTGAAGCTCCGGATCGGCAAACACTTTCTTCATGAAAAGGCCCCAGATGGGCAACGCCATGGAGGCACCCTGCCCTATCGAACCGTTGAGGAAGTGGATATAGCGTTCCTCACCGCCTACCCAAGCTCCGGCCACAATCTCAGGAGTGAGGCCCATAAACCATCCGTCGGCATTGTAGTTGGTGGTACCGGTTTTACCGCCCATTTCGGCCGAAATGTTCCATGGACCGCCACGCAATCGACGTCCGGTACCATTGTTGACAACGCTCTGAAGCATGGCCAGCATACGGTAATAACCTTTCTCGGAAAGCACCTCGGTGTGTTTCGGCACGAATTCCGATATGATGTTTCCTTTATTGTCGGCTATGGCAGTAACCAGGATGGGATCGACTCGCATTCCCTTATTGGCAAACGCTGAGTAGGCTCCCACCATCTCTTTAACAGAGATATCGGCCGAACCGAGTGCAAGGGTGTAATTCACGTCAAGCGGCGAACTTACACCGAAGTTGCGCAATGTGCGCACCAATGCACCGGGCGACAGCTGGTCAATCAATCGGGCTGAAATCCAGTTATTGGATGTGGTCAACGCCCATTTCAAATCCACCATACCGCCGGCTCGCGAACGTCCCGAACGTATGGTCCAGAGTTTACCATTATTGTAAATACGTGGAGGCGCATTGAGAATACGGTCACAGGGGGTGTAACCCTCCTCCATAGCCAGCGAGTAAAGGAATGGTTTTATGGTAGAACCAACCTGACGTCGGCCGAGCGAAACCATGTCATACTGGAAGAATTTGAAATCCGGACCACCCACATAGGCAAGTATATGACCGGTAACGGGATCCATTGCCATGAAGCCGGCTCGCAGGAACCGCTTATGATAGAGGATAGAGTCAAGCGGGGTCATCACAGTGTCGATCGCACCGGAATAGGAGAACACTTTCATCTCCACCGGAACATCGAATGTCTTGCGGATTTCTGCATCATCCATTCCGCCGGCCTTGAATTTGCGCCAACGGTCCGACTGCTTGATAGCCTGGTTGATAAGGTGCTGCACCCTCACCTCGGAGATCTCCGTGCGGTTAGTGGAATAAGGATTTCCCCAGGTTCCACGCTTCTCGCGGTTAAAGGCAGGTTGAAGAGTACGGCCAAGATGCTCGCTCACAGCGGCTTCGGCATGTTTCTGCATGCGCGAATCTATGGAAGTGTAAATCTTCAGTCCATCGTTGTAGATATCATATTTTGAGCCATCGGGCTTGGTGTTCTTTTCGATCCATCCGAAGAGCGGATTACGGATCCACTCGATTGAATCAGAGAAGAATTTAGCCATTTCCCATGACTTATAGTTCTCGCGCTGAGGTTTTTTAGCGCGCATCATGTAGCGGATCTGCTCGCGCACATAAGGTGCTATACCATCCTTATGATCCACTCTATGGAAATCCACCTCGACGGGCAACTCTTTGAGGGAATCAACTTCGGCCTGCGAAAGCATACCGGCTTTCTGCATCTGCTCGAACACCACATTGCGACGCTCGCGAGCCCGCTCCGGATGGCGTATGGGGTTGTAGATCGATGGGTTTTTCACCATTCCTACAAGCAGCGCGGCTTCCTGAATGTTCAGATCCTGAGGTTCTTTACCAAAATACACCTGGGCTGCCGAGCGGATACCGACCGCATTGTAAAGGAAATCAAATTGATTCAGGTACATCTTGATAATCTCCTCCTTGGAATAGAATCGTTCCAGCTTGAGGGCTATCATCCATTCTATAGGTTTCTGAAACGCACGGTGGAGGTTATTGGTTGTTTCCGTCGAATACAGCTGCTTGGCAAGCTGCTGCGTCAAAGTCGATCCACCACCAGCGCTTCGGTCCTGCATGAGGAGTGTCTTGAATCCAACACGCATCAAGGCACGGAAGTCAATACCGGAATGATCCATGAAGCGCGCATCCTCTGTGGCGATAAGTGCATTCACCACATGGTCGGAGATTTCATCGAAGTCGGCGCTCACACGGTTTCCGCTACCTTGAAAGAAGCGGCCCATCTCCTCGCCGTCGGCCGTATAGAGGATCGAGGCATATTTATCGGTTGGGTTCTTGAGCTCTTCAATATCCGGCATATAGCCTATCACACCGTTATAAGCAAAAATCAGTGAAACACCGATCAATCCAACGAAGCAACCGAAGGCAATCCACAGCTTGGCCACAATGCTTAATTTGCGCTTTGCTGCCGGAAGGGACTGTTTTTTTTTCGATTGGTTAGAAAAGATATTTTTCATGTAATGACGTGTCAATGTAACAATTGTGAGCCACAGGGTTTATATCACGTGCCCAATGACTCTAATAAAGCACAAAGATAGCATATATTTAGCAAACATCCTCCCCCACATCTTATTTTTTTAACACATTTTCCCGTTTTTTCAGCACCATTTTTCATAATCGCTTTCTCAAACAGAACCGCCCCCGCATACGGATTATGCTTCCGAATGCGGGGGCGGGAATAAGGATTTATCTGATATGTCAGATTTCTCAGATTTTACCAACCAGTTCAATACCGGGGGTTAGAGTTTTGTCGCCCTGCTTCCAACGGGCCGGGCACACCTGATCGCCATGCTCAGCCACGAAGAGCGCGGCTTCAAGCTTACGGAGCAACTCTTCCGAGTTACGGCCAATGCCGTTGTCATTGATTTCAGCGATTTTGATAACGCCTTCGGGATTGACAACAAATGTTCCACGATAAGCCATGAACGACGCAGGATCAAGCACTCCGAACGACTCGGCAAGTTTGCCATCTCGGTCAGCGAGCATGGGGAATTTAACTTTTGCAATGCTTTCCGAAGTGTCCGCCCAAGCTTTGTGGGTAAACTGCGAGTCTGTGCTTACGGCGTAAACCTCTGCTCCAAGTTCTTTGAAGCGGGAATAGTTGTCAGCCATGTCCACGAGCTCCGTTGGGCACACGAACGTAAAGTCGGCAGGATAGAAGAAGAAAATGGACCAGTGTCCGAGAATATCGTTGTGAGTCACATTCTTGAATCCTTCCGAGGCAACGTAGGCCGGTACGGAGAACTCCGGCACTTGCTTATTGATTATTGTTTCCATTCTTTAAAATAAGTATGTTTATTAATTTTTCAACATATAAACAAACGCTGCCCCCTAAAGTTGCGCCTCACGTAGTTAAATAACTTAGAAACTGTTTAAATTATTTTCAGAATAAGTTCAAACATGTTCTTAAACCCGCACAAACCACTATTTTACTGACAGTTGCACAACAAAGCGAAGCCCGTTACCTTTCGGGCAACGAACCTCGCTCTACATGTAATATCTATGAGTCCATTCTTGCTTAAACTCCGATTGAGCAAAACTGACTCGGAATCCAAGCACGCTGGAACAGACTTATTAGAAAAGTCGTTCGGGATAAGTTCCGTCAGTGTGCAGGCGGGCAAATTTTTCAACCACTCCGGGACGGTCGGCTGCATATGTCACGCCAAACCAACGTGAATCGGTATCAAGAACCTTCACAGTTGCTTCGCCATTCTTAATGAGCGTATCAATGCACAGAGGGATAAAGAATTCGGCCTTGGGAGTGTTCAGGTCGCGGTCAAGGAAGTTCTTGAACTCACGCTCGCTGTAATCAAAATAATCGGGTGTGAAACCCCAGAGATTCATTGACACGGGTGTGCGGGGATCAAGGGTCTGCTCTTCGCCATTTTCATCTGTGAACACAATGCGTCCATCCTTATCGTAGCTAATGGCAGTGCGCTCAACAACCGAAGTGAGAAGACCCTCGGGCGAGGTGGTGCACACACCGCGTGCCACCGATCCGTTTTCAGTCATTGTATTGCCTACACGGAAGCCAACCATGCAATAATCACCCTTGCGGTCATGTTCACGTGAAAGTTCCTTGGCTATCACTTCAAATGCATTGCGGCCATAGAAGTCGTCGGCATTGATCACTGCAAACGGCTCTTTGATAGTATCTTTGGCCATGAGCACTGCATGATTTGTACCCCAGGGCTTGGTACGGTCAGCCGGGCAGGTATAACCTTCGGGCAGAGCGTCAGTTGACTGGAACACAACCTCAACAGGTATATGTCCTTCATACTTTGAAAGAATCTTCTCACGGAAATCCTTTTCAAAATCCTTGCGGATCACGAAAACCACTTTGCCAAATCCTGAGTGGATGGCATCATAGATGGAGTAGTCCATGATAGTTTCGCCATTAGGGCCTAAGGGATCAAGCTGTTTAAGACCACCGTAACGGCTGCCCATACCGGCAGCAAGCACATAAAGTGTAGGTTTCATTGCAATATGTTTAATAATTGATTTTTTATTTTGTTGAGAATTTGAATTCAATTGTTTCGCTGTAAAGCTCGCCGGGATAAAGCTGCTGGGAGGGGAAGTCCGTATGATTGGGAGCATCAGGCATTCCCTGACATTCTATGGCCACGCCGTCATAGTCATTATATGAGCGGCCTTCCGGATTTTTAGGCGAGCCGGCCAGCCAGTTGCCGGTATAAACCTGCACCGCAGGCTGCGTGGTGGCCACTTCAAGCACTCGTCCTGAATGAGGTGCCTCCAGCACTGCCACAGTTTTGAGTGCGCCGCGGCAAAAATCGTCCACCACCCAGCAATTGTCATATCCTTTGCCGTACTCAAGAGCTGCGAATGGCTCTTTAATATCGCGTCCAATCTGTTTTGACTCGGTGAAATCCATGGGGGTACCCTCCACCGGAGCCATCTCGCCGGTAGGGATTAGCGTATCATCTGTAGGCAGATAGCGTGAGGCTGCCAGATAGAGCTTGTGGTCAAGTACCGATCCGGCATTCTGACCTTCCAGATTCCAATAAGAGTGATTAGTGAGGTTCACCACTGTCGGGGCGTCGGTCTGCGCCGTGAGTTCAAGTGTAAGGGTGTCGGCGTCGCTCCATGTATAAGCAGCTTCCACTTCAAGAGTTCCAGGATAGTTCTCTTCACCCGCAGGACTTGTACGATAGAAAATCACAGTGTCACCCTCAATGCGTGAATTCCAGATTCTGTTCTGAAAACCGGTAGGACCACCATGAAGAGCATTTGGCCCGTTGTTGATAGCCAGTTGATAATCCTTCCCGTCAACACGCAGACGACCCTTTGCTATGCGGTTAGCATAGCGTCCGGGGACCTTGCCGGCGCAAGGACCGTCGGCCATATAATCGGCAGGATCGGCATAACCGAGTGCCACATTTTCCAACTTGCCTTCGGCATCGGGAACCTCGACGCTCACAACACCCGCGCCAAGCGATGACAGGGTTACTTTTGAGCCATATACGTTGGTAAGCGTGTAAAGCGTGATGTCGCCATGGGCCGAAGCCACTGTTTTCTTTTCTATCTTCATGGTTATATTGCTGGTTAAGTTAAGGAAGCCGTAAATTGCATCCTCTTGCAAACTTACTTATTTTTTTGTTAATGACAGCCATCCTGCGCAAAAAAATTTGATTCTTTGCATGGATAGTCCCATCTGTTGCATCATAGGGTTACCAGGTAATGCAAGCTGATGCGCCCGCAAGCTGCACACCTGGAATGGGTGGTGACAGTTTGGTCACCTGCACCATACCTCCGTCACACTCCGGATAACGCTCCAACAGAGCATCCCGTAGACGTCCGCACACATGCTCGATCAGCCGCGACGGAGTGGCCATTACAGCCTTGATAACATCCACGATTTCGGCATAATTCACCGTTTCACTCAGTTCATCGCTGTGTGCAGCCCGGAGAGCGGGAGGATAGGAGAGCCGAACGGTCACTTCAAACTCATTCCCCACAGTTCGTTCCTGCTCCAAAACGCCATGACAGGCCCGCAAATGGAGCCTGTCAATGGTTATCACTATAGTTTCTTTATCCAACATATTGGAGATTACTGGCGCCGTGAGCGCGCACGGCTGCGAGTTTTCTGTTTAGGATTGTTTTTCTTACCTTGACGTACAGCCTGACGGGCCGATACCTTATAACCGAGATCATCCTCGCCGGGACCGTGTCCGCGGTCATCCACAAGAAGGAAGTCAAGCTGCTTGCGCTCGAGATTGGCACGCGCCACCTTGACTTTCACATTGTCGCCAAGACGATAACGCACGCCGCGACGGCGCCCTACAAGGCAATAGTTCTTCTCATCAAAGTCATAGTAGTCGTCGGCCAGATCGCGCACAGGCACCAAGCCCTCACATAGGTTTTCGTTGATCTCCACATAGAGGCCCCATTCGGTCACTCCGGAAATCACGCCCTCATAGGTTTCGCCCATGTGATCACCCATGAATTCCACCTGCTTATATTTTATTGAGGCTCGTTCGGCGTTGGCTGCCAGCTGCTCCATATCCGAGGAATGTTTGCATTGATCCTCAAGCTTGGCTTGATTCACTGACCGACCTCCGTCAAGATAACGTGCCAACAGACGGTGAACCATCATATCCGGGAATCGGCGGATGGGAGAAGTGAAATGTGTATAATATTCGAATCCAAGTCCATAGTGGCCCACATTGGTGGTGGAATACACAGCCTTGGCCATCGAACGTATGGCCAGTGTGGAAAGGAAGTTTTCTTCTCCACGGCCCTTCACATCGGCGAGCATGCGGTTGATTGACCGGTTCACATCCTTCGACGATCCGGTTTCCTTTACCTTATAGCCAAACGTACGTGCAATCTTGGAAAGATCGGCCAATTTGCCGGGATCAGGCATGTCATGAATACGGTAAACAAAAGCCTTCGGGCGCTTGTGATTGGCCGGTTTGCCAATGGCCCGAGCCACAGTCTTGTTAGCCAACAGCATAAACTCCTCAATGAGTTTGTTTGCTTCCTTCGACTCTTTGAAATACACACTTACGGGATGCCCGGCTTCATCTATCTCAAAGCGAACCTCGGCTCGGTCAAACTCTACCGATCCGTTTTCGTAACGTTCCTTGCGAAGAATCTGCGCCAGTGAATTAAGCGTGAGAATCTCCTTCGAATAATCTCCCACTCCGGTTTCAATCACCTGTTGCGCCTCTTCATAAGTAAAGCGTCGGTTGGACCGTATCACCGTGCGGCATATATCATGGTTCAGCACCTTCCCTCGCTCATCCATCTCGAAAATACATGAGAATGTGAGCTTATCCTCATCCGGACGAAGGGAGCAAATTCCATTTGACAAGTGTTCAGGCAGCATAGGCACCACTCGGTCAACAAGATACACCGAAGTTGCCCTCTTCTGCGCTTCACGGTCAAGAATGGTATCAGGTTGCACATAGTGCGTCACATCCGCAATGTGAACCCCAATTTCGTAATTCCCGTTGGGCAAGGTGCGGATTGAAAGTGCGTCATCAAAGTCCTTCGCATCGCGGGGGTCGATGGTGAACGTGGTCACCGGACGCATATCGCGGCGCCGTGCCACCTCTTCGTCCGTAATGCCGGCCCCTATCTTTTCTGCAGCTGCATTTACATTCTCTGGATAGTGATATGGCAGACCGAATTCCGCTAAAATGGCGTGCATTTCCGCATTGTTTTCGCCAGTCTTGCCAAGCACATCCACCACTTCACCTCGCGGATTCTTATCATCCTCAGGCCAGGATGTGATGCGCACTATGGCTTTATCACCCTGCTTGCCTCCACGCAACTTGGCACGCGGTATGATAATATCGTTGGCCAGGAACTTCGAGTCGGTTTCCAGATAAGCCATCTGACGGTCAACATGTAGTGTCCCTATAAAAGTCTGGTCCTTCTCTTCAATGATCTCTATCACTTGTGCCTCAGGTTCCACGCCACGTCGGCGAGCAGCTATGTTTATGCGCACACGGTCGCCATTGAGCGCGTGCATCGAATTGCGTTCGGCAACTGAAATCGTTTCCCCGTCCGTATCAGTGATAACGGAATTCTTTCCGTTGGCTCGGCGCACGAACGTACCGGTGGTGACATTGTTGCGCTGCGGCGATTTGTACTTGCCCGGTGACACTTCTATCAGATCACCGTCAAACGCCAGTTCAGCAAGCATCATGGCCACTGCCTTCTGTGCTGAAGCTGTGGTGGCGTCTATCGCAAACGACGCCTGTTTGTAATTGAATGTGGCCGAACCTTGCCCGGCTATATATTCAAGAACTTCCCCGCGGAGGTCTTTTGTTTTTACGCGGCGCGAGGAGGGGTTTGTTGTTTTCTTGGTCATGAGTCTTAAAACTTGTTTAATAATTGTTTTTATTCTCCGGACTATACTTTGAATTTGAAGTAATGTAAACTTTTTTCGTAAACAGTTTTGAAATCACTTCTTATTTATTATTAACGTCCGGAAGCCGCGGTGTGTTTTTACGTGAACTCCGGGAAAGCCCCACCCCTCCTTGGGATGGACTTTGCCCGGAGATCATTATGTGACGTGATTACGCGTCGATGTTGGCGTAATTCGCGTTGGACTCAATGAAGTCGCGACGCGGTGCCACATCTTCGCCCATGAGCATGGAGAAGATACGGTCTGCCTCAGCTGCATCGCTGATTTTCACCTGTTTGAGCAATCGCTGATCAGGAGCCATGGTAGTGTCACGCAATTCCTGCGCGCTCATCTCACCAAGACCTTTGTAGCGTTGCACCTTAGTCTTGTCACCATATTTCATAATGAACTGCTGCACTTGCTGATCAGTCCAGCAATATTCTTCATTTTTGCCACGGGTACACTTATAGAGCGGCGGGGTGGCCAGATACAGGTAACCCTGTTCTATAATGGGACGCATGCGGCGGAAGAAGAATGTCATCAGAAGGGTTGCAATGTGGGCGCCATCCACATCGGCATCGGTCATGATGATTATCTTGTGGTAAGCAAGCTTGGAGATATTCACTGCCTTGGGGTCGTCCTCGGTCCCGATTGAGACACGCATAGCGCGGAAAAGCGACGTGATTTCCTGATTGTCAAAAATCTTGTGGTCCATAGCTTTCTCCACATTCAAAATCTTACCGCGGAGAGGAAGGATGGCTTGGAACTGACGGTCACGGCCCTGCTTGGCGGTACCGCCTGCAGAGTCTCCCTCCACAAGGAACAGCTCGCAATCCTCGGCATGACGGCTGGAGCAGTCGGCAAGCTTTCCGGGCAGGCCACCTCCCGAAAGAGGCGATTTGCGAAGCACCTTGTCGCGGGCATTACGCGCTGCGTAGCGAGCTTTGGCCGCCAGAATCACTTTCTCGACAATCGTTTTAGCCTGCTTCGGGTGCTCCTCAAGATATGTTTTCAGAGCATCGCTGACAGCTGTCTGCACAGCTCCCATCACCTCGTTATTGCCAAGCTTCGTTTTGGTCTGACCCTCAAACTGAGGTTCCATCACCTTAACCGAAACCACAGCTGTGAGGCCCTCGCGGAAGTCATCGCTTGCCACTTCCACCTTCTCCTTCTCGAGCATCTTGTTTTCCTCGGCATATTTCTTGAGCGTGAAGGTAAGGCCGCGACGGAAACCGGTAAGGTGAGTACCACCCTCGATGGTGTTGATATTGTTTACAAAAGAATATACATTCTCATTGTACGAGGTGTTGTAGGTCAGGGCCACCTCAACAGGAATACCCTGGCGCTCGGTGTTAAGATGAATCACATCCTCGATGAGGGGTTCCTTATTGGAATCGATATACTGAACGAACTCCATCAACCCACGTTCTGAATAGAATGTTTCGCTTCGGGGTTCGCCCTCCTCGTTCACCTCGCGCATATCCTTCAGCGTCAAGGTTATCCCTGCATTTAGGAATGCAAGATCGCGAAGGCGGTTAGCAAGGGTATTGTAGTCATAAACCGTAACAGTGAAAATAGAATCATCAGGCTTGAAAGTGATCATAGTTCCGGTGTGATCGCTCTCGCCTACTATACGGAGGTCCGTTGTGGGCTTACCGCAGGAGTATTCCTGCACGTAGGCTTTCCCGTCGCGGTGAATCTCGGCGCGAAGGTAGGTCGACAACGCATTCACACACGAAACGCCCACACCATGCAGACCGCCCGAAACCTTGTAACTGCCCTTATCGAACTTACCGCCCGCATGAAGCACAGTGAGCACAACCTCAAGCGCGCTCTTATGCTCCTTTTCGTGCATATCCACAGGGATACCGCGACCATTGTCTATAACCGTTATCGAATTGTCCTCATTGATGGTCACATCAATATGCGACGCGAAACCCGCAAGGGCCTCATCGATCGAGTTATCCACAACTTCATACACCAGGTGATGAAGTCCCTTTCCGGATATATCGCCTATATACATGGCCGGGCGCTTACGCACGGCTTCAAGACCCTCCAGCACTTGAATATTACTCGCACTGTATTCTTCTTGTTCTGACATATTATATTCTTTCTCGTTGATTCTTTTTGAGTTCAAAACCGCAGTCTGACACGGCATTTTTCCTTGCCGCGCACCTACGGAATCAGCAAACAAAATTACAAAAAAATCCTCGTTCTCGCAACATCGCAACGCCTTATTATATAGTTTTACACATCGCCACCACATCTTTTAACGAAAAATGCACGCTTTCGCTCCGCAAAAAATTGCGCATGTCATTGTGTATTATTACATTTGCCATAACAATCTTTTTATCATCCCAATCATCAACAAATCTCAGCAATGAAACACCTGCGAATTTTTCTTCTCGCTGCCGCTATGGCCGTCACTTCCACCCTCTATGCCATCTCTCCCTCTGCCGATGCGCAGCTAAACCGCATTTGCTCTGCCATCGAAACCATAGCATCGACCAATGGAATAGACCTGAAAGTTTCAGGCTCCATATCTGAAACCACCCTCTCAATCCTTGCCGAAATGACCGATGAAGATGACAGCATTGACTACATAGCCGGATACGTTTCCCGCCCAGCGGCATTGACCATGCTGGCTCCGGTATTCGCCCCCATCCTGGCTGCCAACGAAGACATCCAAGATGTATCCGTAAAACTCACCGACCTCAACGAGCAATTCATGGACTATAAGTTCACGTCCGGAGAGATCCTTGATTACTATAACCGCTGACGCACACCCCAAAGCACAACACATGAAAAGAATAGTCGCACTTATCATTCCCCTCTGCTTTCTCATCTCCTTGAAAGCCAACATCCCTTTTGACCCTTCAACGTTATCACGCGAAGAAGCTGTAAACTTCGTCGACATGCTGGTCAACATGATTGATAAGGATGTCGCAGGCGAATTTAAAAAGCGGACCGGACAGACGGTTCATCTGAGTGTGGAGAACAATGTGATGTGCTACAACTTCCACCTCCCGGAATTTACATCCGAAGGGATGTCGCCTGAGCTCGCTCGTTTTTTCATAGCCATGAACCGCCCCGACGTTTCGCAAATTGAGGGTATAAAGGTTATGGCGTCACTCCTCGAACAGGCTGATTACAATATCGGTTACCGCTACATAGGGCGCGATACCCTACAGGCCGTCATGTCGCCTCGGGAGTTTATCCGGTTGATAACCACTCCCGTCGATCAGCTCGGTTTTGACTATTCCGAAATGCTCACACAACTGATAGCCAACTTCAACGCCTGCGCGCAACTCCCCGACATACAGCGAGAATTCAGCTCTTACGAAACCGGCGTTGACGGAGCCTACATCACCATCCGTGGCGTCACCCGCGTACCCTCCCCCATGCTCAGCGATGAGACACTTGACACCAAAGTGCGCCAAAACCTCTCCCACATGGTGCTGAAGGGGCCAAACTCATTCAGCGTCAAGGGCCTCATAAAAGCCGCCCGCGAACTGCGGATGAAAGGCATAAAATATGATCTCAGTGACCCCGAAGGCAACCAGCGGATAATCACCCTCTCGTGGGATGACATGAAACGTCTTGCCAACGAGGGTGCCGACCCTAACGACCCCGAGGAATCACTATCCATGGTTGACCAATTTCTCACCAACGATATAGCCAAAATGAACGTAGCCGTCACCTTCAGCCACATCACCGAACCCACGCGACTACGGTTCATCCTAACCTACGACTATCCCTCAGCCCAATTCCAATCCATTGTCAACAACACCGGTGAGGACGCAATGATCACAACCTACGGCGAATTCCTCCGGCGCCTCCTGCCCAAAATGCCGGAGATCCAGACCATCACCTTCGAGATGACAAGCACTGCAGGCGACAGCCATATATACACCATGCAACGCTCACACTTCACCAACGATTAATTTGAACAACTACTTAATATGAACCGTCTCCCCTTATTGCTGCTCTCGTTCCTCATCTGCGTGGCCGCCGCGGCCTCCGACTCCACAATCAGCAAACAGCAAGCACAAGCCATGCTTAAGCAGCTCGCAGAGGCCCTCTCGGGCGACAATGGGACGGATCTCGTGCGCAACAAAACCGGCATGGACATAGGACTGCACGCCCACCTCGAGTCCGATACGCTCCACTTTTACGTCACCTACGATGACATAGACCCCGTATCCTCCGAAATGGCCAAAGTCATATTCGCCTCAAAGCGCACTCCCTCCGAAAAATCAAACGCCGAAATGATGGCAAAGATACTCGAGGCGGCCGAGTGTGTGGTTTCATACCATTACGTTTATTCCGGCAACCAAACCACCACCCTCACGCTAACCGGCGATGAAATTATTCGGCTGAAAAACCAACCGTTGGAACAACTCGGCTTCAATCGGCAACAGCTCATCGACGAACTCGTCGGGTGCTTCAACCAAGGCTTCAGCGAGGAACTTCAAAGTGATGAGACACTGCTCGGCGGTGGGGCACGCCTCAACGGCAAATTCATCACCCTCGCCTACAAATTCGCCACCTCTCAGAGCTTCCTGTCAGATGAAACCGCCACCGGTGCGAAACAAATGCTCCTCAACAGCCTCATTAGCGAATTTGGGCCATCGGCCAACACCCTCCTCACCCAGACAGCCCAAACCGGCGATTTTCTCGGACTTAAAGGCCTGAAATTCGACTACAGCGACGTAACCGGCCGCCAGAAAGTGTTTGTCGTTTCCTGGCAAGAGCTTACAAAAGCCTTAGACGAATTTGACGCGCAATCATTCCCCCGAGAAGTAACCGAAGCGAGCCTCGAGGCAATAGATACTCAAATGAGCATCAACTTCGCCGATGAGGAAATACCCTGGACACAGACTCACCTTCTGACCACCGACACTCTCACCATCATCATCACATGCAACCAGAGCGAAACCGAATTTGATGAATATTTTGACATATTTACTCCCGACTTCATGCTCGACCTCTACGCCGAACCTCTCAAGATAGCTCTTGAGGATGTTCCGGAGGTTACATCCGTATTCATCATTCCAAGGATTAATGGCGAGGATATGATAAGGGTCACGCTTACCCGCGACGCCATTTTCAACTACGTGCCAGTTGAAAATGGCGATGCCCCCTACATGGACGAGGATGGGCACATCCACACATAGAAATTCCAGACTCTCCGCCATTGCACAGAAAGGTCCGTTTCATCCCGCCTTTTCATTAACTCATTTTAACACTCAATTTATAATTTTGAATTTCTGCAAATTGAAAAACCAAAACCGATTTCCACACCCTGTCCTCAAAAAAATAATTGCTGAAAAATTTGCAGGGAATCGAAAATGGGCGTAACTTTGCAGCGCAATAACCCAAACGGGGTGTAGCTCAGCCCGGTTAGAGTACGCGTCTGGGGGGCGTGTGGTCGCAAGTTCGAATCTTGTCACCCCGACTGAAAAGCACTGGAAATCAAAAATTTCCGGTGCTTTTCTCTTTTAGAGTATATTCACTATGCTCCACCCGACAGGAACGGTTCACCTCCCCCCCGATCACACAATTAATTGGATTTGTCATGCATGAATCCGAAAAATGAAGTAAATTTGTTCCATGAACAGCGAAAAAATCAAACGTCCCGAGATTTTAGGCAGTGAATACATAATTAAGCGACCGTGGCTCACAGCCCGCCGCGACCGCCTGCTCATGCCTAACGGAAACATAAATCCCGAATTTTACGTCCTGGAATACCCCTCTTGGGTCAACGTCATCGCCATTACACCCGACGACCGTTTCGTTATGGTGCGACAGTACCGCCACGGCCTCGGAATCATATCCACCGAACTGTGCGCAGGTGTGGTGGAACAAGGCGAGGAACCAATCGACGCTGCCAAGCGAGAACTCCTGGAGGAAACCGGATACTCCGGCGGCGAGTGGCAGCTACAATGCGTAATTTCGGGCAACCCTTCCACCACCAACAATCTCACTTATTGTTTCCTTGCAATAGGCGTCACACAAACATCCAGCCAGCATCTCGACGCCACCGAGGACATTCAGGTCCTGACACTAACCCGCGAGCAGCTCCTCCACTTGCTTGAAAACGATGAGATGAAACAGTCGCTCATGCTTGCTCCGCTCTGGAGATATTTCTACCATCTCGCCACCGGAGCGGCAAAATAACCCCTCTCCCCCCTTACCGTCATGACTCTGTTTGCCGAAGTAATTCTCCCGCTCCCGCTGAGCGGCACTTTCACCTATGAAATCCCGCAGGAAATGGCCGGCGAAGTAAAGCGCGGCCACCGGGTCATTGTGCAGTTTGGCAAACGGAAGTTCTACACCGGTATCGTCACGGCCATAACCCCGCGGAAACCCGATGGCTATGAAGTAAAACCTATAACTCTTCTCCTTGACAATCAACCCATCCTCCGCAACCCTCAGCTCAAACTCTGGGAATGGGTTGCCGACTATTATCTCTGCTCCACCGGCGATGTCATGAAAGCGGCTCTCCCGGCCGCCCTGAAAGTGGAGAGCGAAACATTTCTTGAACCCGCCACCGACCTCGATGATGCCCCCTCGCCCCTGTCCGAGCGCGAAGCCGTCATTCTCCAGACTCTCATCCATGCCGGAAAGCGCATGTCCGTTGCCGACCTGGCCAAGACCACTGGCTATTCCGGAATGAATGCACTGGCCGCGAAGATGCTTGAAAAGGGGCTCCTCATGGTTTCGGAGAAACTGGTCGAACGATATGTGGCTCGCAAAGTAACCTACGTTGCTGTCAATGCCGAACGCAATGACCGCCAACGCCTCCATGAGATGTTCGACTCCGTGGCTCGCGCTCCCAAGCAGCAACAGGCCCTCCTCGCTCTCCTCGACATGAGCGGATTCATGCAACCCTCCGCTCCCCTCCGCGAAGTAACGCTCACCCATCTCCTGGAGCGCACCGCTCTCTCTCGCCCCATCATTTCCGAAATGGAGAAAAAAGGTATCCTCACTATCTCCAAACGCGAAATCAGCCGCTTCTCCTTTACCGGAATCTCCTCAGGCGAACTTCCCACTCTCAGCGAAGCTCAGAACCGTGCCCTCCAAGAGCTGCACCAATCCTGGACCCAACATGAAGTGACCCTGCTCCACGGTGTTACTTCTTCCGGCAAAACCGAGATCTATATCCATCTCATTGACTTCATCCTGCGTCGACGCCTCCAAGTGCTTTATCTCGTACCGGAAATCGCACTCACCACTCAACTCACCTCCCGACTCCAAAAGGTGTTCGGCAATAGCGTCCTGGTGTACCATTCCAAGTTTTCCGACAACGAACGCGTCGACCTCTACCGCCGCATTCTCAACACATCCGAACCGCTCGTCATCATCGGACCCCGCTCGGCCGTATTCCTCCCCTTTGCCCAACTTGGCCTCGTTATTGTGGACGAAGAGCATGAAACAAGCTACAAACAGCAGGACCCCGCCCCTCGCTACAATGGCCGCGACACAGCCATTGTCCTTGCGCGTATGCACGGCGCTAAAACTCTTCTCGGCTCAGCCACTCCCGCCATCGACACTTACTATAAAGCCACCTCCGGACGCTACGGTCTCGTCACCCTCAGCGAACGCTTCGGAGGAGTCCGCCTTCCTCAAATCAAGCTCGTCGACACCACAAAAGCCCGAAAGGCATCCATGATGCAAGGCGCGCTTGCCCACGAAACCGTCAGCATGGTGCGTCGCACCATCGACTCCGGAGCCCAAAGCATCATTTTCCTCAACAGGCGCGGTTACGCTCCTGTGGCTCAATGCAAACTCTGCGCTTGGACCCCCAAATGCGAGCATTGCGACGTGTCACTCACCTACCATAAACGCATCGACAAACTCGTGTGCCACTACTGCGGTGCCATCTATCCCCTCCCAACAGTTTGCCCCGCATGCCGCGAACCGGCAATAGAGGTCCACGGCTACGGCACCGAACGAATGGAGGATGAGATTCAGCCTGCACTCGCCAACGCCAAAGTACTCCGCATGGACCTTGACACCACGCGCAACAAGGAGGGCTACTCGCGCATGATCTCCGAGTTTTCGCGTGGCGACGCAAATGTGCTCGTAGGCACTCAGATGGTAACAAAAGGGCTTGACTTCGACCGCGTGAAAAGCGTGGCCATAGTCAATTCCGACGCTTTGATAAACCAGCCCGACTTTCGCGCCTCGGAACGCGCTTTCAACATGATTTCCCAAGTGGCAGGACGCGCCGGTCGCCGCGACGAGCAGGGCACAGTGGCCATTCAAACCCGGCAGCCATCCCATCCCCTCTTCCCCAAGCTCCTCGCCCACGACTACATAGGCTTCTTCCAAGAGCAACTGGAGGAACGTCGCAAATTCTTCTACCCACCTTTCACACGCCTCATATACATCTACATCAAGCATCGCGACCCGCGTGAGCTCGACTCTCTCGCAGCCCGTTACGCCAATCGCCTGCGCGAACTCTTTGGCAACCGTGTGTTCGGACCCGAAGAGCCCGCTGTTGGTCGTGTACAGACGCTCTACATCCGAAAAATCATGCTCAAAATCGAGGTAACGGCATCAATGAAGCAAGTAAAAGAGATTTTGCGGGCAACCTACGAAGAGATGCACGCCCTCCGCATCCCCTCCATCAAAACAGCCGTCATCTATTACGACGTCGACCCCATGTAATCTCCACTCCGCTTTTCCCCGAACCGCTCCCTTTTCCACATCCTCACACTATGGCAATTCGGAATCTTTAGCCTTTGCAAGCACGGCGATAGAGCACAACCGCCACCACAGAGTAAATGATATTCGGTATCCACATGGCAATCAATGGCGATGTATAACCCGACACGGCAAACGATGAAGTTACAGTCATAAACAGAATATAGCTGAAACTCAACACTATACCGATACCGATATTTACACCCATCCCCCCCTTCACTTTACGTGCCGAAAGTGCCATACCGATCACCGTGAGGATAAACGCCGCCGCCGTCATGGCGAATCGACGGTGATACTCAATCTCGAATCCCTTGATATTAGCCACGCCGCGGTCCTTCTGCCGGCTGATATACTCCTCAAGATCAGGCGTTGTCATCTTTTCATGGTCGTTTTTAGCTATGAGGAAATCACGTGGCTCGATGGGTATCACTGTATCAAGCTTTGACCCGCGACGGATCACCTCGCGCGTACCCTTGAAATCACGGATCATATAGTCACGCACCTGCCAATTGTGCAGCGAATCATAGCGGATGGTCTGCGACGTGAGGCGCGACACAAGCTTCTTATCCTTGAACGACTCGAGCGAGAACTTATAGCCCGTACGCGTTGCATTGTCATATCGCGACATATAGGCAATCTCCCCCTTGGCAACCTGAAGCTGGATATTAGTCCCGTACTCCACGCTCTTGTTCTTCACATACTGATTAGTGTATTCTATGCGCTTCACATTGGCCGGAGGTATTATATAGGCACTCAGAAGATAAGTTGCCGCCGCTATCACCGTGGCGCTCAGCATGTAGGGACGCAGCAAGCGGGGAAAACTCATCCCCGACGACAGCATGGCTATGATTTCCGAATTGTCGGCCAGCTTCGAGGTGAAGAAAATCACCGCTATAAACGTGAACAGCGGGCTGAATTGGTTGGCAAAATAAGGCAAGAAGTTAACGAAATAATCAAACACAGTGGCCTTGAGCGGCGCCTTGAGAAACGCGTCAAGCTTCTCGTTGATGTCAAACATCACCGTGATGGCCAAAATGAGTATGATGGCAAACACATAAGTGCCGAGAAACTTCTTTATGATATATACGTCAAGCTTCTTAATAATCTTCATAGCACAAGCAACGAGTTAACTCATGATTACTGGGCGATATCAAAGCCGGCGGGTCACCCGCTCTATCATCTGAGGCTTCCACGTGGCGAAATCGCCCTCTATGATGTGGCGCCTCGCCTCTCCAACAAGCCACAGATAGAACGCCAGATTATGGATCGACGCTATCTGCATGGCAAGAAGTTCCTGCGAGATGAAAAGGTGGCGCACATAGGCTCGTGAGTAAGCATGGTCCACATAGGATGTACCCGAGGGGTCAAGCTCCGTGTGATCATCGGCCCACTTCTTGTTTCGCATGTTCATCACCCCGTTGGCGGTAAACAGCATCCCGTTACGGCCGTTGCGAGTAGGCATCACACAGTCCATCATATCCACTCCGCGGTCAATCGCCTCGAGAATATTTGCGGGAGTGCCCACACCCATCAGATAGCGCGGACGGTCAGCGGGTAGTATCTCGTTGACCACCTCTATCATCTCATACATCTTCTCTGTCGGTTCGCCAACAGCCAAACCGCCTATGGCGTTGCCGTCGGCTCCCAGATCGGCCACGAACTTGGCCGCTTCACGACGCAGATCGGGATACACCACCCCCTGCACTATAGGAAAATAAGCTTGCGAATAGCCATACAGCCCTTCGGTCTCTTTGTAGCGTTTCCATCCGCGCTCAAGCCAACGCTGCGTCAGCGCCAGCGAACGCTTGGCATAATCATAGTCGGCTGTGCCGGGAGGACACTCATCAAGCGCCATCATGATGTCGGCGCCTATGATGCGCTCTATATCCACCACATTTTCCGGCGTGAACAGATGCTTGGAGCCATCGATATGCGACCGGAAATGTGCTCCCTCTTCCGTGAGCTTGCGCCGATCCGACAACGAAAACACCTGGAAGCCGCCGCTGTCAGTCAGTATCGGCCGGTCCCAGCCGTTGAATTTATGCAATCCACCCGCATTTCGGAGCACCTCCATTCCCGGGCGAAGATACAGATGGTAAGTATTGCCCAGTATGATCTGAGCCTTTATATCATCGCGCAGCTCATGCTGATGCACTCCCTTTACCGAGCCGAGCGTACCCACAGGCATGAAGATAGGCGTCAGTATTCGCCCATGGTCCGTCGTGATCTCCCCGGCGCGGGCATTGGTGCCGGCTGCTGTTGACTGTAATTCAAACTTCATAACCGCAAAATTACTAAATTTATCCCGTTCCCGCCTCATCACCGCAAAAAAAATCAAGCACTCCCCTCCAACAACAACGCGGTGTGCCAAAATTCGTTTGGCACACCGCTGTTATCTTCGGATGGGAGGAGGTTGTCAGAATGGTTCAGATGGTACGAGTTGCGACCGACGCCGCATGTCAATAGCTACAACCCGAATGAGCCGTGACTAAACCACCTCTTGCGGTTATTTCTCAACAAGTGCCGCTCAGCAAATGGCATCCACAAGCGTGGCGTTGCCTTCAAGCACAATCTCGGTAGCCATTGCAGGCACGAGCACGCTCTCACCCTTGCGCACTTCAACGCGGTTGCCGCGGTCGTCCGTAACAGTGAGCGATCCTTCAATGCAAGTGTAGGTCACGAATGAATCATAATCCGGACGGATCACCTTCTTGCCCTCAACTTTCACGCGCGAAACGGTGAAATGGTCACATTTCACCAATTCAGAAACACCATCTTTCTCCTCGCCTGCCTTGGTCACATACGAAGGATAAACTGTGTAATCAATCGCATCCTTGGCTTCTTCCACATGAAGCTCGCGGGGCTGCCCGGTCTTGGCATCAACGCGACCAAAGTCGTAGATTCGGTAAGTGATATCAGATGTTTCCTGCACCTCCACAAGCAGATTGCCCGCGCCGATGCTGTGGATACGACCGGCAGGGAGGAAGAACACATCGCCGGGGTGCGACTTGTGGTGCGCCACCACCTCCATCAGCGTATTGTCGGCAACTTTGGCTGCATATTCCTCAGGAGTCACCTTCTGGGTCAGTCCGGCGCAAATCACTGCATCGGGCTCTGTGTCCACGATATACCACATTTCGGTCTTTCCCAGCGAGTTGTGACGCTTGCCGGCCAGTTCATCATCCGGATGAACCTGCAGCGAAAGATCGCCGGCGGCATCTATTATCTTGATAAGCAACGGGAACGTGTTGCCGAATCGCTCATAGGTGTGCTTACCCACAAGCGCCTCCTTGTACTCTGCAAGCACTTCAGGAAGAGTCTTGCCGGCGTCAGGACCGTTCTCCACTACCGAGGGGTTGGAGGGAACGCCCGACACTTCCCAGCTTTCGCCTATTTTGGTCTGTTCGGTTTCTATGCCCTTGAAGGGTGCTATTTTTTCACCGCCCCAAATCACGCTTTTGAGTATGGGGTTGAATTTCAACGGTGGAATGTTGGGAGTCTGCATGGTGATTATTTTTGTAGTTTTTGTAGATAGTTTCCACAAAAGTAATGCATTTTGCTCACCTATGCAAATGCTCAAGCTATGTATGTCACTTTTTCCGGATGCCACTTTTTCACCGGTGCATGCAATTTGAGCGGACGCCCAACCGGAATCACATTAAACGGCACAAACTCATCGCTCAATCCAAGTATCCGGCTCACGCTTGCCATTCTGTCCTCATGCGGATAAGCACACGTCCACACCGCTCCCAAGCCAAGCGCATGAGCCGCCAACAGCAAATTTTCCGATGCTGCCGACACATCCTGCACCCACAGCGTTGCATCATCGCCCTCAAGGAATTTGCTCTTATCACCACACACCACTATAGCGAGTGGCGCACTGTGGGCCATCTTGCAGTAAGGCAGTGCATCCGCAAGCTCATCAAGCACCCTCCGGGAGGTTACCGCCACAAAATGCCATGGCTGTCGGTTCACTCCCGTTGGAGCTGCCATTGCAGCATGTAGCAAAGTTGATAACTCTTCATCTGTCACCTTTACATTCGGATCAAAGTTGCGGTAGCTTGTCCGCGACATTATATTGTCAAGTGCATTTCTATCCATATTTATTTTTATTGAAGTGATTATAACATAACGCACAGCCATCCTCCCCAGTTCATCAAAAAAATTTTTCCTCTCAAATGAACCCCTGGCCCCCTCCCAACGTTTACATGACAAGAGAAGGCATTTTGCTGGCGTTATTAAAAAGCCACACCCCTTATTTCGATAACCTTCTCAGCCCACTTCCGCCATCCGGACGTGGGCTCTTTTTTTATAAAACATCATCCCCGGGGGGACAAACTGTTAGAGAAGTAATTTCAAGTGAATGCAACCATTTCCATGTTAACCGACGTCTAATAGGAAAAACAGTTTGACTCATGAAAAAATACTTTATCCCTTTCTTGGCTCTCCTCCTATGTTCCTGCTCCGAAAAGTACACCTACTACATTGAAACCGAGAACGGCGAACGCATCGTTGCCGGCAATAGCACTATTGGTGAAAACGAAGTCGGAAATTTCCGTGCCTCATCCGACAGCGCTGCCTATTTAGAGGGCTACCACCGGCTCGTTCTTGCACAACAAGTCTACAACGACCTTGCACAAGCAAATTTAAACAAGCATGGAAAACCAGTCCGTTTGTTCATTTTCAACGAAGACGGGACAGAGATTTCCAACATCGATTTCGCAACCAAACACGCGGAAGAATAAGAACTCAGACACCAATACTAATTATCATCCCCCATCAAATACCAACAAAGTCCATGCACCCCCTCGAGTGCATGGACTTCGCTAATTATTTCTATCCAAAATCTATCAGTCGCCCATGGTGCGCAACAGCTCATCGTTGCTTGACGTGCGCTCCATTCGGTCCTTGATAAATTCCATTGACTCAACCGAGTTGCGGTCCGACAGGAAGCGCCGGAGAATCCACATGCGGTTAAGTGTCTCCTCGCGAAGCAACAGGTCGTCCCTGCGGGTGCTCGATGCCATGATATCCACTGCCGGGAATATGCGCTTGTTCGAAAGCTTGCGGTCAAGCTGAAGCTCCATATTGCCCGTGCCCTTGAACTCTTCGAATATCACCTCATCCATCTTTGAAGAGGTTTCAGTAAGGGCGGTGGCGATGATTGTGAGCGACCCTCCGTTTTCAATGTTTCGCGCTGCTCCAAAAAAGCGCTTGGGCTTCTGGAGCGCGTTGGCATCCACACCTCCTGACAGTATCTTGCCCGACGCGGGGGAAACCGTATTGTATGCGCGAGCCAGACGCGTTATTGAGTCAAGCAGAATCACCACATCATGTCCGCATTCCACCATGCGCTTCGCTTTTTCAAGTACAATACCGGCAATCTTCACGTGGCGGTCGGCAGGCTCATCGAATGTCGATGCTATCACCTCTGCATTCACGCTGCGGCTCATGTCTGTCACCTCCTCGGGGCGTTCGTCAATAAGCAGAATCATGATATATGTCTCGGGGTGATTCTCGGCAATAGCATTAGCTATATCCTTCAGAAGAATGGTCTTACCGGTTTTTGGAGGTGCCACGATAAGACCGCGCTGGCCTTTACCTATCGGCGAGAACATATCCACTATTCGGGTCGATATATTTGCCGAACGTCCTGATGTGAGATCAAACTTCTCATCTGGGAACAGCGGAGTGAGATGCTCGAAAGGCACTCGGTCGCGGATAAATTCGGGGGAGCGACCGTTGACCTTAAGCACCTGAGTCAGCGGGAAATACTTTTCTCCCTCACGCGGAGGACGTATCGAAGCTTCAACCACGTCACCTGTTTTCAGCGCATGTGATTTCACCTGCTGCTGCGTCAGATAAACGTCGTCAGGCGAGGGCAAATAATTGAAATCGCTTGAACGGAGGAAACCATGCCCTTCGGGTGCAACTTCAAGCACACCACAGGTCTCGATCAATCCGTCGAAGTTATAGCGTGGCTGCACATTTTGATTTGCGCCGCCATTATTGTTGCGGTTCTTCTTGTTGCGGTTCTTCTGCTGCTTATCCAGCTTTTCCTGCTGCCATGGCTCCAAAAGGTTTATGGGCTGCGATGCAACCGCTGCTGCTGCGGCTGCTGCGGCTTCCTCCTTTTCGCGCTGGGAGCGGGGCACAAATTTACGCCCTTCGCCACGCGGGAAGAATGAACCGAATGTTGCGTCGCGCTTGCCAAAATCGCGCTTGCCCTGTCGCGGTTGCTGGCGGGGCTGCTCTTCGCCTTCCGGTTGCTGAACGCTCTCCTGCGATCCTCCATTTGCTTTATTCTCGCTTTCCGCAGCCACGGGTGCATCCTGCGGCTCGGACTTGGGCTGTCCATCCTCCTGACTTTCCGGAGCTTGCACTGCCACGGCTTCCTTCTCTTCAGTCGTTGTCTGCACTGCGGTTGCCGATTCGGCCTCTGATTGTGCCTGGGGCTGCTCTCCTTTGCGTTTACGTCCGCGTTTCGGTTTTTCCGGCTCGGCTACTGATTCCTGCTGCGGCTCGGTTGCGGCTGCTGCCAATGTCTCATCGGCCGGCGCTTGCGCCTCGCTTTTCGGCTTACGCCCACGCTTTTTAGGCGCTTTCTGAACTTCTTCCGCAGCAGGTTCTGTTACGGCTCCGCTCTCCGCACCTCCGTCAGCTTCCGCTGCCGGCTCGGCCTTGGGCTGCTTGGATTTCTTAGCCTTGGGCTGCGTACGCGCCTCCTTGCTATCCTCCTTCGCGCCCTCCTTGGCTTCCGCCTTCTCTGCACTCCCCTTCTGACCTTTGCCTCGTTTCGACTTGGGTTTATCGGAGGTGGCCTTACGGGTTTGTGCCGTGGCTACGGAGTTAATGGCTTGCTGATCAAGAATTTCATAAACCGCCGTTTCGCGGTCGGTCAAGTTGAGTTTATTCAATCCCATATTGTCGGCAACTTCCTTCAGTTGCTCGTCGCTCATGGATTGTAGCTCTGAGATATTATACATAAAGTAATATTGGATGAGGGGAAATATTCTGTTTTGTGACTGTTGCCGGGAAGCGTAACTCTCTGCTTATCATCAAGCTGGAGACTTATGATTCATCGCAACTCTAATGAAATGAATATATTCTGATTAAAGTCGGCTAAAGCTTGGCATAAAACGCCTCCTGAGGATGCACCTCCGGCCATAGCCGTTTGTCCCATATATTGGGATTCACAATCTTGTAAACTTAAACGGATTTATTATGGAGTTCCATAATCATTGAGTGTATGTTGAAAACAAGCCGAAGGCCGGTTAAAACAATTCATTTGGTGAAGCAAACACACTCCAAGGCTGCGAGCGCCGGGCCCGAATTTCATATGGCCCAAACTCTTTGCAAAGTTATACATTAATTTTTATACTTGCAATTATTTCTGCTCTATTTTGGCCATCATACTGATTATAACCACTTTACGAGGATTATATCAATCTTTCACCATTGTTGTACCATTTTTTGCCGTCAACAATCGCACATCCTTGGCCACATTCTGTTAACTACACAGCCCGCGTGTGCCACACTTTTGCTAAGAGTAACGCTCCGCACTTAGAGTAACGCTCGTGATATATATATTGTTTAAGCCTCTCCCCCCTCCCTTTAAACATTCGCCGTCTGCCGAACACACGTGCCCGCTGCGGCGTTCTTTTTACATCCCGGACATAATCAAGCCGGAATCCTTTCTCACATGCTCGACTCTTTCACTCAAATATTACGAACTTATCCCACCCTCGCCCTCTTTCTAACTCTCGGGCTCGGGTTTATGATTGGAAAAATCCGCATTGGATCTTTCTCTCTCGGCAGCGTCACGGCCGTGCTCCTCGTTGGCGTTCTTGTCGGACAGCTCAACATACCAATGGACGGCCCCTTGAAGATGGTTTTCTTCATGATGTTTCTCTTTTCCATAGGCTATAGCGTAGGTCCCGACTTTTTCAAATCCCTTCGTGGACAGGGGGCGCGCCAAGCTCTCTTCGCCGTAATCATGAGTTCCATGTGCTTCGGCATCACTCTCCTTATTGCCCATCTGTTCAGCTATTCCAAGGGCGAAACCGTAGGTCTATTCTCCGGTTCCCAGACCTGTTCGGCCATCATCGGAGTTGGATCTGAAGCCATTTCCCGAATCGGGCTGCCGGCACCGGAACTAAAACGTCAATTGTCGCTCATTCCCGTTTGCTATGCCGTAACATATATCTTCGGCACACTCGGCACCGTCATACTCCTCGGCAATCTCGGGCCGAAACTCCTCGGGGGCTTGGACCACGTGAAAAAATGCACTGCCGAGCTTGAAAAAAAATTGGACCGGATGGGGCGCAAGGACGACCCGGCCTATATAAACGCCATGCGCACCGTGGCCTATCGCGCCTACGTGACTGAATCCGAATTCTTCTCCATACCTCGCACCGTTAAGGAAACCGAACGTTACCTCCGCACATGCGGAATGGAAGTCTACATCGACCGCCTCCTGCACAACGGTGAAATATCAGCCCCTCGTCATGACGACACCATCTCTGCCGGCGACAGCATCGTCGTATGCGGACGCTCGGAATTCATCGTCAACGTCGGCCCACAACTCGGCCGGGAAATTGCCGATGCCAACCTCCTGTCTTATCCCCTTGAACGTGTAGGCATCGTTGTTGTCAAGAAAGGTTTTATCGGAAAATCAATCTCGCAACTCAGAAAAGAAAAATACATGCACGGCGTGGTGGTGCGCGATGCCGCCCGCAACGGCAAAGAATTGGAAATCGACACATCCACAACCTTTGCCAAAGGCGACCGCATCACAATCCTCGGCCGACCTGTACAAGTCCGAAAAGCTTCCGCTATGATTGGCCACGTTGACCGACCCTCCAATTCAAGCGACCTTATGTTTGTTGGATTGGCCATTTTCATCGGCGGTCTCTTCGGAGCTCTCACTTTCTGGGTGGGCTCACTCCCCCTGAGCTTCGGCACAAGTGGAGGCGCTCTTGTCGCCGGACTCGTTTTTGGATGGCTCCGCACCCGCCGACCCACCTACGGAAACATCCCCCCTGCTGCCCTCTGGTTCATGAACAATATGGGCCTCAACGTTTTCATAGCCGTCATAGGCATAGAAGCTGCCCCATCGTTCATCAGCGGTATCCGTACCGTAGGCCCCATGCTATTCCTTGCAGGTGCAGTCGGGACCCTCATCCCGCTTCTCTTCGGTCTTTGGTTGGGCAATAAGGTATTTAAATTCAATCCTGCCATAACACTTGGCTGCTGCGCCGGCACCCGCACATGCACCGCCTCACTCGGGGCCGTACAGGACGCCATTGGCAGCACCCTCCCCGCAATCGGCTACACCGTAACCTACGCCGTCAGCAATCTCCTCCTCGTTATCTGGGGTCTCCTGGCCGTTATGATAATATAGCAATCCGCCATCCCCTCGGCAATATTCCCCAAACTCCAATTCGCTCATATCCAACCCAAAGCAACCTTAGCCCGAATTTCGTATCAAAAATCGTCCGGATTTTTTTGGACAATTCAAAACTTCTATATAACTTTGCACTTGCAAACGCGACAAATTCGCCTTTGCATACTCAACTTCAAATCCACGGAGAGGTGGGTGAGTGGCTGAAACCACCAGTTTGCTAAACTGACGTAGG
>CAJUSN010000002.1:0-20521 GCA_910589095.1 uncultured Muribaculaceae bacterium
CTATAACACCGGCATCGTAGCTACCGGAGGCCTCAACCTTGCCACCTTCAAGATATTTGAAAAATATCTTGGCGTGACGCAGTTCATTGTCGGCCGTTTCGGTAAATATTTTCTGAATGGGGAAATACTGTTCCTTGCCTGCCTGAGCAGCATAGAAAACATAACGTGTATATGCAGTTGATTCGGCTATATAAGCCTCTACAAGCAGTTTTTCAGTGCGTGTGCCTTTAATGCTTTTAGTTGCCATAATTTTTACGGATTTATTGGGGTTATGTGAACTTTGATTGCGCGTTTTTCAAGCCACCCGGACAAGTCCTTAAGGTCCCGGTCTGCCATGGGCGACTATTTGTGAAACACCCTGCAAGCTGAAAAGTTCAGCATACACATGATTTTCGAATCGACACACTCCAATCGTAACATAAAAAGGCAGGCCGAGGGGAGTCTCAACGACGGCCCTCAGCCCATTTGGTGTTAGTGTCAAACCTAATAACTGATTTTGTGAAATCTTAAAGTTGTTTTATAGATAACCGGTCATAGTTGAATATATAGAATAATTGGAAACTCGGTGAGCTTGCCGGGCGTCAAACTGACAGCCCGTACTTGCGGAACAGGCGGCCCGGAGCGAGCTCTTGCTCGCTTCGGTCATCTGTCACTTCTTTTTACTCTTCTTATCTTTTTTGGTTGCTTTCTTATCAACTGCCTTCACGGGAGTTTCGGCAATGAGCTTCTGCAATCCTACGGGATCATTGGTTGTGATGTAATCCACACCTTGCTCAATGCACCATTGCATGTCCTCTGGAGCATTGACTGTCCAGACGTTCACTTCCAACCCAAGGTCGTGGCACTTCTGAATCCATTCAGGGTGCTTGCGCATGGTTTTAAGAGAATAGTCAATACCGCGTCCCTTGGCATGCTTGATCTGTTCCGGAGTGTAATCACCTGAAAGATAATACACCGCCGTACCTTTGGGAGCTTGCTTGATTATTTCACGGAAACCGTCGCGGGAGAATGTGATATAGTCGGTGCGATCAGCGAGTCCATACTTATCGATCAGTTCCACAATCTTTTTCACTGCAGCCACTTCACGCTTGCGTGAATCGTGAGTTTTGAGCTCGCACACCAGACGCATGTTGGGCATTTTAGTTGCAGCCTGCAGATATTGATCGAGCGTAGGGATGGTTTCACCATTCGAGAGTTTTTCCATCAGCACTGTCTGCGAGGGGGTGTTTTCAATCACCACCTTGTTGATATCGGCATCGTGGTTAACGAACAGAACCCCGTCGGGCGACATCCACACATCGAATTCCGAAGCGTAGCATCCGATAGAGTCTGCCTTACCCAGGGAAGCGAGTGAGTTTTGAGCCGAACCCGGAGTATCCCAGAAACCACGGTGGGCGATAACCTTAGGTTGTGCCAATGCAGCTACCGAAGTTGCCATAACTGTAAGAGAAGCTAAAAGAAACTTGATTTTCATGATTTTTTACAATTATCGATTGCTTAAAGATTATACTCTATGGTTAGTTTTTTTGTCACAGGCATCTCACTCACCTCCACCACCTGACAGCCGGTGACGGCGTCGGTACGGGTTTTCTGCGAGCGACCATTGACTTTCACTTTAGTCCCTTCAGCTACCCCGGGAAGTTGAAGCAGATAGGATCTGCGCTTCACTTGTCCCTCATAGGAGCCATTGGCGGGATGAACTGTGACAATGGCACGATTGCCTTTCTGACAATAATTAAGTTGGGTGGTGGCATACATGCCCTTTTCGTAGTCAAGTGTAATACCGTCATCCTCATACAGTTCAAAGGTATTGTCGGCATCATCCATTGCGGGATATACCCTCATCACAAGACGTTCAAGCGGAGTGGTTGCAGGGCGCGCGGTGTAAGGTTGCATTGGAAGTACCCAACCTCCACGCACATACATGGGAAACTCATCGAGAGCCTTTGCCACTGTTTCTGTTGCTCCGCCGTCATGACGTTCATGGGTAAAGAAGTCGTACCACACCTCGCCTTTTGGGAACCACACTTTCTGTGAGGCCATTTTGTCCGGCCCTTCACCCGGGGAGGTGATGGGAGCGGCCATTATGATATCACCGAATGTAAACTGCTGAGGCTGACTGAATGATTCTTTCTGAGCACCATAGTCAATAAACATGGAGCGATTGAGCGGCACCATGGTGTTATGTGTCTGCCAAACGGATGAATATATGTAAGGCATGAGTTCGGAGCGCATGTGATACATGCGGCGCATGGCCTCTGTTTCCTTTTCGCCGGAAATCCAGGGCCGACGGTCAAGACGCGCATCTTTCGTGGAATGTACGCGAAGGGCCGCCGAAAGTGCCCCGAATTGAGTCCATCGCACGGTAAGTTCCGGATTTGGATCGCCTCGGAATCCGCCTATATCATGAGCCCAGTAGTAGCATCCTCCCTGTCCGGAACAAGCGGTAAGCTTCACTTCAAAAGCCAAGATGGGCCAGTTGCTCTGCGCATCACCGGAGAACTGTATGGGGTGGCGGTGGTCGCCCCAACCGCCCCAGCGGCTATATCCCGCTCCGCGTTGCCCCATGGCCTTGGAGTCACGGTAATACAATTCGTTGAGCCATTGCAAGGTTGTGGATTGATGGCCCGGCACATTGGGGTAGAGATAGTTCTGTTGCCAATCGAGCCACCAGAAATCAATGCCCATACGTTCATGAGGGCGGTGGGCATATTCAAAGAATGCTGCCATATATGAACTGTCCGCCGTATTGAACAGAGGCACACGCTTGCCATCCGAACCGAGAGCTTTGATGAAGTCGGTGTAGTTATGCTCATGAGGCCTTAGTCCGTCGTGAGGATGATCATTGAGCGAGACGGTCACACCGCGCGCATGGCAAGAGTCAATCAGAGCCGCCGGATCGGGTATTAGCTCGGTGTTCCAGGTATAACCATTCCAATTCAAATGCCCGTTATGGCCGGTGCCCGTTGTGGCGTCATTGGTGTGCCATCCCATGTCGAACACAATGTTGTCAATAGGGAAATCATTCTCATCGTAACCTCGGATAATATCCAGGAATTCATCGGCGGTGTAGTCCCAATAGCGGCAGTACCACACACCGTGGATGTACTTTCTGGTCATGGGCACCTTGCCGGATATGGCCCCGAGGCTTGCAAGGGCTGCCTTATAGTCATCGCCATAGATAAAGCAATACTGATCCTGAAGATGAGTCTTTGTGTCGCGCGGTTTAATCCAACCATCAACCAGAAGGTCCGAACGTTCGTCATCAATCATATACCATCCGTCGCGCGACAGAATTCCATCGTTCATTGGAATCTCCGCAGTAACTCTGTCCAGAGTTTCTATCGGGCCTCCTAAATTATTCTTTGGTAAGAAACGATTTGTGAATTTCTTCTCTTTGCCGCGGAGAGTGTAATAAACGTTGAGATTATAAGTTGAGAACGGGAATCCATCAGGTTTGTATTTGATGCGTAGAGCAGGCGTGGTTATCTCCAGCCAACCGTCAGCTACGGGTGTCACAGTAATGTCGGCCGTGTCCACCAGCGATGTGCGATCATAGGCAAAAAGCGTCGGCTCATCCACGAACTTACTGTCCTCGGCATATTCCAGACGCAGAAGGGTGGGCGTAACTATGGTCAGACGATTGTTACCGAACACCATGGGATTGGTCTTGGTCACCGGTTCTGACGCGCGGGCTCCTATGGAGGCAAGAGCCAAGGCTACAAATAGTCCTGCAAATTTCTTCATGGTGAGTTCAGTTGTTTTCAAGGATTTCAGTGTATACATTTCCGTAAGGATCCGAGGCCTTTACTGTTACTTTCTTCCAGTTCGCGGCGGGACGGTAAAGAAACATGTGGTCATTTATGTCTGTTGGCTTCGAACCTCCATGGTTGGCGGGTATTCTTCCGTTGACCATACACTGACGCACAGCCGGATCCCAGCACTTACCGCCGTTTTCTCCCGGCAGGAGACGGGCATCGGCACCGAGGGTAGTAAACGGAGCACCATCCTCACTCACCTCCACCGTCCAGTCGGTGTGCCAACAGAATATGTTGATGAGAATATCCTCGTAAGGATCACCGGTATTCTTTGCGGGATCCCACAGCACAGCCTCATCAGGCTTATAGAGTTTCATCTGGTAACTGCGCGGCATGCCGGCACCAATGTAGTATTTATCCTTCAGAGTGGCACCGTCGAACTCAAGCACAGCAAAACCGCGGGGCGAACCGTCGCCATTGAGCGGATACCAGAAAGCGCCCATAGCCGCACCAAGTGTGGTTTCGGTGATGTTAGGAGCTATTGTGGTGGTGAAGTGATAATGGGTATGGCCCGAGAGTATCTCCGCACTTTTATACGGTCGGAGCATTTCGTAGAGCAGTTCATGATTCTCCACTTTCCAAGGTGCATTGCGCCGTGAAGTCGGGATATGCAAGCCCACAATGATAGTTTTATCCTTGCTCACGTGTTCAAGATCCTTCTTGAGCCAGTCGAGCTGAGCCTGCGTAATAGCTCCGGAGTAATCGTTTCTATTCTTTTCACCACGATAAAGCACATCGTCAAGCGCAACAATGTGACAATCGCCTATATTTACAGAATAATACGTAGGGCCTACGGCATTGCGGAAATCACGGTCGCTCTCCGTATCGTTGTGCACATGTTCATTATGGTCGTGATTGCCTATGACTGAAAACACGGGAATACCCACACGCGAGGTTTCATTCTTGTAGGTTGGATAGAGCTGCGGAGCGTTCCAAATGAGGTCGCCAAGTGTAAGGCCATACGTATTTGGCCCGAGCGTACTCACATATTCCTGAATCTGCGGCACCACTATGCCCGAATAGTCAAGTGTATCGGGCACACCAATCTGCGGGTCGGCAATAGCCACAAGTTTCCAGTTGTGCTTCACAGGAGTCGATTTCAGTTCAAAATCATGACGATAGGGAACTCCCGGAGTAATGGCGCTGTCCAATTCCTGATAAAAATATGGGAAACCGTCTTTCACGGGAACTTCGCAATCAGCCGGCACGGAAACGAACACATGCTGCCGTCCGGAAGTGGACATCTGATAGACCCCCTTGGAGTCCGTTGTCACCACATTCACACCATCACTTACCACGACGCCTTTGCGTGGCTTTCCGTCCACTGTGACACGGCCTACCAGATTCATCCCCTTGCGGGCTTTGATAGAAGGCACAGCTGCGTGGAGCGCACCTGAAAACAGGGCCCCAAGAAACAAAATCACAATAAAATTCAATCGTTGTCTTGTAATTGTCAAGCTACGCATAATGATTGGCAAATGTCAAAGCGAAAGATTACAACTTTCATTTCGCAACAAAAGTATATATTAAAAATAAACTGACAAAATAATTATTATTTTTTTTCAAAAATTACCGTAATTTTCTACAATTTTCCCTCTTACATCGGGCAAAACGGCTGATTTTTCATGTAGATAGAGTCGTGACACCCCCCCTCATTGAAGATATCACGGCACAGTGCACTGCAATCAGTGCATTCAACACTCAACACACAACTATGAAGCCGCTCAGTAGCAGAGGGTCATTCGGCGCGTTTGCCTTTGTCTACCTCCACAATCTTCAACTCAATCCCCATATCTTCAATGGATTGAGCAATTGTTATCGGCACACGGGAGTCGGTAATGATAGTGTCTACTTCGGATATATTGGCAATTTTGCTGAATCCACGACGACGGAATTTGGACGAATCAGCAAGCACAATGGTCTTTTGCGCAGTGCGCATCATGGCTCTGTTAAGTTCTGCTTCACGGATATCCGTAGTTGTTATTCCGAAATCAAGGTCTATGCCATCTACACCGATAAACAGCTTACTGCAAGAGAATTCACACAACGGACTTTCGGCAAATTTACCAACTACGGAGAGAGAGCTTTGCCTCAGCGATCCACCCAGTTGAACCACTTCAATGGCTTCGTTATGCCCCAGAAGCTGCGACACCGCCAGCGAAGCGCTGATCACCGTCAGCCTGTGGACCGGCGTGATGCAGCGGGCCAGTGCCAGAACAGTTGTACCGGAAGCGATAATAATCGAATCGTCACGGGTAATCATCTTGGCGGCCTCGCGGCCTATCAATTCTTTTTCAGTGCGTTGTAGCTTTTCCTTTTCGCTGATAGAACGATTGTTGATGTAGGGATTTATCAGCACTGCACGGCCATGACTGCGGTAGAGTTTATTTTCAGCCTCAAGCTCCGTCAGATCCTTGCGGATGGTAACGGCTGAAACATCGAGCAGCATCGAAAGGCTTGACACAGGTATGGACTCATGTCTCATCAGAGTGTCAAGGATGAGTTGGTGTCGTTCTTCTTTTGTCATGGCGTAATCCTTCGTGAATTTTATATTAAAAAGTATGTACAAGTGCAAAAATACGAAATATTTCGGTTATAAAACGAAGTACGCGCGCGTTTTTTAGTATATATTTCATTAATTTTTATTGAAACTACAAAAAATCGACGTCTTTTTTGCAAATAATTTTGTTTTTCAACAAAACCTTACTACTTTTGTTGCGAAATACAAAACTTAACAAAACGAAACCTGCGTTTTGTTTATCCGAAATAATTCTCCATCCTATACCCATCGGCCCGATGAAGAACCAGGGCAACATGAAATGAATCATACACAACCCACACCTCACTATGACGTGATAGTGATAGGAGCCGGTGCGACCGGAGCCGGTACCGCGCGCGACTGCGCGATGCGCGGGCTCAAGGTGCTTCTGGTGGAACGCTTCGATTTCACCGCCGGTGCCACCGGACGCAACCACGGTCTGCTCCACAGCGGCGCCCGATATGCCGTCACCGATCAGGAATCAGCCTCGGAATGTATCAGAGAAAACATGATACTCCGGAAAATAGCCAGCCACTGTGTGGAAGAGACCGGTGGATTGTTCGTGACATTGCCCGACGATGACCTTGCCTATCAATCCACATTTGTGGAATCATGCAAAAAGGCAGGCATCAACGCCGAAATAATCGATCCGAAAGAGGCTATTGCCCTTGAGCCGGCCGTAAATCCGGCCATTATCGGAGCCGTAAAGGTTCCCGACGGAGCCGTAGACCCATTCCGCCTGACCACCGCCAACGCCATAGCGGCCCGACGTAACGGGGCCGACATTCTTACCTACCATGAAGTGACGAAGCTCAACATGTCGCAAGGCCGCGTGACCGGAGTAACGCTCCGCGACCAACGCACCGGAGAAGAGAAACGCATCGACTCCGACCTCGTGATAAACGCGGGGGGCATCTGGGGGCACGGCATCTGCGCTTTGGCCGGAATTAAAGTGAATATGTTTCCAGCCAAGGGCGCGTTGCTGATTTTCGGACACCGCGTGAACAACGTTGTCATCAACCGATGCCGCAAGCCTGCCGATGCCGACATCCTGGTGCCGGGCGACACCATTTCACTCATCGGTACAACTTCAAGCCGAGTTCCCTATGATCAGGTGGACAACATGGAGGTTACTCCTGAGGAGGTTGACATCCTGCTACGTGAAGGATGCCAGATTGCACCTGCATTGGCATACACTCGCATACTCCGCGCCTATGCAGGTGTGCGCCCCCTCGTTGCCGCCGACAACGATCCCTCCGGAAGAAGCATCAGCCGCGGTATTGTGTGTCTGGACCATGCCACACGCGACGGTGTGGAAGGATTCATAACCATCACCGGAGGCAAGCTCATGACCTACCGCCTCATGGCCGAGTGGGCCACCGACCTCGCCTGCAAAAAACTTGGCCGCGATGCGAAGTGCGAAACTGCCACCACCCCCCTCCCCGGTTCGGAGGTAACGGACAGCAATGCGCCCGTCAGCCATGGCAAACGCCACATTATAGAGCTTCCCACCGACCAGAAAGCCGCTCAAGGTCGCCACGGCACCATGACCGCCGACATCGACTTCGAAGCCAACAACGAATCACTGGTATGTGAATGTGAGGAAGTGTCGGTAGGCGAAATCCGATATGCCATACGCGAGCTCCACGCCAACAATCTGGTGAACCTGCGCCGTCGCACCCGCTTAGGTATGGGAACATGTCAAGGTTGCCTCTGCGCCTGTCGCGCTGCGTCCATTTTAGGAAACGAGCTCGGCGACCACGCCCATGCCTTGCGCGACCTGTGCAACTTCCTGAATGAACGATGGAAAGGTATGCTCCCGGTGGCTTGGGGCCAAACATTGGTGGAGGCGCAATTCTCTTCTTGGCTCTATGAAGGCGTGTGCGGTCTTGACCCCGACACACTACCCCCTTCACGAACAACCGAAACACCTACCCACGCTCAGCCTTCATCCACGGCCAAAGCTTAACAGTCAACCACACGCATCATGAAGTACGACACCATTATAATAGGAGGCGGGCTCAGCGGCTTGGTGGCCGGTGTGAAGCTCGCATCCGCCAACCGTAAAGTGGCCATCATTACATCGGGCCAAAGCGCTCTTCACTTTTCATCGGGCTCATTCTCACTGCTCAGCAAAGTGGAAGGAGAAAAGGTTTCCGACCCTATAGAGGCTCTAGCGAAGCTACCCGAAGCGCACCCCTATCGTAAAATAGGAAGTGAGAACGTAAGAAACCTGGCCAGCGATGTACCTCACCTTTTCGCCAAAGCCGGTGTATTGCTCAACGGCAACGCTTCGGAATGTCATTACCGCCTCACCCCATTAGGACTGTGGGAACCTACCTGGCTCACCATCGACACCTTGGCAGCTTGCACCGACCCAAGGAACTGCCCATGGCGCAACGCCGTGATTGTCAACTTCAAGGGCTATCTTGATTTCTATCCTGAATATCTGGCCGACGGCCTTAATAAAATGGGATTCACCACTCGCTGCGAGGAGGTAACGCTTCCAGAGTTAACACGCCTGCGCAAGAGCACATCGGAGATGCGTGCCGCTTCAATAGCCAAAGTGTTGCGCGGCAACACTCTTGAATCTCTGGCAGCCGAGCTTCTGCGGGTGAGCGGCGATGCAGACGTGATTTTCATGCCGGCCGTCATAGGACTCAAGTCCAATGCCGAAACAGACCGCCTGTCACAACTCGTGGACAAGGCCATACGCTACGTGCCGGTAATCCCCATGTCGGTGGTAGGGGTGCGCGCCGAGTCCATGTTGCGCCGACTGTTTGAAAGCCTCGGCGGCACATACCTTTTGGGCGACAGCGTAAAGAGCGGCGACTTCAAGGGCAACCGACTGCAGTCGGTGCGCACCGTAAACCTCGGTGAAAACACCCCCCTGGAGGCCGACCAGTTCATTTTAGCAACCGGAAGCTTCTTCAGCCAAGGACTCGTGGCCAAGCCTGACGCGATTGTAGAACCGGTGTTCGGACTTGATGTTGAATGTACAGCCACACGCCCCGAACGCTATAATAAAGATTTCTTCGGCCCGCAAGCCTACATGCGCTTCGGAGTGAAAACCGACAGCGATTTCCGTGTGAGCCTGGGAGGCAAAACAATAGAAAACTTGCGCGCCATAGGCGCCATTCTTGCGGGTGCCGATGCACTCAAAGAGGGCTCAGGCGCCGGTATCGCAACGATCACAGCTCTTCACGCTGCCCAACGCATCCTCTCTTAACAAAACCATCCCCTCTTGCGAAGCTTACATCATGGAATATCAAGTTAAAAACATAAGCCCCAACAATTTCGAGCAGTGCATCAAGTGCACCATATGCACGGTGTATTGTCCGGTTCTTTCGGTCAACCCCGACTATCCGGGACCGAAACAAGCCGGGCCTGACGGCGAACGTTACCGACTGAAAGACCCTGAATTTTACGATAAGGCACTTAAGATGTGCCTCAACTGCAAACGATGTGAAGTGGCATGTCCCTCGGGTGTACGCATAGGCGATATCATCCAGAATGCCCGTATCAAATATGACCATCACGCCCCGCTTCTGCGTGACCGCATGCTCGCCTCAACAGATGAGATGGGTACACTTGCCACAAAGATGGCTCCCATTGTAAACACCATGCTGCGTTTCAAGCCTGTGAAAGCCGTGATGCATTCTGTGATAGGCATAGACTCAAACCGCACCTTCCCGGCCTACGCATCGCGCACGTTTGAAAGCTGGATGCGTCATAAAGCTCCTGACCAGAGCGGTTTCAAGAAAAAGGTGAGCTACTTCCACGGATGCTACGTGAACTACAACTTCCCCACCCTCGGTCAAGACTTCGTGAAGCTCATGAACTCAATAGGCTTTGGAGTGGAGCTGCTTAAAAAGGAACGCTGTTGCGGTGTGGCAAAAATTGCCAACAAACTCATCAAAGAGGCAACCCGCGACGCCAAAACTAACATTGAAGCGATACGCGCCTCCGTGGGCGAAGGTCGTCCGGTCCTGGGCACAAGCTCAACCTGCATATTCACCATGCGCGACGAGTATCCCCACGTTCTTGGGGTGGATAACGCCGATGTCCGTGACTCCATATCCTTGGCCACAAAATTCGTGTATGAGCTGATTGACTCAGGCAAAGTGAAACTCGTGTTCCGCCCCGACTTCAAAAAGCGTATCACATACCACGTGCCCTGCCACATGCAGCGCATGGGTTGGGCCATCTATTCGCTTGACCTCCTGAAGATGATACCCGGTCTTGAACTCGTGCCAATCGAATCAACCTGCTGCGGCATCTCCGGAACCTATGGCTTCAAGAAGGAAAACTATGCCACATCGCAAGCCATTGGCAAAGAACTCTTTGACAACATTCTTGCCGCAAACGTGGATCTCGTGGCCTGCGACTGCGAAACTTGCAAATGGCAGATAGAAATGTCAACCGGAGTGCCTGTGAGCAATCCCGTAAGTATCCTGGCCGAGGCTCTTGACGTGGAAGCCACCCGCCGTGCCAACGGGCTCTGACCTAAGCATAAAACAATCCCGCCCTTACCCCCGCAGGGAACAAGGACGGGATTTCCCACACCCTCCCCCTCTCTCGTAATTATTTCTGAGTAACTGTTTAAGCACCACATTTCTTTGGAAAAAGTCCAAACAGTTTCATAACTTTGCAATCTCTTACCAATCAACAATAACCAACATCATCATTTCTGCCCAAAATGAGTAAGGAAAACATCTATGCCGGCTGGGACGCCCTGACGGTTAAGAGCTTCAAACGATGGCAAATGCGCACCATTCTGGTGTCCATGATAGGCTATGCCATCTACTATTTCGTGCGCAAAAACTTCTCGGTTGCCATGCCGGGCCTGACAGCGCAGTATGGAATCACAAACGCCAGTTTCGGCTGGATCATAGGTATCGGTTCGCTAATCTACGGCTTCTCCCGTTTCATCAACGGATTCGTGGTCGATAAGGCGAGCTCGCGTGCCGTAATGGCCATTGGCTTGCTACTGTGTGCCGCCTCCAACTTCTGTTTCGGCTTCGGAGTTAACATCTCAGGCCTCATCGTGGGTTCCTATGAAGGTCCGGACTTTGTCAACGCATTGATCCTCGTGATGGGAGCCACCAGCATCCTGAATCAATATTTCCAAGGCATAGGCTATCCTCCGTGCGCGCGTCTGCTCCCCTCTTGGATCCATCCATCGGAGCTGGCCACCAAGATGTCGATCTGGAACACATCACATTCCATCGGTGCCGGCGCAGCTGTGCTTGCATGCGGATTCATCATGGGCAGCATGGGTAAGGACCTCAGCGCCAACACTGAAGTAATAAATACCATTGCCTCTAACCTCAAACTTGACACCTCTAATGCCGAGCACATGAAAACCATCCTTGGCTACGCAAGCCACTGGGACGCATGGCGCTGGTGTTTCTGGTTGCCAGGCTGTCTGGCTGTTGTAGGAGCACTTTGGCTCTACTTCGGACTCCGCGACGATCCCCGTTCCGTAGGTCTACCCGAACTTCCCGGCACCACTACCGGCAAAAACTCTGACGGAAAAGGTAATGACAAGAACTCTCACTCACGTTTCCTCAAAGCCATGGTGTGGACCAACCGCTGGATATGGACCCTCTGCATTGCCAATGTATTCGTTTACGTGATGCGCATGGGTATTCTTGACTGGGGCCCCAAATTCCTTACGGAAGCTCGCGGAATGTCAATAGAACTTGCCGCCACTTCAGTGGCCATATTTGAGATCTGCGCCATTGTGGGCACCATATTCGCCGGCTGGGCCACCGACCACATATTCAAAGGAAAAGCCCATCGTATGTGCCTTTTCTGCATGGTTGGCGCGGTACTGTTCATGTCGCTGTTCATTTTCCTCACAGCCATACCCACTGCCCTCTCCATAGCCATCCTGGCCATGGCCGGATTCTGCATCTACGGCCCGCAGGCACTCATAGGTATTGCCTCAGCCAATCACGCCACCAAAGATGCTTCCGCAACCGCCAACGGTCTTGCCGGTATCTTCGGTTATGTGGGTTCGTTCCTCTCAGCTATCGGTGTGGGTTACATTGCCGACGCTTTCGGATGGAACATGGTGTTCTTCCTCTTCATAGGCGTGGGTATCATCGGCGCCATCACCTTCCTGACAATGTGGATGGCACCGCGCGACGGCTACGAACGTTCCAACAAATTCTACGCTTCGCAACTGACTGAAGCTGAAAAAGAAGAAGCTATGGCCAAAGCCGGCGACCTTAACGACACCGATCTCTAAGAGTGTGTCTGAATTTAAACCGAATTTAACTTTAGTGTTTTGTATTATTCTTGGTTTCATCACAAACGTAAATTTTGGTGCTTTTCGCCAAGTTTCATCAGTCGCATAGCTCGCTATGCTCCCTCTTCAACTTGCGAAAATCCCTCAAAATTTCCTCTTTGTGCTAAAACCATTTAAATCCAGACACACTCTTAGTGTAAGTTTACTTCAAAAACCCAAAAGCAATGACACCTACCTGCGAAACATATATCAGCCCTATGAACGCCGAAGCCTTGCGCGAGGCGTGTCGCAAAATCAAACATGTGGCCCTTGACATGGACGGAACTATCTATATGGGTTCCAACCTGTTTCCTTTCACTCACGATTTTCTCAAACTGCTGCGCGACAATGGCATTGGATATTCCTTCCTGACCAATAATCCAACCCGCAGCATCAAGGATTATCTTGCCAAACTTCAAAAAATGGGTGTGGAGGCCTCGGAGGAAAACATGTACACCACGGCTGTAGCCACCATTGACTATCTCAAGGCCAACATGCCGGAAGCTCGCCGACTGTTCGTTGTGGGCACCCCGAGCATGAAAGCCGAGTTCGAGCGTGCCGGCTTCGAACTGACGCGTCCATCGGCCGACGATATGCCCGACGCGCTTGTAGTGGCCTTTGACACAACACTGGAATACGAACGTTTGTGCCACGCTTCATGGCTTGCAGCCGAGGGCCTGCCTTACATCGCCACCAATCCTGACCGAGTATGCCCCACGAATCTTTCCACCATATTGGTGGACTGCGGCTCGCTCTGCGCCTGCATAGAGCACGCCACCGGACGCACCCCCGACATTGTGATAGGCAAGCCCAACCCCGATATGCTCTCAGGCATACGCTTCCGCCACGGACTTCAGCCCGATGAAATTGCGATGTGTGGCGACCGCATATACACCGATGTGGCCATGGCCAACAACGCGGGCGCACTCGGTGTGCTGGTGCTGTCAGGTGAAACCACACTTGACACGGCACTCAACTCCGATCCCCAGCCCCCAATCACGGCAAAAAACATAATGGAATTCGGAAAACTCCTCATTGACTCCAAGAAATGAACATCCGTGCAATAACCCTTTCCCTCGCGGCAGCAGCCCTCACTTTCTGCGGGCTACATGCCGAACGGGTGAAAATCGACACAAAAAACACCTCGCTGGTGCTTCAAGCCGACAAAGGCAAGAAACTAAAGCATTTGTACTACGGGGGTAGCATCTCGGACACGGACGCATCGGCCTTGAAACAGGCAGGAGCCGCAAACGTGAATGCCTATCCCGACTATGGTGTTGATCCCTCCAACGAACCCGCTATCGCTGTGGTTCATGCCGATGGCAACATGACCCTTGACCTGGTGGTTGACAATGTGAGCAACCGGACCGAAAACGGAGCCGAAATCACCACCATCCACCTCCGCGACGCCTACTATCCCTTCACTGTGGATGTGAACTACCGCACGTACCCCGATTTGGAAATCATAGAGACCTGGACCGACATTTCCCATTCGGAGAAAAAACCGGTAACACTCAATGCCTTTGCATCGGGCTACCTGCCCGTACGCTATGGCGATGTATGGTTATCGAATCTTTACGGATCATGGGGCAACGAAGCCCGATTGGACTGCCAGCCTCTAACCCACGGAATGAAAGTGATAAAAAACCGCGACGGGGTGCGCAATTCGGCAACAGCCCACAGCGAAGTGATGCTCTCACTTGACGGAAAGCCCCGTGAAAACGAAGGAAGAGTCATAGGAGCTGCACTCTGTTATGGGGGCAACTATCGCATAGCCATTGATACGGATGCAAGCAACTATCACCGCCTGATTGCGGGGATAGATCCAACCCAGTCGGCCTATAAACTCAAAGCGAAAGAAACTTTCACCACACCCGTTCTGGCCTTGAGCTACAGCAACGAGGGTCTGAGCGGTGTGAGCCGCAACTTTCATCACTGGGGACGCGAAAAGCGCATGGCCCATGGCGACAAGCTCAACGATGTGCTCCTCAACAGTTGGGAAGGTGTGTATTTCGACATAAAAGAGCCCGAGATGGAGCAGATGATGGCCGACATCGCCTCTATGGGTGGTGAGCTGTTCGTGATGGACGACGGTTGGTTCGGCGTGAAGTACCCTCGCGACCATGACCGTCAAGGCCTCGGCGACTGGACTGTGGATACGCGCAAACTCCCCGGAGGCATCCAGGGGCTCATCGATGCTGCGAAACGCCACGGGGTGAAATTCGGTATCTGGATTGAGCCCGAGATGGTCAACACCACCAGTGAACTGTTCGAGAAGCATCCCGAGTACGTGATACGCGCCGAACACCGCGATCCCACTTATGGACGCGGAAAAACCCAGATGGTACTTGACATGGCAAACCCCAAGGTACAGGACATCGTGTTCACCATCGTGGACACTCTGCTCACGAAATATCCCGAGATAGCCTACATAAAGTGGGACGCCAACATGCCTGTGCGCAATCACGGCTCACAATACCTCTCGGCCGACAATCAAAGTCACCTTTTCATTGACTACCACCGCGGACTTACATCAACACTCGACCGCATACGTGCCAAGTATCCCGACGTTGTGATACAGGCTTGCGCCAGCGGAGGCGGACGTGCCAACTATGGCATCCTCCCCTGGTTTGACGAATTCTGGACCTCGGACAATACTGATGCTCTGCAACGCGTCTACATACAATGGGGCACGAGCTATTTCTATCCGGCCATGGCCATGGCCTCGCACATCTCGGCAGCACCTAACCATCAAACCAGCCGCACAATGAATCTCAAATACCGCACGGATGTGGCCATGAGCGGGCGTCTTGGCATGGAGATACAGCCGCAGAACATGACTGAACAGGAACGTGAGCAGTGTCACAAAGCAATAGAAGAATACAAAGCTGAGATACGCCCTGTGGTTCAAACCGGGGACATATACCGACTGCTGTCGCCATACGACGGATTGGGAGCAGCCTCGCTCCTATATGCCACTCCCGAAAAGGACCGTGCAGTGTTCTTCTGGTGGAAAACAGAACCGTTCCGCAACAAGCAATATCCCCGCGTGAAAATGGCAGGACTTGATCCCGCACGCAACTATACGGTAAAGGAGATGAACCGTGTGGAAAAAACCCCATTGAAATTCGAAGGAAAAACATTTTCGGGACGATACCTCATGGAGAATGGCCTGGAGATGCCGGTGAACCTCAACGTGGACAATGCTGATGAATGGGCCTCGCGCGTACTCTTGTTGACAGCTCAATAACATATCCCATAGCCCGTTTCAACTCATAGTCACATGTGAGGTTGATACTCAGAACCGGGCACAAGGGGGCGGACTGCAGCTATGCGGTTCGCCCCTGATTCGTGAACCGCACAGTGGTCGGGAACGTTGAATCTACATAGCTCCGCACCGTTACGGAGATGACATTCAACATCCCATGAACACAAAGAATATTTTCAGGCGATATACCGCCGCCCCATCCTCCGGCACAACCGCAGTGGAGAAACCTCTCCTCACTGACAACCCCGTGGTTTCCTCAGCTTTGGTCACCACCCTCTCCCCCGTATTCGGTTCGGGCAATATAGGGCGCCTGGCCGTTAATGTAGTGGCCAACCGACTTCTGGCCGCCGGTGCCGATCCACGCTACATAGCCGCCACTGTCACGGTGGACTTCGACACCCCCATCGACATAATGGAAAGTGTGGCAATGGGTATGCGCGACGCGGCCGTTCAAACAGAAATGGAGTGGACTCAGGTGGAAACCTCCGTCAAACCCATTGGACCTGCAACAGGACTGGCCATCTCAGCGTTCGGTATAGGGAGCCGGATGGTGCGCGTGACCACCGGCAGCCGCTGTCCGGCCCCAGGAATGGACATAGTGGTGACGGGACCCATTGGAGCAACCGGGGCAGCTGTGGAGGGACAGCGCCGTGGAGTGGAGGTGATCACCCCCTGCTGCGACGGAACTGCGCTCACAGATGTGATGCGGGCCGTGTATGCCCACACCCCCTCCCTGCCGGCGGTATTTTTCCCCTACCACGGCATCCGAAAAGCTCTTGAGGACTTGGGCATCCAAGCGGAGATTGACCGTAAAGCGTTGCCGGTGTGTGAACCGGTGGCGGCTGCATGTGACATAATGGGACTTGATCCCCTCGAGCTTCTCACAGCCGACGCAATGCTGCTCATTGTGGAACCGGAGAAGACCGAAAAGCTTCTTGAAGCGGTGCACCGTTATGACGGGGGCACCCAAGCCGCTTGCATTGGCAAGGTTAAAGCTGTTTGATTTGCATCTCTGACGCACATCAGTTAACTTTGCATATTAATTTGCATAAAAAACACCCTCTTAATGAAAGACCTTATAATAGAGAAGGAATCATCCGAACGCGCTGTGCTTGTAGGGCTAATCACCCCGCGTCAGAGTGAGGAGCGCGCCAACGAATATCTCGATGAGCTTGCATTCCTGGCCGACACAGCCGGCGCTGTCACCGAACGCCGTTTCCTGCAACGTATGAACCAGGCCGATTCACGCACATTCGTGGGTAAAGGCAAGCTGGAGGAGATACGCCAATACATCGAGGACAACGACATAGGCATGGTAATTTTCGACGATGACCTCTCATCCAAGCAGGTGGCCAACATCGAACGCGAGCTCAAGGTGAAAATCCTTGACCGCACCAGCCTCATCCTCGACATATTTGCCAAGCGGGCGCAGACGGCCAATGCCAAGACTCAAGTGGAACTTGCCCAATACCAATATCTGCTGCCCCGACTCACCCGAATGTGGACACACCTCGAACGCCAGCGAGGTGGTATCGGTATGCGCGGACCGGGTGAAACACAGATAGAAACTGACCGCCGTATAATACTTGACCGCATTGCCCGCCTCAAAGCTGAACTCCGCGACATTGACAAGCAGAAGGCTGTGCAGCGTAAAAACCGAGGCAAGCTCACCCGTGTGGCGCTGGTGGGTTACACCAACGTTGGGAAGTCAACACTCATGAACCTCTTGAGTAAAAGCGATGTTTTTGCTGAAAACAAGCTCTTCGCCACGCTTGACACAACGGTGCGCAAGGTGGTTATTGACAACCTCCCCTTCCTGCTCACTGACACCGTAGGATTCATACGCAAGCTCCCCACTCACCTTGTGGAATCGTTCAAATCAACGCTCGATGAGGTGCGCGAGGCCGATGTCCTTGTCCACGTGGTGGATATCTCCCACCCCAACTTCGAGGAGCAGATCGAGGTTGTGAACCGCACCCTGGCCGATGTGTGCGGCGGTTCGGAAAAACCTATGATCATGGTGTTCAATAAAATCGACGCCTTTACGTATAAGCCCAAGGATGAGGATGATTTGACACCGGTGAGCCGCGAAAACATCTCGCTCGAAGAGTTGGAAAACACGTGGATGGGCAAGCTCGGCGATAATGCCGTGTTCATCTCAGCAAAGAAAGGCATCGGCATAGACCGGCTCAAACGTTTGCTCTACGACAAAGCCAAGGAAATACACCTCACCCGCTTCCCTTACAACGATTTTCTCTTCCCCACCTATTCCGAAGCCGACGCTACGGAGCCCGATACAGACACCACTGACCCCAACTCCTGATTATGACACCCCGCTATCTCCGCCGGATTCTCTCGGCAGCAGCCGTATTGCTCGGCACTCTCCTTTCACAGGCCGCAGTTGAAACAACCGACTTCACCTACAACCCTGCCGAGGGCCTGAAGCTCACCCGCTATGCCGACACCAACCGTACCGGCAAAGGCGACCCATGTATCATCTTCGCTTTTGGCGGAGGATTCACTCACGGGGAGCGCAACGACGCTCGTTATCAGGATTATTTCCGATTCATGGCCGAGCGTGGCTATGTTGTGTGCACAATCGACTATCGGACCACTCTGGCCTCTTTTACCCCCCAATCCGGAAGTGATGGCATCCAGCAGTTCGGAATGGCTCTTGTAGGAGCAATACAGACAGCTACCTCTGACTATATCTCGGCCACGGCCTACATTCTTGGTCAAGCCACGTCATGGGGTATTGACCCGCGGCTCATCGTGGCATCAGGATCAAGCGCGGGGGCAATAACGGCTCTGCAGGCTGAATACACCCTTGTCACCGACCGACCGGAAGCGCTCCCTGCCGGGTTCAACTACGCCGCATGCGTCACTTTTGCCGGAGCAATCCTCTCACAAGGCGAGCCTCAGATGCTCGCACAGTTCTGCCCCTCTATGCTCTTTCATGGTGATGCCGACTGCAATGTCCCCTATGACGCCCTCACCCTCGGACCGATAGGTCTCTACGGATCACACTATCTTGCCACTCGTTTCAAAGACTCAGGCTGTGCCGGTGCTTTCCACACTCAGATGGGTGCCGACCACTCCATGGCCCTCTCACCCATGACATCAAATCTCTATGACATTGCCGGATTTCTCCAACGCATTCTCAGCGGGGCCCCCAAGTCCTATGACTGGACCGTGGTGACAGTGCCCGACACAGCCCCCTATCGCACAGACTTCACCATAACAGACTTCATACGAGCCAACCAATGAACCGCACATTCCTCATTCTTGCAGTGACCATTATGGCGGCGTGCTCCAACGCTGGCCGCTCTAACGCAGCGCCACAGGCGGCCACCTCCGTTTTCACTGCCGAGACCGAACTACCACTTCCCGCCATACCTGATTCATTGCGGCAACCCGCTCAGCGAGCAACCTACATACTGGCTCATTTCTGGGACGCACTTGACTTCACCGATACAGCCACCACCCATATAGAGCCCTTCATGGAGCGCAACTTCGTGAACTTCGTCAATCTCTATCCCCATGCCATTCCTGACTCATTGCCCTCCATAACCGCTTCATTCCTGCAGCGTGCCACAGCCGACACACCCACTCGACTGTTTGTGTACTCGCTTATCGACAAGTACCTGTCGGAACCGGAATCGCCTGTATTCTCCGATGATGCCTACATCACTTTCCTCTCCGAGTGGACCAAGCTCAAACTTGATCCATATGAGCTGGAGGAACCACGCTACCGTTTGGCGGCAGCTCTCAAAAACCGACCCGGGACACGCGCCGCAGACTTTGTCTACCGCACCGCTTCAGGCTCATCCTCAACGCTTCACAAAACCATGGCACCCGCGCTCCTCATGGTGCTGTACGATCCTGACTGCGACCACTGCATGGAGGTGATCACATCGCTTCGTCATGACGCTGACCTAAACTCACTCATCTCCGACGGGCGACTTGAGGTATTGGCCGTGTATGTGGAATCCGACCCTGCTTTATGGCAGTCAACCGCTTCCACGATGCCTGAAAACTGGACCGTCGGCACCGACCTTACCGGAATCCTTGACAAGGAGCTCTACGACATACCCACCATGCCCGGCCTCTACCTTCTCTCAGCCGACAAAACCGTGCTTCTGCGCCAGCCAACGCTTGAATCGCTCCGTTCGGCCCTCCCCTCGCTCAAATAAGACTCGACTGCATAGCTACAGCCTCTCGGATGGCAACCTGTGAGTCCGAAACATTTTTCTTGGTAATTGGAAAATTAAGTTGTAAATTTGCCCTAACCATAATCTATACCAATCAATATGACTGCAAAAAACCAAAAATCCGACTTTTATCCCTGGGTTGTGGTAGGCCTTCTGTGGGTTGTAGCACTGCTCAACTACATGGACCGCCAGATGCTCTCGACTATGCAGAGCAACATTGCCCTGGACATTCCTTCACTGCGTAATGCCGAGGCTTTCGGCGCTCTCATGGCCATTTTCCTCTGGGTTTATGGCATAGCCAGCCCATTCTCCGGTGCTGTTGCCGACCGTATAAGCCGCAAATGGCTCATTGTAGGGTCGCTCGGTGTGTGGTCAGGCGTGACTTACGCC
>CAJUSN010000002.1:20531-52330 GCA_910589095.1 uncultured Muribaculaceae bacterium
GCGTGGCGTGATGGGCATCAGTGAAGCTCTATACATACCCTCTGCCCTCTCACTTATTGCCGACTATTTTACCGGACGTGGACGTTCGCTCGCCATCGGGCTGCACATGACCGGCCTCTATTGCGGTCAGGCCTTGGGCGGATTCGGATCACTGGTGGCCACCACATGGTCATGGCAAACCACATTCCATTGGTTCGGTATCATCGGTGTGGTTTACGCCGTGATTCTCATTTTCTTGCTTCATGAGAAGAAAGGCCACGGCGCACCCTCGCCCGCTCCGGCAGCCTCCGGCAGCGCAAAAGCGCGAAACAGCGAATCAATGTGGCAGTCATTTGCCGTTGTATTCTCCACCATGGCATTCTGGGTAATCTTATTCTTTTTCGCCTCCAGCTCCATTCCCGGTTGGGCCACAAAAAACTGGCTCCCCACCCTGTTCCGCGACAATCTTGACATGAGTATGGAATGGGCTGGACCGATGGCCACCCTCACCATAGCCGTTTCGAGCTTCATAGGCGTGATGATAGGCGGCCCCATCAGCGACCGTTGGGTGAAACGCAACGTACGCGGCCGCATCTACACCAGTGCCATCGGTCTGGCCATGATGATACCGGCATTGGTGTTCATCGGATTGGCCCATAATGCATGGCTCTCCGTTATGGCAGGCCTGTTCTTCGGGATTGGCTACGGAATGTTTGATGCCAACAATATGCCAATCCTATGCCAGTTCGTATCATCAAAGCAGCGCGCCATGGCCTACGGGTTCATGAACTCCCTTGGAGTCATCATGGGCGCCATCACCACCCAGCTGCTGGGCGGCTTGGCCGAGTCAGTAGGCCTGGGAATGTGTTTCGCTCTGATGGGCGGCATACTGCTGATTGCCCTGGCTTTACAGCTTACTCTGCTGCGTCCGCGCTTCGACGACAAGGACCAGGAATTAACACAAGCCGATGCGCTCGCCGCTGACAGCGTAGAGGCATAAACATAAAATCCAACTTACAACACATAATAATTGAACGCTAACAATGGAAAAAATCAAAGGTCTTATCGACGCACCTTTCACTCCGTTTCTGGAAAACGGTGATATAAATCTCGAACCTATCCCTGCTTATTGCAACATGCTCGTGAGCAACGGCATGCAGGGAGTGTTCATCAACGGCTCCTCAGGCGAGGGCTACATGCTCACCACAGATGAGCGCAAAGCCATTGCCGAGGCATGGGTAAAAGCCGCTCCTGAAGGATTCAAAGTGATTGTACACGTGGGCAGCTGCTGTACACGCGACAGCCGCGAGCTTGCACGCCACGCCCAGGAAATTGGCGCGTGGGGTATAGGCGCAATGGCTCCTCCTTTCCCAAAAATCAACCGCGTGGAAGAGCTGGTGAAATACATTGAGCAGATTGCCTCCGGCGCCCCCGAGCTCCCCTTCTATTACTATCACATCCCCGCGTTCAACGGTGCTTATCTCCCCATGATAAAGCTGCTTGAAGAGGTTGATGGCCGTGTGCCCAACTTTGCCGGCATCAAATACACTTTCGAGAGCCTGTATGAGTACAATCAGTGCCGCCTGTACAAAGACGGCAAGTTCGACATGCTCCACGGTCAGGATGAAACCATCCTCCCCTCGCTCGCCATGGGTGGCGCTCAGGGTGGCATAGGTGGTACCACCAACTACAACGGCCGCGAGCTAAATGCCATTATCGAATGTTGGAACCATGGTGACATCGAAGGTGCCCGCGAGCATCAGAATTATGCCCAGGAGGTGATCAACGTCATCTGTCATTACCGTGGCAACATTGTGGCCGGAAAACGCATCATGAAGCTCATCGGACTGGACCTCGGACCGAACCGCGTGCCCTTCCAGAACATGACCGATGAAGAAGAGGAAGCCATGCGTGCCGAACTCGATGCCATCGATTTCTTCTGCCGCTGCAACAAAGTGTGAAAACCGGATTCTAACTCTTTTCTGAATTCCAGAAAGATTCAAGGTCGGCCCCAACCGACCTTTATTCCTTGATTAGCATGAAACTCCGAAGCATAATCGCCGGCTTGACGGTGACGGCCCTGGCTGTCACCGGCATGGCCGAGCGAACCAAAGTGGCCTGTATAGGCAACAGTATCACCTACGGCTACGGTCTGCCTGCCGAGCTGCGCGACACCAAATCCTATCCCGCCGTGCTACAATCCCTTTTGGGTGATGAGTACGAAGTGGGCAACTTCGGTCACAACGGCGCCACACTGCTGCGCCGGGGACATAACCCCTACATGAAGCTGCCGGAGTTTCAACAGGCAATGGCCATGAGGCCCGATGTGGCCGTCATACATCTTGGCGTCAACGACACCGACCCGCGCAACTGGCCGAACTATAGCGATGAATTCATTCCGGACTATTCGGCACTCATCGACTCACTCCGCAAGGTGAACCCCGCCGTACGGATCATCATAGCCCGTCTCACTCCCATAGGGGCTACACATCCGCGTTTCCGCACCGGCACGCGGCAATGGCGTCTGCTGGAACAGGAAGCCATAGAAGCCGTGGCCCGGCTCAAGGGTGTGGAACTGATTGATTTCGACTCGCCTCTCCGCGACCGTCAGGACCTTATGCCTGATGCAATCCATCCTGATTCAACGGGCTACCGCTTGCTTGCCGAAACCGCCCTGCGCGGCATTACCGGCAATTACGGAGGGGTGAAAATGCCGCCTTATTATGGAAACGGCATGGTGCTTCAACGTCACCGCCCTCTCACCCTCAGCGGAACGGCCGATGCCGGCGCCACAGTGACACTCACCTTGGATGGAGTGCCCTACACCACCAAGGCCAACAACCGCGGCCAATGGAGCGTGGTGACAGCCCCTCTCGCCGACGGGTCCTACACCATGACAGTTACCGACGGCACCCGCACACTCAACTTCATCGACATCCTTGCCGGCGAGGTGTGGATTGCTTCCGGACAGAGTAACATGGAGTTCGGACTCGGCTCAGCGGAAGGTGGAAAAGAAGCAGTGGCTGCCTCAAGCGATCCACTGCTGCGCTTTTACGACATGCGTCCGGTGGCCCGCACCAACGACGTGACGTGGGACTCAGGTGTACTCCAGGCCATTGACACCCTCGGACACTTCCTTCCTGCACATTGGGAGAGCGTGTCGCCTGAAAATGCCGACCACCTGTCGGCAGTGGCATACTTCTTCGCACGTCAGCTGCGCGATTCGCTTAATGTGCCGGTGGGCATAGTGAGCAACGCTGTTGGAGGAGCACCATGCGAAGCTTGGATTGACGTAAACACCATCGAGGAGCATACACCGGAAATGCTTTCCAATTGGCGACGAAACGATTACGTGCAGAAATGGGCACAGGGACGCGCCGACAAAAACGCTCCCGCCCCTCATCGTCATCCCTATGAACCCAGCTACCTGTTCTCGTCCGGAATCCGTCCATTGGGCAGCCCCGAAATAGCCGGTGTGATATGGTATCAAGGGGAATCCAACGCTCATAATGTAGAACTTCACGAACAGCTTTTCCCGATGTTTGTGGAAAGCTGGCGTAAGGAATTCCGCAACCCGGAATTACCCGTTTGCTTTGTACAGCTGAGCAGTATCGACCGCCCGAGCTGGCCTTCATTCCGCGACTCCCAACGCAGGCTCGCTGCTTCTGTTCCCGAGGTATATATGGCCGTAAGCTCCGACGTGGGTGACTCGCTTGATGTGCATCCGGTGCGCAAACGTCAAGTTGGTGATCGACTTGCCCGACAGGCGCTCCACCACGTCTATGGCCGGAGCAATGTTGTGAGCAATGGGCCTTTGCCCACCAAGGCCCAAGCCGGACGCGACGGCACTGTGCTGCTGACATTTACCGATGCCCATGGACTCTCCACCTCCGACGGACTGGCCCCTGCCACCTTTGAGATTGCCGATGAGAACCTGCTGTTTCACCCCGTCAAAGCCATCGTTCTCCCCACAGGGCAGGTGATGCTCATGCCTAATCGGCAAGTAAATTCGCCACGCTATGTGAGATATGGCTGGCAACCGTTCACCCGAGCTAATCTGGTGAACAGCGAAGGCCTCCCCGCCTCGACTTTTAAAATTGAAATAGACAATATGAACGAACTCTACGAACTTGAACCCGGCTATAACCGAGGCGTGTCGGCTGCTTTTGCAGGTAAGATGCCCGATGGCCGGATGTTGGTGGCCGGCGGATGCAATTTCCCCTGCGATGACCCGCTGGCTCCCGGTGCAGAGAAAAAATTCTACTCCGGAATATATCTTATGGACCCGACTGACTTCGGTCTTACCCGCATTGGATCACTTGAAGAGCCACTGGCCTACGGCGCTGCTGTGTCTTCACCCGAGGGCATAATCCTCATAGGTGGCACCACTGCCGATGGAGCGACTAAAAAGGTTACTCTCCTGAAGCCTGATTTGTCAACGCGTCCACTCCCGTCGCTCCCGGCCACCATTGACAACATGGCTGCTACTCTTTGTGGCAACATTCTCTACGTGGCCGGCGGTAATGCCGATGAAAAGCCCTCACGCGCCCTATATGCATTAGATTTGGAACATCAGGGCAAAGGATGGAAACGTCTGAAGGATCTTCCCGGCAATCCCCGTGTGCAGCCTGTAATGGCATCGGCCGGCAACAAACTGTATCTGTGGGGTGGATTTGCCGGACGCCATGACGGTAAAGAGCCCACCCTTGAGCTTGACGGACTTTGCTATGACACCGCTACCGGCAAATGGTCGGCAATTGCCGGACCTGTCACCGCCGAGGGCACTCCCGTTGCCACCGGTGGAGGAGCCGCTGCCACACTCTCTGACGGTACTATAGCAGTGGTGGGGGGTGTGAACAAAGATGTGTTCCTCTCTGCACTCATAGATCAGAAACCCGATTATCTGAACCACCCCATCCCCTGGTATGCATTCAACCCCACGGTGTTCTTCTTCAACCCCTCCACCTCACAATGGACCGCCGGCCCCACCGGAGCGCTAAATGCTCGAGCCGGAGCTTCTGTGATCCCAGGTAACCGTGGCGACCTATACATATTCGGTGGCGAGCTGAAGCCCCGTATCCGCACCAATCAGACCATACGCATAGAAAAATGAATATTTCAGATAAAACCATCGACCTCTCCATAAGTAACTACGGGACAACCCGTAACCGTCACTACGACATAGCACTCCTGCCCTGGGGTGCCACCGAACCTCACAACCTGCACCTCCCCTATCTCACTGACGCCATCCTGAGCCATGACATCGCAGTGGATGCCGCAGCCAAAGCCCGCGAGAAATTCGGACTTGAGGCAATGGTTCTTCCCGCCATTCCTCTGGGCGCACAAAATCCCGGCCAGCGTGAACTCCCCTTCTGCATACATTATCGCTACGACACGCAAAGAGCCGTACTTACAGACATTGCCTCTTCACTTCAGCATCAAGGAATTCGCCGTCTGCTTATCATTAACGGACATGGCGGAAACTCGTTTAAAAACATGATTCGCGACCTGGCTGTTGACATGCCCGACATGCTCATAGCCACCGGCGAATGGTTCAAGGCCGCTCCGGCAAAGGAATATTTCGACAACCCCGGCGACCATGCCGACGAGCTTGAAACCTCTGTAATGATGCATTATCATCCTGAATTGGTCAATCTTTCCGAAGCCGGTCCCGGCGGAAACGGCGGATTTGCCGGTGAAGCGCTTAGTCGTGGCGTGGCTTGGGTACCCCGTAACTGGGCACGCATAAGCTCCGATACCGGCATAGGCAATCCCGCACTGGCCACCACTGAAAAGGGAGCACGCTTCGCCAATGCCTGCGCCGATGCGTTTGCCCAAGTAATTGCCGACCTCTGCGCTCCTGATCTCTACCGCTAACTCATTATCCTTCCCCCTACGATGGACAACTTCACCTACTGTACACCAACAAAATATATATTCGGTCACGGCGCCGAAAACCATACCGCCGAGGAATTGCTTTCAATCTCAGCCACACGCGTCATGGTGGTCTATGGAGGAGGCTCAGTGCTCCGCTCCGGTCTGCTTGCGCGCGTGCTTTTGCAACTCGATGATGCCGGAATATATCATTGTGAACTTGGTGGTGTGCAGCCAAATCCCACCGACCCTAAGGTGCGCGAAGGTATAGAGATATGTCGTCGTGAGCAAATTGACACGCTTCTTGCCGTGGGGGGCGGTTCGGTTATAGACACAGCCAAGGCCATAGCTGCCGGTGTGCCTTACGATGGCGATTTTTGGGATTTCTGGGCCGGAAAAGCCACAGTTCAGAGTGCGCTTCCTTTGGGTGTGGTGCTTACCATCCCCGCTGCGGGAAGCGAAGGCTCGGGCAATTCCGTGATCACTCTCCTTGATGGAATGCACAAAATCAGCCTGCGCACCGACTTCTGGCTCCGTCCCAAATTTGCTCTTCTCAATCCCGAACTCACCTTTACGCTTCCGCCCGAACAAACAGCCGCCGGCATAGCCGACATGATGGCCCACATTTTCGAGCGCTACTTCTCTCCAACAGCCGATGTAGAAGTAACCGACCGCGTTGCCGAAGGACTCCTCATGGCAATTATGGAGGAAGCTCCTAAGGTAATGTCGAATCCCACCGACTACCAGGCGCGCGCCAACATAATGTGGAGCGGTACGCTGGCACATAACGGGATATGCGGTACCGGACGACGTGAAGATTGGGTGTCACACTTCATGGAGCATGAAATCAGCGCCGTGTATGGCGTGACTCACGGTGCCGGGCTTGCTGTAATGCTTCCGGCATTCATGTCGTTCATGGCACATGTTGCCCCTGCTAAAGGAGCACAGCTTGCCCGACGCGTAATGGGCGTCACCGATGAACCTGACGATACTGCCGCAGCTCTTGAAGGAATCAGGCGTCTGAAGGATTTCTTTACTTCACTTGGCCTGCCTGTGACTTTCAACCAACTGGGCATTGATAAGCCCAACATCCCCCTTCTTGTACAAAAGCTCCATGAAAACAAAGGGGAACGCATAGGTGGCTACTTCACCCTCACGCCCGCCGACACAGAGCAGATTTACCGTCTGGCCCTGTAAGAGAGTATTTGAAATAACTTGATAATAAACACATCGGGCCATTTCCCGATGTGTTATTGTTTCTCTTTGTTATAATCACCAATACTGAGATGGCTAACGACCTATGAAGCCAAAACTAACATATTTTTTATTATTCATCTGTGAGATCTGTTTAACCCTGGTCTCTTCCGCACAAGTACCTTGGGTAAAAACGTACAGATTCACTGACTGTGAGGATATAGAGTCTTATTTCAGAGAATCAAAAGATTCTTTATCACCTATAGAGGGTGTATGGGCCATTAAATATACATTGACTCAGAAGAGCCCGTTGTATAGTGAATCAAAAATAGATGACTACGAAACAACGTTCTATATCATTAGGGCTATCGAACCTAATGATTGTTTCGGAGTATACGTATGCAATGACGGTGTCCTTAAACAATTTGCCGCAATCCAGGGATTAGGGACAGGCTTGTACATGTGGGGATGGACACCCAAAACATGTGAGAGATCTGACATGAAACAATTTCGAGTTAGAAATGGTAAATTTGACATTTTGATTCGCGACCTTTCCAACCGTCTAAAAAAACAAATCTTCACTAAAATAGGTAGTAATGTAAAGGTTTCTGCTCAAATAGAGGGAGAAATTCTTAACCCAGATGAATATTAACGCGTATTTTTGCGAAATCATATTGTCCATGATTCTGAGTAGGAATGCTTCTTCCAGGATCACGGGCACTTCTTTTCCGTATAACTGAACCCGGTACATAAAAACTATTAACGAAAATAGTTGTTTAAATATTACTAATTAGTTATTTTTGCGGCATGAATGAGAAAGCGGAAGTACCCAAATATGTTAGAACCATATACAAGACGCCGGAATATGAGGATTTCTTTAATTCTTTGCCTCAAAAGGTACAGCTTAAGATGGACTATGTAATGAACGTCATTGCAACTGTCTATAGTGTTTCCACGAAGTTCGTAAAACACCTGGAAAACACAGATCTTTATGAAATGAGAGTATCGCTAGGAACAAATGAATATAGAACCATACTTTTCGCCATTGATCATGAGAATGTTATCGAAGCCAAGAACATAATCCTTCTTAATGGTTTCTTGAAGAAAGACAACAAAGATTACCGCAAACACATCAAAATCGCCGAATCGATTTTAAATAATCTGAAATGATGAAGAAGTTTGACCTTGAAAAAATATCAAAACTGCCGACTGTCAACGATGACCTTGACAAGCGTTATGGCAAACAAGGCATGCCCGAACGCCAAAAATTTGATGAGGAATCGCTCGCATGGTTCTATGGCAATATGCTGCGTGAACGCCGTAAGGAACTTAACCTAACCCAGAAGCAAGTAGCCGAACAGCTTGGCCGCGAGCAGAGCTATATCGCTCGTGTGGAGAATGGGAAAGCAGACATTCAACTTTCGAGCTTTTTCCGCATTGCTGCCATACTCGGTATCCAGTTTGTGCCTACATTCATGCAATCTGCAATGCGATAACGGGGTGGCGGCCGTGGATTTTGGGATTTTGCAAATCACTGAATTTGTTGTAAATTTGCATTAATAACACCATTACGAACTCATGGGCAAAAACAAGCTAAAGAAATTCAAAGAGATGGAGGAGATTGACCTCGTTCTCCAATATCCTTGGGCACGCCTTCAGCAAGAGGGTTTTCCTCTGCGCGGACACTGGCATGAGGAATTCTTCCACAACTCCAACCCCATAGTGCTGGAACTGGGATGCGGCAAAGGTGAATACACCGTAGGGCTCGCCCGCCAATACCCTGACCGCAACTACATAGGCATAGACATAAAGGGAGCCCGCATGTGGACCGGCGCTTGTCAAGCCCGTGATCTTGGCCTCACAAATGTGGCCTTCCTCCGCACTGACATTGAGCTTCTACCCTACTTCTTTGCCCCCGGCGAAGTGGCCGAAATATGGATTACTTTCCCCGACCCGCAGATGAAAAAAGTGAGGAAACGCCTCACATCCACCCGCTTCATGGAGCTTTACCGCAAAGTCACCGCGCCTGACGCACGAATCAATCTCAAAAGCGACAGCCCATTCCTGTACACTTACACACGTGAGATGGCTTCGCTGAACAAATTTCCCGTTTTGGCTGACACGGCCGACCTCTACGCCTCGCATGCAGGCGATCCCATACTGGACATACGCACTTACTATGAACAGCAATGGCTTGATCGTGGCTTGACCATCAAGTACATAGCATTCTCTCTCCCACACAACACTCCACTTGCGGAGCCCGACATTGAAATTGAACGTGACACCTACCGCAGCTTCTCGCGCGGACAAATACAATGTCCGGAACTTTGCAACAAACCTGATTGAAAATGCAACGACTTTATCCCCAACTCATAATTGACGCACTCTCAACCGTGCGTTACCCCGGAAACGGGAAAAACATAGTTGAACTTGAAATGGTGGCCGACGACATCCGCATCGACGGCAACAAAGTAAGCTTTTCGCTTATATTTCAAAAGCCCACCGACCCATTCATGCGCTCGCTCGTGAAAAGTGCCGAGGCTGCTATCCACACTCAGATATCCCCTGAGGTGGAGGTCACGGTCAACACCATCGTGCCGCAGGCGGCCGCACCTAAGCCTCCGTTGCTCCCGGGCGTGAAAAACATCATAGGAGTTTCGTCGGGCAAAGGTGGCGTTGGAAAATCCACCGTAGCCTCCAATCTCGCCGTGGCTCTGGCCCGCGAAGGCTACAAGGTTGGCCTCCTTGACGCCGACATTTTCGGCCCATCAATGCCAAAGATGTTCGGACTTGAAGATGCCGAGCTCTACATGCACGAGGTGGATGGACGCCAGCTCATAATTCCGGCCGAACGCTACGGAGTGAAACTCCTATCCATAGGTTTTCTTGTAGATAAAAACGCTCCTGTGCTCTGGCGCGGCAGCATGGCCTCCAACGCGCTCCGGCAGCTTATTGAAGAAGCCGACTGGGGCGAACTCGACTATTTCCTCATCGACATGCCTCCCGGAACCAGCGACATACACCTCACACTGGTGCAGACACTGGCCCTAACCGGCGTTGTGGTTGTAAGCACACCTCAGCAAGTAGCGTTGGCCGATGCACGTAAAGGGATTGCGATGTTCACCTCCGACAAGGTCAATGTTCCTGTGCTCGGACTTGTGGAAAACATGGCCTGGTTCACTCCCGAAAAGCACCCCGATGAACGTTACTATATATTTGGTCGTGACGGAGGCGTTGAACTAGCTCGCGAGCTCAACATACGTCTCCTTGCCCAAATACCCTTGGTGGGCAGCATTTGCGACGATGCCGACGGAGGTGCACCAATAGCGCTCCGCGACACCATTACCGGCCATGCATTCATGCATCTGGCCCATGAAGTGATTGAAGCCGTTGATGAACGCAACAACTCTCTTCCCGCCACTGTAAAAGTTGATGTGAAGAAAAAATAGCATCAGGATGCAGACCGTACTTTTCCATTCCACCATTTTCGGACCCATACATTCACGCCGCCTGGGCACTTCGCTTGGAGTGAATCTATCACCGGTAGATGGGAAAACATGTACCTTCGATTGCCTCTACTGCGAGGCTGGCTTCAATGCTCAGGGACCTGGACGCGCAGGACTGCCTTCGCGCCGGGAGGTGGCTACGCTGTTGGAGGAAAAACTCCGCTCGATGAAGGAAAAAGGCGAAAACCTCGATGTGATCACCTTCTCGGGCAATGGCGAACCTACTCTCCATCCCGACTTTGAAGGAGTGATAGATGACACCATAGCGCTGCGCAACCGCTATTTCCCCGATGTCAAGATAAGCGTGCTTAGCAACTCCACTCGCCTTGACCGTCCGGATGTTTGCCGCGCACTGGCACGAGTTGACAACAATATCCTTAAACTCGACTCAGCTGTGGAATCAACCATGCGTCTGCTTGACCGACCGACCTCACCTGCCTTTACTGTGGAGAAAGCCATAGAGGGAATTTCACAATTTGCCGGGCAGGCCATAGTGCAGACAATGATCCTTCAGGGAGAGATTGATGGTCAAACCATTGACAACACCACTGACACTGAGGTTTCGGCTCTTCTGGAAGCATACCGCAGAATTAAGCCTGCATCGGTAATGCTCTACTCGATTGACCGCACCACCCCCTGCAAGACCCTCCGCAAAGTGTCGCGCGAGAAACTTGAGTCAATAGCCACCATAATCCGCGCCGAAGGTATCGACGTACAAGTCAACTGATCCCATAATGGATAACGAAGTCATAATTCCGGCCCCGCTTAAAGAGGGGGATAAGATTGCAATTGTGTCGCCCGCAGGAGTGACACGCGCCCAAAACGTTTACAACGCACTACCCGTGCTTCAGGATTTTGGATGGGAACCATACACTTCCCCCCATGCATTCGGTCGCTATGCAACATTCAGCGGCACTCCGGAAGAACGATACGACGATCTTGAGCAAGCCCTTCTCGATCCTGAGGTCAAAGCTATCCTCTGCTCCCGTGGCGGATATGGAGCCGTGCATCTCCTGGAACGGCTCGATAAGCTCCCTTTGCGCGAAAACGCCAAGTGGATCATAGGCTTCAGCGATATATCGGCTCTTCATGCACTGATGCATCGCCACGGCATTGCATCCATCCACGGCCCGATGGCACGCCACATAGCCCGTACCGGTGCACGCGACGACGACTCACAAGCCCTCATCGACATACTCAAAGGGGAGATGCCCTCCTATACCGTCGCTCCCCATAAATATAACCGCACCGGCAAAGCCACCGGCACCTTGCTCGGAGGAAACATGGCCGTTTTGGCCGGACTTGTCAACACTCCCTTTGACATGTTCAAGCCCGACACCATTCTGTTCATAGAGGACGTTTCCGAGCCAGTGTATAAGATTGAGCGAATGCTCTATCAGTTGAAGCTCTCAGGCGTTTTAGGAAAGCTGAAAGGGCTAATTGTAGGCGCTTTCACGGAATATTCACCGGATGTTGACGGTCGCTCTATGGAAGCCATGATCCGCGATATGGTGGCCGAATATGATTACCCGGTAGCCTACGGAGTGCCTTTCGGTCACGGTCCGCGCATAATTCCATTTGTGGAGAGTGTTCCTGTAACTCTCGATGTCACCACCTGCGGAGTCAAGATTCTCCAATAAGTCGCACTCCGGCCTCTTGCGGGCATTTGCGAGCCAAAAATGTGGTTTGCTTTGGAGGTAGGCAAAAATTTGCTTAACTTCGCGTAGATTTGCATTTTCAGCCTCCCACATGTAATTATCACGCTAATGTTTCGCAAGATACTTCTTTTGTTCCTGATACTCGGCACCGCTGCCATCGTGGTCGGCTGCTCATCGGCAACTCCTGATGAAGTGGCAGAAAAAATCGCAGCCGACAGTTCGCTGAACTCATCGGACTACGATGTGATGCTTGACTATCTCCAGACGGCCACCGATGCCATGATTCCCCGCTTGAAAGCCACCCGATCTGTTGGCGACATGGAGTTCGTTGAAGCCGATATTCAGAAACAATACCCGCTGGTCGATGCGTTCAACACTGCATTACTCCGGGATTTCCCAAATCTTTCAGCCGAGCAGACTCAACGCATGGCCTCTATGAGGACTCAGGCGCAGGAAGCTGTGTCCGGCAAAAAATTCTGATCCGATGAAGAATATAGTTTCCACACTCGCAGCATGCGCTCTGATGCTTCTTACGGCATCGTGCGGTAATTCCACTTCCGGCGACAAGGCCGCCGCAGACTCCACTGAAACCCCCATTCCTGCTCTCGAGAATCTTGACGCGCATCAACTCATAGCCTGGAAAGCATCAGAGGGTATGCCCCTCTACCCTGAGGAGATTGACACAATAGTGGCCTACTTCGCCGAGGCTGACCGTTGGACAACTGAAAAGCTCAAAGATGTGAAAACGCCGGAGCAGTTCGACTCCGTGGAGAATCTTTACATCAAGCAGTTTCCATACATCGAAATGTACTCAATGGTTCTCGAGCAATATGCCGACCAGATTTCCGACAGCCAGATGGAACGCCTTCAGGCCACTGCCATCTCCCTTGGAGAAACGGTTGACCGCGCCGCCAAGGCTGCCGGAATAGATCCGGAGGAGGCCAAGGCAGCCGCACAGTTGCAAGCCGAAACAACCGAATAACCTCACTCTCAACTCATTCCAATCCATGACCGACAAAGCACTACCATCCGGAACCAGACTAAAGTCCACTACCGACATCTACACAATTGAAAGCGTGATTGGTGCCGGGGGCTTCGGAATCACGTACAAAGCGTCAGTGCCCACGCGCCTGCGCAACATCACCTCACGCGCCCCGATTGCCATAAAAGAACACTTTCCTGCAGCCGACTGCGAACGTTCTGCCACCACATCGGGCATCACCTTCAGCTCTACTGCAAGCGACCGTGTGAGAACATCGCTGAGGGAGTTTATCGAGGAAGCCCAGTGTCTTCAACGCATTGCCGGGCTGCACCCCAATATCGTAACCGTCAACGAGGTGTTCGAGGCAAACAACACGGCTTATTATGTCATGGAGTATCTCCAGGGGCGAACTCTGAAACAATATGTGCTTGAACATGGACATCTGTCGGCCGGCGAAACTCTCTCCATCATGATGCCAGTGATCGAGGCCGTGGCCACGCTTCACAAAAACAAGTTCACTCACCTTGACATAAAGCCCTCCAACATAATGCTTGCCGATGATGAAGGAGGTACCGTGCGCCCGGTATTGATCGACTTCGGGCTCGCGAAACATTATAACCCCGATGGAAGTGCAACAGCCACGCTCGCAGTCACCGGATTCTCCGACGGGTACGCACCCATCGAACAATATTCAGGCATAACAACGTTCTCCCCCACTGTGGATGTTTACTCGCTCGGAGCCACTATTCTGTTCTGCCTTACCGGCAAGACTCCGCCGCGCGCAGTGGAAGTTTCACCCGCTTCCATCAATGCCATGATACCTCGCGATACACCGGAGCGACTCCGCAACCTCATAATGGTCGCTATGGCATTTCAATCCATGGACCGTCTGCCTAACGCCCAGCAACTCTACATAGCCCTCAAATCCATTGCTGAAGCTGAAGGCGTGGAAGTGGCATCGGCCGGAGTGCGTAAGCTGGAAGAGCAACCCGTGCATCCAACTGTCATGACGCAAACTGCTGGCGATGAGACTCGCCTCAACAATGACGAAACAGTGATAAAAGGAGTGGTTCTGCCACCTCCTCCACCATCAACCCCGGTCAACGACATAAACCACGGCTACACACCGCCTATAACAGACCGATATGACCGAAAGCCGGCCAATACCGGCACGCCGGTGTGGATATGGCTCACCATCGCACTTCTCGTAATAGCACTTGGTGTGGCCGGTTTCCTGGTCTATAAAAGCTTGGAAAGCGACTCTACGCCGGCCATTGACCGCCCCATAATCCCCGAAGACACTGAAGAGACGGACAACCCCAAGAAAGCCGACACATACGGTTATGAGGCAAATACTAAAACCCCAACTGCAAAGAGTGTGCTGCCCGATGGTTATGCAACGCCCGACCTTGGATTCCACAACCTCTCAGGGCCCGTGAAATCATGCAAGAACCAATGGGGAGCCACGCTCCCCTTTGACCGTGAGGGGAGCTGGACAGGCAATTACAACGATGAACTGGGCCCACGCACATTCCGCCGCGACTCTGAGGGGCGCATTGTGGCTGAGTCCTATTCGCAAGGACCTAACGGCCCGGGTACAATTTATTACACTTGGGATGGCAACAATGTCACCACTATGAGCGACACAAACCGCAATCATGAGGTTGAGTTCACCTACAATCCCGATGGGTCCTTGGCCACCCAAACCATCTACAGCAACGGTAAGTACATTATCTACAACTTCTCCAACGAACGCCGTGATTCACATGGCAACTGGACAAGTCGCAGCTACCGCCGCACTTCGACTGATTCAAACGGAAACACATCCACCACCTCCGGCACCCAAAAGCGCACCATATCCTATTACTAACCCTGTTTCACAAAATTTAGACAAAAAAGAGACCGGAGCGGACGTGAGGCGGCAAGCCCACAACCACTCCGGTTGAAGAGTTCAGAGTAAGCGTCTCCCTTATGAGAGGCGCTTCTTTATTTCAGCGGTCTGCTGTTCGTAGCCGGGCTTACCGAGAAGCGCGAACATATTGCGCTTGTAGTCCTCTACACCGGGCTGGTTAAAGGGATTCACGCCAAGCATATAGCCTGAAATACCGCAAGCCTTCTCAAAGAAATAGATAAGCTCACCGAGATACTGCTCGCGAAGTGCCGGAATGGTGATAGAAAGATTGGGTACTTTTCCATCCACGTGAGCTATACGTGTGCCCAATTCGGCCATTTTGTTCACTTGATCCACTTTCTTTCCGGCAAGGAAGTTAATACCGTCAAGGTTATCATTATCAGTTGGTATGAGCACTTCATGCTGCGGAGCAGCAACTGAAATCACAGTTTCAAAGATGGTGCGCTCGCCATCCTGAATCCATTGTCCCATGGAATGGAGATCAGTGGAATTATCAACAGCAGCCGGGAAAATGCCCTTGCCATCCTTACCTTCACTTTCGCCATAAAGCTGCTTCCACCATTCTCCAACGTAATGGAGCTTTGGATTATAGTTCACAAGGATCTCGATCTTTTTGCCGGCACGATAAAGTGCATTACGTGTGGCTGCATAAAGCAGAGCCGGATTGGTGGCAAAATCCTGCGATGTGGTTGCCTCCTGCATAGCCTTGGCACCCTCTACAAGAGCCTTGATGTCATAACCGGCAACTGCGATTGGGAGAAGGCCCACAGGGGTGAGCACGGAGAAGCGTCCGCCCACATTATCGGCGATAACGAAAGTCTTGTATCCCTCTTCGGTAGCCATTTGGCGCAAAGCACCCTTATGCTCATCGGTGATAGCCACGATGCGTTCGGCTGCGCCCTCCTTGCCCACACGCTCCTCAAGCTGATTTTTGAGCAAGCGGAAAGCAATGGCAGGTTCGGTGGTGGTACCTGACTTGGAAATCACAACGATACCGAATTTCTTATCGGCCAGATAACCCATGAGTTCATAGAGATAATCCTCGCCGATATTCTGTCCGGCAAAAACTACCTTAGTTGACTTGGGTTCGTGACGGTAAGCGGCAAATGAGTCGCTCAACGCTTCAATAACAGCCTTGGCGCCAAGATAGGAACCGCCAATACCGATGCAAACAACCACTTCGCACTTGTCCTGCAATTTGCGGGCAGTGCTCTCGATATCCTCAAGGAGTGAAGCAGGTATTTCCGAGGGCAGATTCACCCAGCCAAGGAAGTCATTTCCGGCGCCGGTGCCATTTTCTACCTTTGCCATAGCCTCACGGGCTTCCGGGAGCAGGGCATCAATCTGTGACTGGTTGACAACCAGTGTGTCAGTGTTGGAGAAAGTAAGTTTTTCCATTTTGATATTACAGTTATGAGGTTAATGTCAAATAAAAGTATCGGCCATTTCAGCAACGGCTTTTTCTGCCGAAGCTCCATGGTAAAGAATTGAATAGACGCCCTCCAAGATGGGCATCGTCACCCGGTAACGGCGATTGATGTCGTGAATGCATTTTGCGGCATAATAACCCTCGGCTGTCTGCACCATCTCCATTCTGGCAGCTTTAACGGAAAGACCGCGTCCAATCATAACGCCAAAATTATGGTTGCGGCTGAAGCGGGAGTAGGCCGTGACAAGAAGGTCGCCAAGATAAACCGAGTCGCAAATATTGCGTTCACGGGGTGAGGCAGCACTTACAAAGCGTTGCATCTCCATCACGGCATTGCTCACGAGCATGGCCTGGAAGTTGTCGCCGGAGCGCAAACCGTGTATAATGCCGGCGCAAATGGCATAGACATTTTTCAACACCGCAGCATACTCTATCCCGAGCACATCGGATGATGTGACAGTGGTAAGAGCCGGACCGCGCAACACATGCGCAAACTGCTCGGCACGATAGATATCATTGCACCCCACCGTAAGGAAACTGCGGCGCCCCATGGCCACTTCCTCGGCATGGCAAGGCCCCGACACAACAAGGCTTCGCCCTGAATTTATGCCGAAATGGCTCTCCATATAGTCGGAAATCACCATCTCGTCATCAGGGACAATACCCTTTATGGCCGATACTACGGCCTTGGATGATATATCGGTAGTGATTCCCGAGATCTGTTTCTTGAAATAGGGCGACGGCATAGCCAACAGTACTGTATCGGCCATCCGCGCCGCCTCATCGATGGATGCTGTGAATGTGATATGCCGCAGGTCAAATTTCACGTCGCTCAGATATGCGGGATTCCTGCCCGAAGCCATGAAACTGTCTATGCGGTCCTGCCTATGCATGTACCACACAATGTCATTTCCGTTGTCAACGAGCAACTTGGCAAGTGCAGTGGCCCAGCTGCCACCGCCCATAACCGCTATTTTACCGGGAAAACTCATGCTGTAACAACAATTGATGGCATTGTCAGGTTTTATCACTCTTCCGTTTCGCCCTCTGCGGGAGCTGCAGACTCAACCCAGGCCTTCACCTCATCCACTGTGGGATTCTTCAGTTCAAGTTTGAATTTCTTGTTAAGTCCACAGAGATCCTGCTGAAGCTTGCCGGCCGATGCAGTGGTTCCAAGCTGAGCCACGGTAAGGACCCCGAGCTTATGCAGCGCAGGAACCCATTCTTCAGGCACGCCTACGGTGGCAAAAGCGGCGGCATTGTCGCGCTTGGCTTTCTTTTCGGGGCGCATCTGAGGGAAGAAGAGCACTTCCTGTATGGTGGTTTGACCGGTCATAAGCATCACAAGACGGTCCATACCGATACCCATACCTGACGTGGGCGGCATACCATACTCGAGAGCGCGGATAAAGTCATGGTCAATGATCATGGCCTCATCATCACCCTTTTCAGCCAGACGCATCTGCTCCACAAATCGTTCATATTGATCGATCGGGTCGTTGAGCTCAGAGTAAGCGTTTGCAAGCTCCTTACCGTTGACCATAAGCTCGAAACGTTCAGTGAGCTCAGGGTTATCACGATGACGCTTCGTGAGAGGCGACATCTCTATGGGGTAGTCGGTAATGAATGTGGGCTGAATATAGGTACCTTCGCATTTTTCACCGAAAATCTCGTCAATGAGCTTTCCTTTGCCCAGCGACTCATCAACTTCAATGTCAAGCTGGCGGCACACGTCGCGTAGCTGTTCCTCGTTCATTCCGGTAATGTCTATTCCGGTGTGTTCCTTGATGGCCTCGATCATAGTCACGCGACGGAAAGGAGCCTTGAAGGAGATAATATTGTCGCCCACTTTCACATCTGTCGTTCCGTTAACATCCAGACAAATCTTCTCAAGAAGGCGCTCGGTGAACTGCATCATCCAGTTATAATCCTTGTAGGCCACATAGATCTCCATGCAGGTGAATTCAGGATTGTGAGTGCGGTCCATACCCTCATTTCGGAAATTCTTCGAGAATTCATAAACACCCTCGAAACCGCCAACGATCAGACGCTTCAGGTAAAGCTCATCGGCAATACGCATGTACAGGGGAATGTCAAGCGCATTGTGGTGTGTAATGAAGGGGCGAGCAGATGCACCGCCGGGAATAGCCTGCAGAATAGGTGTTTCCACCTCCATGTAACCATGCGAATTGAAAAACTCGCGCATGGAATTGTAAACCTTGGTACGCTTGATAAAGATATCTTTAACACCATCATTGACCACCAGGTCAACATAGCGGCGGCGATAGCGGAGTTCAGGATCATCGAAAGCGTCATACGTAACGCCATCCTTAACCTTCACAATGGGGAGCGGACGGAGCGATTTGCCTAACACCGTGATCTCTTCGGCATGTACGGTGATTTCACCCATCTGAGTGCGGAACACGTAGCCCTTCACCCCAATAAAGTCACCAATATCGAGAAGTTTCTTGAGCACCACGTTGTACTGGTCCTTGTCTTCACCGGGACACAAATCGTCACGGCTCACATACACTTGGATTCTTCCCTCCGAGTCCTGAAGCTCCAGGAATGAGGCCTTACCCATGATGCGACGGCTCATGATACGGCCGGCGATGCTCACTTCGCGGCGAGGAGCCTCATCCGAGAAGTTTTCTTTAATCTCTTTTGTGTGACCGGTAACGGAATATTCCGCAGCGGGATAAGGGTCGATACCACGGCGACGCATCTCATCAAGTGAGCCACGACGCACTATCTCTTGTTCGCTGAGTTCTAAAATATTAGTAGCCATAAGTTTTTGCACTTTATTTCAATGTGCAAAATTAACAAAAAAAATCGGGTCACCCAAACCCATGAACAGCTGCGTACTCCCAAGTGCAACTTTCCGTTTAGCTTTGACGGTCAATATAGAGCAGAGGTGAAGTGCCTGCGTGTCACTTCACCTCCGTAATGAAAGATAAGAACTGCCGTTAAGTAAGTATTGGAAATTAATTTATATTATAATTTATGGATATCAAGTTGAGTGCCGGCTTTACGAAGAAGGATTTATGGGGTTCCATAATGACTGATGAGTAAGGGTGGAAATCAGTTTGAGATGCGTGAAGGATAGTATAAACTAATTTCCAACACTTACTTATAACAGTTTCTCTACATTCGGGTTATTTTACCAGATTGAGTTCGCACTCGTAAACGTGGCGGGGAGTGCTTTCTTCGTAGTAGAGTTTGGTACCGTTGTTTTTTATATCAAAGGTCCAGGTCATCTCAGCTCCCTCCCAATACTTGATTGTCACTTTCTTGCCGGTGACTTTGTAAGTGCCTTGCGATACGTTTCCATCGATGTTCACACTGCACACAAGTCCTTGTTGGTAAAAGTAGATCTCCACTTCCTGCTCTCCCTGAGTATAGTACACGCCTTTGAAAGTTTTATTGGCAAGCGAAACGGATGCCGCTGCTTTCTTTCGTGTTGTTTTCTTTTTCGCGGCTGTAGCTGCGGAAGCCTCTACGGTTGAGATTGCAATTGTACCCGCACCGAGTCCTGCAAAAAGAACGGCGCTCAGGGCAAGTTTAAGCACTGATTTCAATTTCATAAGTCAGATTGTTTTTGGTATGTCATGGATTTGATTAGTGTATGCAAATTTAAAGAAAAGACACTTTTTTCAGCCAGTCCGTTTTATCCACTTTGCCTTCAGGACCATTTCTGCTAAGTATAATTCTCATGAAAAGCGCGAAATCACCTCAATAAATTGAAATTTTCCATACAAACGAGTCTTAAAACGGCTGTCATACGGAAATAATGGCTACTTTTGCATCAGTCATGAAATATAGAATCACCATATTGCTTGCAGTGGCCTTGCATGCGTTCAACGCGCAAGCCTTGAAACCTACCTGGGCGGTGGATTTCGGCGCCGTATTCGATAACCGAGAAGGGGACCAATCCTACTCCTCATCCAAAACATATTTGTTCACCTCCCTTGCACCGGAGGTGGGATTGAAGTTCACCCCAACGGATAGGATTGCGGGAGGGGTGGTATGGAAACAGCCGATTGGATGCGAATGGGAAGGCCATCGTCTCTCCCCCACCCTCTATTTCCGCCACGATGGCGCTCCCGCCGACAACCCTTGGAGTTTTTCCATGGGTATGTTTCCACGGCGGCAACTCACAGAAGAGATGCCCGGCTTTCTTTGGAGTGATTCTCTGAGCTATATGCAGAACAATATCCGAGGGCTCTTAGTGCAATACCGGCGAGAAAGAGGGTTCGCGGATCTTTACCTTGACTGGCGCGGTATGCAAACAAAGGAACAGCGCGAAGCATTCAACATAGTGTTTCACGGACGTTGGCACCCCAGACACGATAATCCCTTCTTCATTGGCGGCCATGCCATGATGAACCACCTTGCCCGACGTAAAGATGCACCGGAAAATGAGTATGTGGTGGATAATTTCATAGTCAACCCTTATGCTGGAGTCAACCTGCAGGGCCGCACACCCCTTGACAGCCTGATTGTGAGAGGCGGTCCGCTGTTGACCATAGAGCGCGACCGTGCGAATGGAAACGTATGGCACGCTCCTGTTGGGGCATGGATAGAAGCCGTGGGCGAATGGCGCTGGCTGGGGCTTAAAAACAGTTTCTACTTCGGCGGCCGCCAATTTCCCAACTACGACTCCTTCGGCGGTTTATTATACCAAGGTGAGCCATTTTACAAGGCAAAATTCTACGATCGGCTTGATGTATACGCTCACCTTTATCGCAACCGTTTCATGGACATCCAGGCTTCACTCAACTTCAATTTCGCCGGTAAAGCAATGAACTTCTCACAGCGAGTAATGCTGCGGGTGTATCTGCCGTGACCTCAGCGCGTGAGGCGCGAATATGCCAGAATCTCGGGTCGGAATTCAAAGTGCATAGTATCATAATGATACCATGCTCCACCCCAAATGAAGCCATGCCGTTCGAAAATCTCCACAATCTGCTGCGGAAATTTGTTGGCATACACTATCTTTGAGGTTTCCTTCGCATTTTTGTTTTTCCAAAGCCAATAATCGGAATACGGAACCGCTATGTCAAACGCAATCCCGTAGGAGTGCGCACTCTGACGCTTGGCACCTCTCACAGGACGCCAATAAAATGTTCCTGATGAGTCAAGATATTTACGCAATTCGGGGTACTTGGCTATCTCCGCCGCCACTTTGCGCAACGAATCGGCCGCACCATTGACGGGTGTGAATTCCACGGTTTTGCCAAACCACGGCACCTTCACCAACTTGGATTTTACTGCCCCCGCTGAGTTGCCATACATTTTCTTAAACAGAGCTTCGCTGCGCGAGCGCCCTGCATCATGCAGATACTCCGGAGGAGTCACCCCAGCGTCATAACGCACAAAAAACATATCCTCCACATCACCGTCATCGAGCAGAGTGTCAAAATCCTTGATTCTGCCGTCATCATAAGTGAGCGAAGTCCCATCGCGAAAGTTCACTTTATTATCCTCAACGGAGGAAATAAAATCGGGATACGCTTCCAAAAGTGCCCGCGGGCCGGCAACGGGGTCGGACCCGCCCGCATTAGCTTTTGACGGATCCACAACCTGCTTGCCTATGCTTTTAGGCTGCGGCTGGTCATTTTCCATAACCGTGGAGCTCTCAGTTGTTGCCGAAACAGAGTCGGGCTGTCCGGGCGATGAAGAAGCCTTTGAAGAGTCGGCGCATGAGAGCGCCAACAATGAAAGGGAAAGAAGTATAACTTTATTATGCATGGTTTAGTCTTTAGTTACTGGAGTGAAACGGATACGATAACTTACCGGCTCGCCGACCACTCGGTACACCGGCAGAGTGTCGACATCCTGGCCGCATGAGGCATTTCCCACACCTCGCATGGCTCCGTCGAGATGCAACACCGTATAGGGGCGAGGCGTAAGCTCCCATTCATGCATGGCGTTCATCAGATCGGCATCGGTCCAAGGAAGCGCCGAAAAGTTGACGCGTCCCTCGGTTTCTATACAAAGTCCTTGACCTGAAGCATCTGTAAATATGGCACGGCGCAGCCCCTCGCGATTTCCGGTCGACTGGGGTTTGACGTAGTGCTCACCCATAGTTGCGGGTGTGGTTGTATACATTCCTACCGGAGCGCCGTCCAGGCGGTCGTTGGAGTTGGAAAGAGGCCCGTGAGCCACGTAGGTTATCTGATTGAGAGCTGAATCCAAAGCCAAGCTTACACCGGCACGACGCAAGTCGGCACTTTTAGGCTCTACAGTTACCGTCATATCCACCACTCCCGAGGGGTGGAGAGTATAGGTTATGTGCTGGTCAGCAATCGATCCGCTTCGCCTTGTCACAACCTCAGTAGAATCAGGTGAAGAGACAATCATCTCAACCTCACCTAAGGAATCAAGGCCGGTGGAGGTGTCGGTAAATCGGTCATTCTCTATCCATCGGTGATTATCAAATTGCGGCCCTTGTCCGTCGGCTATATATTCGCGTCCGGAGATATTCATTGAGGTCATTCGTCCGGTTGAGGAATCAAACTGAAGTTCAACCGCACCGTGCCGAACTCCTATCTTGCCATCGGCAGGGCGGGTCACTTCGGTGGCAGGCGCGTTCTTAACGCTCTTCACCCGTGCCAACTTGCGGGGGGCAGTGAGTTGGAATTGCTTCAAAGCCACCTCGTGTCCCTGAGGAATTGCGTCAGTGGCTTCTAACGTCACTGCTGAAAGATTGAGATGCTGTTCGGCATCTGATTTTACGGCATGAAGTCGGAACCGAACCACCGTTGAATCGCCCGGTAGTGTAGCAGGAAGCTTGATGAGTCCGGAGTCGACCGGCAGCCCATCGGCAAGCAACCGATAGCGTAGGGCAAATTTATCTAGTGGAGTGAAATCATATCGGTTTTTAACTGTCACAGCCACATCTCTCCCCTTAACAGCAGGCTCACCGAACTTTATCCACTGATGGGCGGCTTTCACCTCGGCCAGTTTGGCACTCTCACGACGAGTGGCAGGGATTATGCCGTTGGAACAGAAATTTCCTTGATGAGGTCCGGGGTAATCATAACCTGTTGTGAGCCGTAGCTCACCCTGCTTCATAAGTTGCGGATTGTAGATGGCCTGATCAACCCAGTCCCAAACGCAACCGCCCACACATGCGTCAGAAGCCTCGATCACATCCCAATACTCCCGGAAATTACCCATAGCATTACCCATGGCATGGGCATACTCACATATTATCATAGGCTTGTCAAGACCGGAAGTGTTCTTATGCATCCAAGCCTGTCCGGGATACATTTTGGAGTAAAAATCGGAATAGAGATTTCCACCGTAGCTCTTGTCAAGGCGCGTGCCTTCGTAATGCACCGGTCGACTGTCCAACGCTTTGGCTGCATCATAGCAAGCTGAAAAATTGGAGCCATTGCCCGCTTCGTTGCCAAGTGACCACATGATCACACTCGGATGATTACGGTCGCGGAGCACCATGCGGTCTATGCGGTCAACAAAGGCGGGTATCCACTCCGGCATGTCGGAAATGGATTGATTGGCATGGTCCTCAAGGTCAGCTTCATCTATGGCATACATACCGAAATGATCCATCATGGCATAGAATTTAGCATCGTTAGGATAATGACTCGTACGGACAGTGTTGATGTTGTTGCGTTTCATCAGCAGGATGTCACGAAGATACTCGTCAGTGGTCACTGCGCGCCCGTGCATGGGTGATGTGTCATGCCTGTTCACACCTTTGAGAAGCACCGGCTTGCCGTTGATGAGCAGACGCGCACCATCTATCGCCACATCCCGCAGTCCGAACTTAGTGGCGAAAGCCATCTGCTCATTGGCCTCACAGTCAAATTGGCGTATCACCATGGTATAGAGCTCTGGCGTTTCCGCACTCCACATCCGTGGCTGCGCAATGGTGAAGCGTTCATATCCTGTCATCACGGAATCGGGCACCATACCGCGCGCCATATCAAGTTCCTTTCCGTCAGGATCCAGGATAGCGACAGAATAATAGTTCCAATCGCCGGAAGGGAGTGAGCCTGCAAAAGCAAGATTGACAGTTACTTCAGCAGCTGAATAATCCGGAGCAAAGGCAGTGCGTATGTAATGATCGCGTATGGACTTGCCTGGTACGTTATAGATATCCACATCGCGGAAAATACCGCTCATGCGAAACATATCCTGACACTCGAGGTAGCTCCCGTCGGACCATCGCATCACCTCCACAGCAAGCAGATTCTCGCCCGGACGGATATATGGGGTGATGTCAAACTCGGCATCGTTATTGGCTCCTTGCGTGTAACCTACCTCATGGCCATTGACCCACACGGTTGCCGCGGAGTAGATGCCGCGGAAATGGAGGTAAGTGTTCCTGTTTTCAGTCCAGTCGGCAGGCACGGTGAATGTGCGCCGGTAACTGCCGGTGGGATTTATTCCATAGTTTGCGCCATTATCATTGAATTGGGGGCGCGGACGAATGAAAGGTGGAGTGTTGTCGTGGGGGTATTCTACATTGCAGTATATTGGATGGTCATAACCGAGCATCTCCCAATTGGACGGCACGGGAATGGTGTCCCAAAGCGAATCGTCATAATCTTCGCGATAAAAAGTCAGCGGCCTTTCGGAAGGCTGGCTCACAAGATTGAAGCGCCAAGTTCCGTTCAAACAGATACGACGTGAATTGGACGGTTCAACCCACGGATGATTGAAAAACGCTGTATCGGCCATAAGCTCCGCCATATCGGCATACGGCATGAAAGTGGCATGCCCCGGTTCTTTTCCTATGGCAAATATCCGTTCATTTTCCCAGCGAGGCGCTTCGCCGGAAGAGGATGAGGCGGACTGCAATGAAATGTCGCCTGCGCCCATTATGCACCACGCTGTGGCACCCTTAGGCGATGTAAGCTTGACATTCCCCGACTTATCAACCCCGAGAAACGACTCGGGAGAGTTTGCAAGCGATAGGTAGTAACATGCGGCACCCTTGGCAGGCACTACACGCCAAAGTTGAGCTTCATCGGAACCATTGTTTTCTCCCGCTTCAATGCGTGTGCCTTCTGCGCGCAATGCCAGTCCATTTTCACGGTCTATGAATCGCCATGCACCGGAAAGCGAGGTTACTGACCATAGAGCCGAATTGTTCGCGGAGACTGCTTTATCCAAAACAATATCTCCCGAGGAGGTACACACAAGGAGGGTCTCGTCATTGGCCGGCTTCAAAGTATAGGACACGGACGAACTGAACCGAGGTTCACCCGCCGTAATTGAACCTGCAAACAAAGGACAGAGAACCGCCGCTGTCAGTGCGAAGAGAATAACAATGCGCTTCATGATTATTCCACGCTTTGGATTACTTCAATGTTATGTTTCTCCACTGCTGAAAGAGCCGAGGGGGAAACTTCATTGCATGTTGGAGTGTACCAAGGCATCCCGTTGAAGTAGCGTTGCAACGACGCATCCTTGAATCTACGTCCGTGACGCGCGTAAATGGTGTTTCTGAGAATCCTCAACTGCTCAGAATTCATTCCAAGGAGATCCACGGGCTCAAGATAGACATAACATACCACATCGGAATAGTCATTGGCAAACGTCACATTCTTTAATTTTGACTTGCCGCCGGCAGTCGAGGCTGTTGAGCCCGAAGTGCCTTTCCCTTCATGCTTCTGAATCATGGCTATGTTGGCTTTCTCTGTGGCGGAAAGCATAGGTGTCACATCTGTATACAAGGGATCATACCAGCTGAAACGGCCGAAATATTCCTGAAGGTCAGAACTCTTAAAGCTGTAGTCATGCATTGCAAAAATAGCGTTGCGCAATATGCGCAGGTCACCGGCCGAAAGTCCGGCGAGATCCGAAAGCGTTATTGTGCGCTCCGAAAGCCAGTCGAAACTCTGGAAGCGGGTGTCGGAATTTGACACATCCCCGGGGAAATCGCCGGATATGGGTTCCGGCTTTGTGAATTCTTCCACCAGCTCCTCCGGCTCATCAAGCCCATTAGACCGGGAAGAAGATCCTGATTTGAGGAAAAACATTACCGCCAATCCAATCAGAGCCACAGCAAGGATAGCGATTATAATAAACAGCATAGCATTCCCGGACTTTCTTTGTGGCGCCGCCGGAAGAGGAGGGGGAGGCGGAGCCACAGGCGGAACAATCACGCGGGTAGCGTCGTCGGTGGGTGTCACTATAGGATTTGAGGTAACTTCTTTGCGGGGTTCCGCAGGTAGTTGTGCTCCACAGGCACTGCAAAAAGAAGCATTGTCGGCATTAGGGATGCCACATTCAGGGCAATACATAAGCGATGGATTAGAGTGTAATTGGTTTCAAAGCCGAAAGTTACAATTTTTTCTTCACTCTTCCAAAAAAAACGTGCCGCATCGCCGGCAAGAAAAGGACCTTGTCGGGGATCATGGGGGGGAGAGTTAGTGGAATAGTTTTATTTGAGAAGGAGCACGTTGGCAAGTGAGGCTATACCCTCTTTCCGACCGGTAAAACCGAGATGTTCGGTCGTGGTGGCTTTCACACTTACGCGTGAGGCATCAATACCAAGGTCCTGGCCCACTGTAAGACGCATCTGCTCAATGTAAGGAGCCAATTTTGGAGCTTGGGCTATAATGGTAATATCCACATTGGAAATCCTGAACCCGCGTGAAACAATCAAGTCAACCACATGGCGGAGCAGCAAACGTGAATCAATGCCTTTAAACCGCGGGTCAGTATCGGGAAAATGATGGCCTATATCGCCCAACGCAGCAGCCCCGAGCAAAGCATCGCAAAGCGCATGCAGGGCTACATCGGCATCACTGTGGCCCAACAGTCCCAGCGGGGCAGGCACATTCACCCCGCAAAGCCACAACTCGCGATCAGGTGCAAAAGCATGAACATCAAAACCGAGCCCGGTGCGTATGTCAGGAAAAACTGTTTCCATATCAATCTTGATTAACGGCGCCCAAAAAGTTCCTTAAGGCCATCCATATCAAAGGTGAGGGTAAAGCGGAGAGTCTGGTCCAGCGGGGAAGTCTGTGCGGTGGCAAGCATGTAAGAAGCGTCAAGACGGAGCACGTTGAGCGCAAAACCTGCACCGATGCCAAAGTATTGACGGTTACCTTTCATAGCACTTTCATAGAAATAACCCGCACGGAGAAAAAACTGCTGATTGTAGCTGTATTCTGCACCGAACGACCAAGTTATCTCTTTAAGCTCCTCCGACATACCGCCGGGAGCATCCGTAAACGACTTGAAAATACCTGTTATAGGCGACATGTTTTCCCAATTCTCCAGAGCCTCGTTATAATCACGCTCGGCATCCAGTTCGGTTTTTCCGTCGGCCTCGAAATCTTTCAGGCGGGGACGAGTGGGCACAAGGAGTTTGTTTGCATCAACCGAAAGGGCCAGGTTGTGATAGTCGGCCAGCGGAAACATAAATGTGGTTCCGAGGCGGAGGTTAGTGGGGAGAAATGCAGGATTCTCACCATGGTTATAAGATATTTTTGTACCTATGTTCGAGATATTCCATCCCCATGACCATTGACACTCATTGCGTCCTATGATAGGATACGTGGTGTAATATCCCGAGATGTCGGCCGAGAAAGCAGAGGCGCCTGCCGACTGGTCTCCCGCATAAGAGTCTGAGAAACCGAGGTCAGAGTATATGTACCGGAACACAACGCCCATTGAGAATTTCTCGGAAAGTTTACGAGAATAACCCACGTCAAACGACATTTCATAGGGATTGAGCGTTTGCGACGCTTGAGTGTCGCCCGGATAATTAGAGGTCACCTCACCCAACGAGAAATATCGCAGCGAAGCCGATATGGCCTGATTGTCGCCGGAGCCAAGCTTCCAGTAACCCGAAAGATCGGCAAGAAAAATATCATTTACGAGTTTACGGAGCCAAGGGGTGTAGTTGATGGCCACAGCCCCCTGACTGTAGGCGAACGCATACTTCGAAGGATTCCAATATTGCGAATTGGCATCCGGGTCAGTCGCCGCACCAAGATCACCCATCGAGGCACCGCGTGCATCGGGGGCGATGTTGAGAGAGTTTGTACCGGTTTGAACCGGGTTGAAGTCGTCCTTATTGCTGTCGGCCATAGCAACGGGGGCAGCCATGGCACCAAGGGTGAGAGAGAGGATAGCCGGACGGAGCTTTGCGTATAAGTTCATTTCACGTGAGTTGATTATCGCGGTTACGAAAATTGTATTTACGGGATTCCGTAAAACTGAAGTATTATCCAGGGAATCAGGCAGAGCCCATGCAAATGAGCGGTGACCTAATCCGTTTAACTTCGGCAAAAACAGATTGATATTCCGGTAAGATTATGCGTCAGATGACTCCGGCCGGGAAAAATTCAAACTGTTTCTAAACATATAACTTAAAAAACTCCTCATTATTGCATGACGCACTATTGAAGGTCGCAGGAGGCTGGAATGAAGCGAAAGGAAACGGATGGCAAAAAGTTTTTTCAAAAAGTGATGTAAAAAAACCAAAAAAATTGTTTTATCTTTGTGTGCGGAATATCGGCACGCCCGGATTCTCAAAAACATTGCATATTAACTACAATGAATTACAGTATTTTAGATTTTCTATGCCTCCTTGGTTCAGTCGGACTGTTCCTCTACGGCATGAAAGTGATGAGTGAAGGCCTGCAGAAAGCGGCAGGCGACCGTCTTCGCAACATCCTTGGGGCCATGACCCGCAATCGTTTCACCGGCACCCTCACCGGATTTCTTATCACAGCCTTGATCCAGAGTTCATCAGCATCCACTGTGATGGTGGTGAGTTTCGTCAACGCCGGCTTGATGACCCTCGCACAATCCATGGCAGTGATCATGGGTGCGAATGTCGGAACCACATTCACCGCATGGATCATCTCCCTGTTCGGTTTTAAAGTAAACATCTCGGCATTTGTGCTGCCTTTGATCGGCCTTGCCATTCCGCTACTCTTTTCCAAGAAAAGCCGCAATAAATCCATAGGCGAGTTCCTGATCGGATTCGGATTCCTGTTCATGGGCCTTGACATGATCAGCAGTTATGTCCCGGACCTTCAAAGCAATCCGGAGATGTTTGCGTTCCTCCAGCAATATACCAATCTCGGCTTCGGATCTGTGATGATTTTCATGTTGGTGGGTCTGGTGGTAACAATGGTTATCCAGTCATCGGCCGCCACTTTTGCCATCACCCTCATCATGTGTAGCAAGGGTTGGATTGACTTTGACCTCTCCTGCGCACTTGTGCTCGGCAGCAACATAGGAACCACCATCACTCCCATCCTTGCGTCTATGAGCGGTAACGTGGCCGCAAAACGCACAGCCATGGGGCACCTTCTGTTCAATCTTTTGGGATGCGCCTGGGTGCTTTGTGTGTTCTACCCCTTTGTGAGACTCAATGTGGACATTACCGAGTGGATGGGCCAGGGCGATCCTGAGTCACTCTCGGAATATGTGAACAACATACAGCAAACCGACCCAGAAATTTATAATAATCTGTTCAACACCCTACCGTCGGACCATCCGCGCTTTGGAGAAATCACAGCTGCACAGCAGAGAGTTGAAACACTCCAGCAAAGCGTTTCAATAGGTCTGGCTGTATTTCACACGGTGTTCAATCTCATAAATCTCGCCATAATGATTTGGCTCACCGGGCTCTATGTAAAAATCGTTGAGCGTCTTGTACCGGCCAAGCACAAGGAGGACGAGGAATTCCAGCTCAAGTTCATTTCGGGCGGTCTTATGAACGCAGCCGAGCTCAATATAGCCCAGGCTGAAAAGGAGATTGCCGTGTATGGCGAACGCGTGGGACGCATGGTGGAAATGGCTCAGAAACTGGTGCACACCGACACCGAGTCCGAAGAATACGCACACCTGCTTTCACGCCTTGAAAAATACGAGGACATATCTGACCGGATGGAAATCGAAATTGCACATTACCTCAACCGATGCTCCGAAGGACGCCTCTCCAACGAGGGTAAGCTCCACATCGCAGCCATGCTCCGCATTGTCAGCGAAATTGAAAGCATTGCTGACTGCTGCCTGGGAGCCGGACGTATCCTTGAACGCAAGAATCAAGCCCACGTAGAATTCACCGAAGGCATTCTCACCAATATCGACGCTATGTTCACTCTTGTGAAGGAAGCCACCCACGACATGCTCAAACTGCTGCATGACCCCGAGCACGCACGCGAGCCTGAAATCATTGCATCCTACAACAAGGAGCGTGAGATAAACAACTACCGCAACCAGTTGCGTTCCGGCAACATAGAAAATATAAACAACCATCTTTATCCCTATCAAGCCGGCATCTATTATATGGATATGGTGAGCAACCTTGAAAAGACCGGCGACTACATCATCAACGTGGTCGACGCAATCAAAGAGCAGTTACGTCGCACGGCTGCATAAAAATCCACAAATTTAACACAGCGAGGTTTCAATAACCCCGCTGTGTTAAAATATTGTGACAAATCGGCTACAAAAGCATCGGAGTGCGCGGCCCTTTCCTCAATTTTGGTAAATTTGTGTCAAGATTTTTCATCACATCGATTATCCTTAGACAGGAATGACCACTCAAAACTCTACATCACTTGGCGGAAAACAGTCAGGCAAAGTGCTGATTGTGGACACTGAGTCCATGCTCTGCGAGTTGCTGCAATTCCGCTTTGAAAAAGAGGGATTCCAGACCACGGTGATGAATGACGGCAAACGTGCACTGGCCACAGATCTGAGCGACTATTCGCTCATATTAGTGGACTTGATGGACCGGCCGTTCAATGGACTTCAATTTACCGAAGAAGTAAAAAACAACCCCGACACAGTTGGCATACCCATTATAATAATGTCGGCAAAAGCATCGGAAGACGATATTGTGGACGGTCTGGACGCAGGCGCCGATGATTATATCGCAAAGCCCTTCTCATCGCGCGAGCTGATTGCGCGTGTGCGCTCGGTCATCAGGCGCCGGAACATGCTCAACGCCCGACGTCTTGCCAATTTCATCCGGTTCAATGACCTGACACTCGACATGGGTGCCGGGGCGGCATTCATCGATGGCATGGAGCTGTCGCTCAGCCAAACCGAATTCAAACTGCTTGCCATGTTTCTGCGCAAACGCAACCATTTTTTCGAACGCGCACAGATACGTCAGGAAATATGGAACGGAGATTCCGACATCAGCGACCGCGCCGTGGACACAGGCATTTCACGTCTGCGCAAAAAACTTTGTGACTACGGCCGTAACCTCATAAATCGCAAAGGATTCGGATACGGTTTCGTGGAATAAGGC
>CAJUSN010000003.1 GCA_910589095.1 uncultured Muribaculaceae bacterium
TTTATTATAGAACAATCTATGAATAGAAAAGGAACAGTCTTCCGACCACTATAACTCCCTGGGGCGCGCCTTCGCCGGTGCGTGAGACGCAAATCACGCTTGTGGTTGAAGCGGCTATGGTGACGGGGGCTGTATCGTGGTCCGATCCGATCCACACTTCCTGAGTGTCACCGTTCTCATCAAAGGCAATGAGGCGGCAGTTTACGTTGATTTCTACCGGTGAATCATTGGTCACGGTGAGAAGCACACGCGGATTTTCAATGTCGAGGTTATTGCCGGGTTCCTTGAGGAAGTCAGGCACGTCATTGATTGCGAATTGCGAAGGATCGATGGTGACATTGGGGTCAATGCAGCCGGTCACGGTGAGGATCTCGGCAGTAGGCACTTCCGGATTGATTTCAAAATCAACATTCACATTCTGTCCGGCGGGGAGTCCGGCTGAGGTGAATGTTACAGGACCTGAGGTGACTATTTTGTCTTCAAGACGGAAGCGTCCGGGGGCATAAAGGCCCTGACCATCGGGAACATTCGTCAGGTCTATGGCTGTAACTTTTATAGGGAGGTTGAGAGTGGTTCCTGTGGAAACACTGTGGCTTTTAGTAAACACCAGTTTGCTGCCCTGTGCAGAAGTGTAGGAGGCGAGGTTGGCGTCAGTGACCTTGATGGTCCAATATTCAGGGAAGTTTACGGTGAATCCGGGCTCGAAAGTGAAGTCGCCGGCGAGTGATGCCAAGTTTTTGGCTGTGATGCGGAAATTTACATCAATGTCGCAAGTGGCGTGTGAAAGGCTCTTGACACTTTCATCAAATTCTGACTCGGAGATAGATACGTCGTTGATAAGATTATTCAATGTCACTTTGGCCGTGCCACCTTGTCCGGTACCGATGAACTGTACTGTAACAGTTGTGGCGTTGCACTCCACGTCGTTCATGGTCTGGCGGGGAATGCTGACAGACGTATTAGTTGGGTCGGCTCCCTGCACCAGCACATAGTCACCCTCGGCCATGCCGTATTCGGCTCCCACGGGTTTTATTGAGCTGTGTTCGTCAAGGTCCAGTATCTGTGCCATTGTGTAACGGTCGGTGCTGCTGGTGGGGACTGTGAGATCTCCGCCAACATTGATTGTCAGGTCTATGTCCTTTGACAGGTCATAGTCGTGGTCAACACACGATGTGGCTGCTCCGGTCAATGCTAACGCCATTGATAGCGGGAGTAGTCCACTCAAATAATGTTTCATGAATCTGTAGTGTTATAAAAATGTGAGTTGGTTTATGTTCAAGGGGATGTTTTTCCTTCCGAAACGTAATATCCATGCAAAGATAGCTAAATTCTGTTAAATGACAAAATGTTGCGCTGCCCCCTTCGGCCGACATGAAAGGTGCCGTGGCCTGCATGAGATAAAAGTTTGCGGTCCGGGTGCCGTGAGGCCCCGGACCGCGTTGACATCGTGAATAGATGGTTGAGATTTATAACCTTTTGCTGCGCGTTAATCAGAGAGTGCCAAACGCTATAATTACATATTTTCCAGCGTCAGCAAACGTGTTTCGATGTTGTAGTTGGATAGGATGGATTTCTTTATGTGTTCAACCTTCTCCATGAATAGCTTGTGGTCGTAGTTGCGCCGGAGTCGCTTTACCTCGGCAACTATGGCTTTATTATTGTCGGTAGTCAGGGCTACGATGTCAATCTCATTTGCTTCTTTTCCCTTTTTGCGTTCCCACCATGAACCAATGTCGGAATATTGATGGCTTTCCATCATCTTCAAGCGGAACCATTTTTCAAGCGCAAATCCGGAAAATGTCGCGTAATCGGAAGATATGATATGACGTAGATGCTCAAAGTTGTTTAGTTCAACCAGCGTTTGGTTTCGGTCAAAATAATTAAACCAAAACCGCAGAAAGTTATCGATTATTTCATATTGTACACTCTGTGATCGTGGTTTGGCCATGATTGGACGTACACGTTTAATAAGAGCATAATCCTCAATCAGTCGTTTCAGATGTCCGGCCACAGATACCCCTCCCAATGAGCTTTCAATTGCTCCTTGAGTATTAATTCCGGATGCAATGCAACTCAATACTGAGAAATACAATCCATAATCCTTTCCAAATTCCTCTATCAAAAGGTTTCTGCCTTCGTTTACGAATGGTGAATTTTCACGCACAACGTAGTTGAATATCCCTTCTATAGATAATTCTGCATCCTCGCATAACAACTCTATGTATTTAGGAACCCCTCCCGTAATCGTATAGAATGCCAGTAGTTCATCGTTGGTGTAGTCGGGACGATAGTCGTGTAAAATCTCCTTCATGGTCTCTGTGCCTAATCCCGAAAGGCGTATAATTGCGTCTGCTCTGCCAAAGAGCGGTTCGTGGTAACTTTCAAATATCTTATGCATCATGGAGTATACCGAACCCATGAGAAGCAGATTGACCCTGGTCTCATTCCGGTAAGAGTCCCATATATTTTGCATGTCACTGAATACGGAGGGATTAATGTTGCAAAACTCTTGAAATTCATCAATGATCAAGTTGAATTTACGTGTTTTTGCAAGCTCCATTAATATCTTGAATAGCGACTTGAACGTTTTTATTTCCGATGGAATATAGCATCCAAGAGTTGTTGTGATAAGGTGTGTGAATTCTTCGCAAAGAGCAGCCTCATTCTTTCTGCTGACAAAAAGATATACCGTTGGGTATTCACCTTGTGTGGCGCGTAAAGCAAGTGAAGTCTTGCCTATACGGCGTCTGCCGGTTATGACAGTCATCCTTGAGCGAGAATCAAAGGCACGGCCCTGTATCCGTCTCAGCTCTTTTATTTCTTTTGTGCGATTATAAAATTTCATGTTTTATTACAGCGGTAATTATTACCACCGTTACAAAGTTAATGATTTTTTCCGGATGAACAAATCCAATTTGGATATTAGGACAGTTAGAATCGCCAGAAACCTCGTGGAATCGTGGGCGGTCAAATATGCTGGGTAAAGAGGCGTGCATGAGATAAAAGTTTGCGGTCCGGGTTTCTCACGAAATCCGGACCGCCTGATGTTCTTTTTGTTATCTTATTCCTAAATCACTATTGTTTCATTATGTCTTTGCGTTTGTGTCGAAGAGGTTATTTCTGGGCAAGCGAAGAATTCTGGGCAAGGCTTGTGCCAAGGATTCGGCGTGCGCCAACGAAGTTGCGTTCGTAGTAGCCGTTGTCGGGGAAGGTCTGATAGGTTACGCGTCCTTTACCCGAAGAGGCGTGGATGAACTTGCATGAACCATCGGGGTTCACTTCGGTGACCATTGCAACGTGGCCCACATTACCGCGGCCGCTACTGCGTGAGCTAAAGAAGAGGAGGTCGCCGGGGCGGAGGTTTCCGAGCGATACTTTATCGCCCTGAAGGTACTGCTGGCGTGAGGTGCGGTCCAGTGTGATTCCGAAGTTGCGGAACACGTAGCCCACGAATCCTGAGCAGTCGAAAGCCGAAGGACCCATTGCTCCGAGCACGTAGCGTGTGCCAAGGAAGCGTGCGGCGTAATTGATTACTTTAGCTGCAGATGCATCTGCAATTGAAGCGTCCTCTTTCAGTATCTCAGGCATGGTTGCGAAGGGAGAGTTGAGTCGCGATTGCTCGGTTGCCATGGCAATGAATGAAGTTGCTGGGTCGGCGGTCGAGATTGCGGTTTCTTCGCGTGCAATGGTGAGGTGCTCTTTGGGGAGAGACTTGGCTGAGCCGGCCAAGGGTGACAAAATGCCACAAAGGAGGGAGGTAATTACTATTTTGCGTAAGGTCATTTTCTAAAGGAATTATTAAAAACTATTGATTGGTTAATCAACTGTGTTTTTGATTGACGATGCAAAATTACGGCTAAAAAACGGATTGTGCAAATTGTAAAGTGTTGAAAATGGCTTATTTGACGTTTTTAAACTTTTCTGCAACGTGTGAAAGGTTTATTAGCAAATGCCACAAAGTGTTAAAATTTGGCCAATTTTCAGCTTAAAACAATACAAAAATTAACCTTGCTTAACAAAGGTGGTGTTTTCGTAAATTTTTACTGCACATAATGGGTTTTTGGTGTGCAGAAATGTTGCAAAAGTAAACAGCTGGAACGGTTCAATTCTCTAACTTTCGTTAACAAACGGCACGCTTTTGCTTGAATGTGTGCAAAAGCGTGCCGTGAAAAGTAGATTATGTTCAGTGGAATTGGCTGCTGTTCAGCCTGGTATCAGAACGGCCGGAGAGGCTTTATGAATGGCTTGAAAGCGGTCAATGAATTCCAAGGGGCCATTGTTTGTTCATAAGTGGTTTCCACATCCACGAAGGAATCAACCGTGGGAGTTCCGAATTCAATGGCTCCCATGTCCTCATTGGAATTGATCACGAGGTTGTAGACGTAATGATAGCCCGGCTGCCAAGCTGAGAATGCGCTTGTGGAGAGCGGGAATTTCAGCAAACCATCACCGAAAGTGCTGCCTTCCACAACGTTTTCGGACGGGGTGTTGGCATTCGGCCAAAGTTTTGCTCCGCTTTTGGCGTCATAAACAGAGCACATCACGGTGATGTAATTGTCTTTGCCGTTACCGTTGCTGCGCCAGTTGAGGGTCTGTGGAATGAGATATTTGCCGCCTCCGAGGCCCAGATCGGTGTCGGTCATGTCGGTTGCAGTGGTGGTAAGAGTGATTAAGTCACTCTCGGTTTGAGCCATGTGCAACAGATAGGCCAACGGGGTATTCTGGTCGGTCCATGTCCCGACGTTTGCCTCCGAGGGCTTTTCAGCGGTTGAGCCTGTTGGGAAGTGGAAGTTGCCTTTGGAATTTAAGTTAGCCAAAGCAACGTTCGATACCTTCACAACAAGGTCTGCGTTGGATGAACTCATTTTTACTGTTACTTTCGACAGTGCATGGCGGAAGTTGAACAGTACTTGGGCGTTGGCGCCCACAGATCCTTTAAGGTCGGGGCTAACGGCATAGATGATATCCTCTGAGCCGGGATATGAATCATAGGCCACGGGTTTGAGTGGGCCGCCGGAGCCCACCCAGCTTGCGGGAGCGAACGCATAGAAATCCACGGCTTCGTTGGCCGGCCAATATTTGATAGGCGAATAGGTCCATGTGTTGGAGCCGGTTTTGGTCACCTCGACATTCTCCATGAATGTTGTGGGGGAGGTGGCCGTGCCGGTGTAGGCGTACACGTTGAAGGCTGTCAGATTATTCGTTGTAATGTCGCCGGCACGGGAAAATTCTGTGTTGGCTGCGAAGCGGATGGCATTGTCGGAAGGTGCGTCAGTGCCATTGACTGCGATGTCAGTTTCGCTGCAGGCGCCCAATGCCATGGCGGTGGCCACAGTGAGCGGTGCGAAGATTAATAAAGGATGTTTCATAGTACATGTTTTTAATATGGTTTGTAATATATGAGTTTAAATCGGCTTTCATGTGCCGATGTCAATTTCAATGACGTTCCAACCGTCCACTCCCACATCAATACCCACGTCGTCGTCATCGCTCGGCGGCGGAACCGAGCCTTCGGGTATATTGAGGCTGTCTATGCTTATTATTATATGGTGACGGTGACGTTGCGATGCGATAAGGGCGGCGATGCCTACGGATTTGGTGATTACGCTGCCATCGGTGCGGGTCACGTTGAAAGTGAGATATGGAGATGCGTTTGAATCAGGGATACCCATGGCAGTGGTGGAGCCGGTGAAACGTGTGGCTGAGGAAGCGTAAGGGGTGATAGGGCAGCTGACACTACCTATAGAGTCTGAGAGGCGTCCGGAGGCCAACTTTATAGAGCGAGCCACTCCGTTGATGCGTGCCTGAATGGAGCGCATATTGCCGGTACCGGTGAGATGGTGAATATTGAGGTCATAGAGAGTGGTGACAGAATCGGGATAGCACCGGATGAGACCGTAGGGGCAGTCCTTGACCGACATGTCGGGGAGTCGGTAGCTGACACCGCAAAGCGTGAGTTCCACTTCGGGCACACGTGCACAGTAGAGCATCCCGGTTGGCGAGAGAAGATTTCCCGAGCCGGCCCTTCGAGCTTCGGCGCAAAGATTATCGGCATTATCAGTGCTGGAGAATGTAATGCCCGGTAGGTCGTTGTTGATGGCAATGAGCCGGTAGTGGCCCAGGGGAAGTTCTATTGGGCCACCTTCGGAGCCGGCAATGTCGAATCGCCAGAGGCGTGAAGATTGGGATAGAGGGTAGAAATATGTTGTCATTCCGTTGACCGAGGCCCCGGGTGCGTTGTCCCACATAAAGCGCACTTCAGCGGGGTGAGGGTCATTTCCCGGACACATAATCTCCTTATGGCTGCACGCTGTGAGCAATGAGGCTGCTGTGATGATGCAGCCAAGAATCCTGATATGTAATGATGCGGCGGTCATAAGTTATAGTCCGGATTGTTTTTACTTCCTCGCCCGGGGAACCACACGAGCGTAATCTCCAGGCCGGTCAGTCCGAAGTAGCGTTTATGATAACGGGAGGTGCAGCTGTAGATGCCGCATTGCGGTTCGTATTCCGTGATGTTGCCTGATGAGAAGCCGACACGGGCAGAGAAATCAAGGTTGAGGCGCTGAGAGATGCGCAGGGAGTAACCATAGCTCAGTCCGATGCCATACATGAGTCCGTCGGACTGCCAGCCTTTATGGCCGAATTCAAAATCGAACGAGTGACAGGATCCATAGATGCCAAGATGATGGCCGGTGAGGGAACGCTGGCGTGCGTCGGGGGCAAACCAATATCGCCCTTCTATCCATCCTCCATAAATGCGCCAGAAGCGGTGACGGGAATTGTTGCTCCACCAGGCCCATACTCCTTCGGCCGATAGGGAGAATTTGCGTGCCAGGCTTATTTCAATGCCAAGGTCGGGAGTTAGGATGGCGTCATGAAGCAAGTTGGTTTTAAGTGCGATTCGTGGCACACATTCGCTGCATTCATAACTCTGTGCACCGGCGGGAGTGGCTAAAAGCATTACCCCCAATGCGGCAAGTGTAAGAGCGGAACGTATGGAGGGTAATGAAAAGAGCTTCATGTAGGGGTTGTTATTGCGGTCGTTGCCGTCACGTGGTTTGTGATATATTAACGCCCGGGGCTTATATAGGTTCGGTATGTAGATAAAAACGGCGCGTTCGGGGAGAACGCGCCGTAGATGGTCAGGTATATGGATTGGTCTTAGCGAACCAAAATCTTGGTGGCTTTAGAGCCTTGACGACGGATGTAGAGGCCGGCGGGTAGGTTTTCACCGTTCACGCGTACGCCCTGCAGGTTGAAGTATTCAACGGGGGCGTTTTCGTTGATGGCTTCGTCAACGTTGATATCGCCTATGGCTGCAAGAGATGTGTCGCAAAGTTTGATGTTGTCGATGAACCAACGGAAGGTGTTTTTTGCACCACCGGGCCATTGGTTATCGCAATTGCGAACCGATATAGTGGCTCCTTTGCCGATTGATCCGGCGGGGAGGTTCAAGGAGGCTTTCTCCCATGCGTAAGTGGCACCATTTTCATAGTTCCAGGCATCCAATGGATATGTGGTTTCGGAGCCATTGTAATTGACAATTATCACCAGTTCGGTGGGGTCCCAGGTGCCAGAGCCCTGACGCATTGAACACCAATCAAACATGAAAGTAGTGGCTTTGTCAGCGGCTATTTCGGTTGAGACCGGAATCACAATGCCGGATGAATAGCCTGTGAGTCCAAATTTCAGGTAATTGGTCTGAGGGTAAATTTGCTTCTCGGGCTGGCGTTCTTCCTTGGAGGCTGCGTGAGTGGCAAGGAAAGTGTAGCCTTTCTCAACGAGGGCATCGTAGAGGCTCACACCGTCCACCTTGGGAGTGGCGAGCTGGGGAGCGTTGGCGTTGGGGTCGTCGCTTTCAACGGTTGTTCCGCAAGGTTTGCCGTTGCCTACTTCGGTCCAGGGGGCCATCCATTCGAAATCTTCAAAGAAATATACGCCTTCGCCGAGTTCAGAGTCGGATCCGGTCCCGGTTTCGGGAGCCACGAAGGATATGCTCACTTGTGAGCCAGTGGCACCGAACAGATTGGCGGTACCTTCGCTGGTGAGAGTCAGGCCGCCGTTTTTCTCGGTTACGTTGAGGTCAACCTGAGTGAGGGTGATTGCGCCAAAACGTGGCACCTGGGCTATTTTGGCATCGCTGAGCGATCCGGTGTAAGTGTTGCCGCTCTTAGTCACATCTGTGTAAGCCACCGGACCTACGTTAACATCCATTCCGGCCACGTCGGCAGTGAATTCCTTGATGGTGACGGAGTAGGAGGTGCCGGTTTGCTCAATGGAAACGGTTACATCATTGGCGTCGATGCTGTTGGTGCCAAGTGTAGCGGTGAGGGAGCCGGTGTAGTCAGTGGCAAAAGCTGAAAGGGACGCGGCTGTGAGAGCCAAAGAGAGTAAAGATTTTTTCATGTAGTGATAATTGTAGGTTAATAAATGTGCGGAAGGATGTGTGGAGAGTGGCGTTGTTGAAATGAAATTGATTGAGTTTCATTTCGCAACAAATTTACACACTTCGGATTAATTCACAAAACTTTTTTGTTTAAAAATGTTGTTGAAAATTAAAGTAATCACTTTCAATGCGTCATAAGAGTGGTGAAAATCAGGTGCTTTTTCATAATTGAAAATATCTTAACTATCTTTAACTTAATATCTTTTTGTAAGTAAACAAGTGGTTTTAGCTTGCAAAATCGTTTGAGTGAGTCGGGTTTTGATATAAAACTTACGATTTTTGGTTTATTTTTGCTTTAAAAAAGCTATTGCACGGTCAAAGCGTTGTCAATCTAAACATTAGGAAGTGATAAAATTATCAGTTATCTTTGCAATAGTTAATCACAACAGCTAATCAAAAACGCTTTTTCATAAAAAATAAAGCATTAGACAAAATAATACATCCACTGACGTTAAGTACTATGTGTAAATCCCAAAGGGGGCTCGTGAGAGCGTCCTTTGTTTTATTTACAGGGGTGAGAATTTGTTCCCAAGAGGGGGAAGAAAAGTAACGGAGCCGTTCCTTGTGGGAGCGGCTCCGCGTGTGTGGAAGGTTAAAAGGGGGGATTGTACCTATTATGGATTGGAATTTTCAGAGATTAGTAACAAGGGGAGATGCTCAACGGATGAAGAGTAGCTCGCGATATTTTGGCAGCGGCCACATTTCATTGTCGACCATAAGCTCGAGTTTGTCGATGTGACGGCGAATGACGTCCATGCGAGGCACTACGGTGTCGTGGTAGGCTATGGCTTTATCGCGCTCGGAGGCTATGCGGTTGGCCACTTTACGCGCTTCAACCATGGCTTCAGTCTCCTCCTTGATCATGCGGCAGTGGGTTGCAATGGCCTCAATGGTGTCGATTTCCGAGGCCGACATGCGCGCTGCTTTGTCGTCGGGGAAAATAGAGCGGATTTTGGAAACGTTGTCAAGGAGAATCGACTGGTAACGGATGGCCACGGGAAGTACGTGATTGAGTGCGAGGTCGCCGAGTACACGCGCTTCAATCTGCACTTTTTTAGTGTACATTTCCCATTTCACTTCGTTGCGGGCCTCAAGTTCAACCTTGGAGAACACGCCTGCGTCGGCAAACATTTTCACAGACTCGGGGCGGAGGTAGGCATCGAAAATCTTGGGTACGGAAGTTTCGCAGTCCAATCCGCGTCGGGCAGCTTCGGCTTTCCATTCGTCGGAATACCCGTTGCCGTCGAAATGTATGGGTGCTGACTCCTTAATTAGTACGCGTATCTCTTCAAGCAGCGCATCGCGGAGAGTTTCGCCATTGGCCACATGGGCGTCGACTTTGGCCTTGAAGCTGATGAGCTGTTCGGCCACTGCGGCGTTAAGAGCAATCATGGCCGAAGCGCAGTTGGCCGAAGAACCCACGGCACGGAATTCAAAGCGATTGCCGGTGAATGCAAAGGGAGAGGTGCGGTTGCGGTCGGTGTTGTCAAGCATGATTTCGGGAATCTGCGACACGTTGAGGCGCAGACCTTCGCGGTTCGACAAGTCGGTGAGCTCGCTGTTGGTTGCGGTGGCAATTCGTTCAAGAATCTCGGCCAATTGCGATCCCGTGAATATCGAAATAATGGCTGGAGGAGCTTCGTTGGCGCCGAGTCGGTGGGCATTTGTAGCTGAGGCAATGGATGCTTTCAACAGGGCGTTGTGGCGGTGCACGGCGGCCATTACATTGACCACAAAGGTGATAAACTGCAGGTTTTGCTTGGTGTCCTTGCCGGGGGCAAAGAGGAGCACGCCACGGTCGGTTCCGAGGCTCCAGTTGTTATGCTTGCCTGAGCCGTTGATGCCAGCAAATGGTTTTTCGTGAAGAAGCACACGGAAATGATGGCGGCGGGCCACTTCAGCAATAAGGCTCATGAGCAGAAGGTTGTGGTCATTGGCAAGATTGGTTTCCTCAAAAATCGGGGCAAGTTCAAACTGATTTGGAGCCACTTCATTGTGTCGGGTTTTTGCCGGAATACCCAAGCGGTGACACTCTATTTCAAGGTCGAGCATGAAGGCTTCAACTCGCGAGGGTATGGCTCCGAAATAATGGTCCTCGAGCTGCTGGTTTTTAGCCGATTCATGGCCCATGAGAGTGCGCCCGGTGAGCATGAGGTCGGGACGAGCGCTGTAAAGAGCTTCATCCACTAGGAAATATTCCTGCTCCCAGCCAAGATATGATTTCACGTGCTTTACTTCAGGGTCGAAGTATCGGGCCACGGCAGTGGCTGCCTTGTCAACGCTGTTGAGAGCGCGCAGAAGAGGTGTTTTGTAGTCGAGCGACTCTCCGGTGTAGGATATAAAGATGGTGGGAATGCAGAGGGTGTTGCCCATGATGAAGGCGGGCGACGAGATGTCCCATGCCGAGTAGCCGCGTGCCTCGAATGTGTTTCGGATTCCACCGTTGGGGAAGCTTGAGGCGTCAGGTTCCTGTTGCACAAGGAGTTTGCCGTTGAATTTCTCTATCACGCCCCCTTTGCCGTCGTGCTCCACAAAGCCGTCATGTTTCTCGGCAGTGGTCTCGGTAAGAGGCTGAAACCAGTGGGTGTAGTGTCGTGCGCCCATGTCGATGGCCCATTGTTTCATACCTTCGGCAACAGAATCGGCCACCTCGCGAGGTAAGGCTTCTTTATTGTCGATGGCATAAATCAGAGCCTCGAATGTATCGGCGGGAAGGTACTCGAACATTTTTTGTCGGTTGAACACATTCTTGCCATAATACGCTTGGGGACGCTCGGCGGGAATGGCCACCGGGTCGGCTTTACGGTTGAACGCTTCGTCAACTACTTTGAATCTCAGTTGTGACATAGGTGTTGGAGTGGTTGGTTGGGTATATTGTAATTGGAAACTTTCAATTTCTCAGATTTTCTTTTATTATTCGGTCCATTGCCCGGCGGGTGGCTTCGTGGGTAGAGAATGCTGTCAGTCGCAAATAACCTTCGCCCGAAGGGCCGAAACCGCAGCCGGGTGTGCCGACCACGTTACAACGATGAAGGAGCCGCCCGAAGAGCTCCCACGATGTCATACCCTCAGGACACTCTACCCAGAGATAGGGTGAGTCGCATCCGCCGAAGACCCTCAGATGGGCTTCTGTCAGGGCGTGGCGCATCAGTTGGGCATTTTCCATGTAATACCGTATTGTTTCGCTCACCTGTTCCCTGCCTTCAGGAGTGTAAAGCGCTTCGGCTGCACGCTGGATCACGTAGCTGGCTCCGTTGAATTTGGTGGATTGTCGGCGCAGCCAGAGAGCGTGGAGGCTAACTTCCCGCCCCTCGGAATCGCGTCCCGCAAGGTCGCGGGGCACTACAGTGTAGCCACAGCGCAACCCGGTGAATCCGGCAGTTTTCGAGAAACTGCGAAATTCTATGGCACAGCGGCGTGCGCCCTCTATTTCATAGATGCTTCGCGGAATGTCAGGATTGCTCACATAGGCTTCATAGGCTGAGTCGAAGAGCAGAAGGGCATTGTGGGCCAACGCATAATCCACCCACGGTTTCAGTTGGGCGCGTGTGAGCGCTGTACCGGTGGGGTTGTTAGGGAAACAGAGGTATATAACGTCGGGGTTGCCGGTGGGAAGCGCGGGAGAGAATCCGTTTTCGGCAGTGCAGGGGAGATACTCCAGCCGTTCACGCGTGCCGTCGGGGCGCAGGCAACCTGCTCGTCCGGCCATCACATTTGTGTCGACATATACGGGATAGACCGGGTCTGTCACGGCCACGCGGCAGTCGGGTGAGAGTATGTCGCCGATGTTTCCGGTGTCACTTTTCGCTCCGTCGCTGATGAAAATCTCGTCGGAGAAGATTTCAATGCCTCTGGAACGGTAATCATGCTCGGCAATGGCATCGCGAAGAAATGCGTAGCCTTGTTCAGGCCCGTAGCCATGGAATGTATCGGCGGAGGCCTCGTCGTCGACAGCTCGATGGAGTGCCTTGATCGCAGCCTGGCAGATGGGGCGGGTGACATCACCTATGCCCATACGGATTATGTGGGCTTCGGGGTGAGCCTGTTGGTAGTCCGACACTTTCTTTGCTATATCCGTGAAGAGATAGGATGGGGACAGCTGCGTGAAATTGTCGTTGACCTTTATCATAGCGGTTTTTGTTTTGAGATGCCGGGTTAGTAAAGAGGTTTGTGGAGGTGGTATCGCCCTTCATAAACGGTTGAGGCGGGGCCGGTCATAAGTACATGCCCGGAGGGGGATAGGGATATTTCAAGTGAGCCGCCCGGAAGGTGAATTGTCACCGGACTGTCGCATCGTCCGGTAATGATCGAGGCTACGGCCGTGGCGCATGCGCCTGTGCCGCAAGCCATTGTTTCACCCGAACCGCGTTCCCAGACTCTCAGTTTTATGGAGTGGCGCGACACAACTTCGGCAAATTCAATATTGGCACGTTCGGGCCACATTGGATGAAGTTCCAGCTCGCGGCCTGTGGCATGTACGTCGGTTTTGTCCAGGGAGTCAACGAAAATCACACCGTGGGGGTTGCCCATCGACACGGCCGTGAGGCGCAAGTAGCCACCGGACGTTTGAACCGGAGCATCAGGATTGCGTGATTCGCCTAATATGGGATCGGTTATAGAGGGGAGACCCATATCAACGGTTACGTTCTCCACCACACCGTCGGTGCCGGTGTGGAGCGTGAGGGTCTTTATGCCTGAAAGGGTATCGATATGGAGGGTCTTGGACTGTGTGAGTCCCTTGTCATAAACATATTTGCCAACGCAGCGAATACCGTTGCCACACATTCGGGCCTCTGAGCCATCGGCGTTGAAAATGCGCATCATGAAATCAGCTTTCTCCGAGGGGAGGATGAGGATGATGCCATCGGAACCGACTCCGGTGTGGGGACGGCTCATTTCAACGCTGAGTTCAGAAATATTGGAGGGGGCGCCATCCGGGCAATGGATGTAAATGTAATCATTGCCTATGCCATGCATCTTTGTGAAGATGATATCGTCCATCGTGGCTTTGGATTGGCGTTTTTTTGAAAAAATATGGCGCAAAGGTAGTAAAAGTTTTTTTAATGCCCAACAGTATTATGCACGGTGTTTTCAACAATCACGAAAAATTATCAACATGTTATTGACATTTTTTCAAAACGTTATTGACATTCGGTGATGCACGTGTTGATAACCTGTGTTGAAAACAGGTTGTTTGTGGTGTGTGAATGTGTTAAATCGGTGAGGGAAAATGTGATACGGTTATTTACACTTGCTTGGATGCAGTGTTGATAACTTTGCGGATTCCGTGGCGCGACACGCGATAGGACGTATCGGCATAAGCCAACAGGGCGTCGTCGCCATGTGAGTCGCCGTAGGCAGTCAGGTGATAAGTTGAGCGAGGTGGCGTCGCAGCTTTGAGTCGCGTCACTTTCTCGGTGCCATGACAGTTGGGGGTGGAGAAGCGCCCGGTCAGATATCCGGCGACGATTTCCGGCTCGGTTGCCAACACGGAGCTGATGCCGTTGGAGGTGGCCCAGGGTGCAATCCATTGTTTAATACTTGCGCTGACGATTATGACTTCGTCGCCGGCTGAAAGATGGTTGCGTAATGCTTGCAGGGTGTCCGGGCGAACCATTCGGTTGATATTTGCGGCAAATTGCCTTCCTGCTTCGGCGAATTGTCGCTCAGGCATACCTTTGAAAAAATGACTGAAAAGTCGCTGCTTGGCTCTGGAATTGGAGATTAAGCCGAGCTTGTAGGCCAGAAGAGCAGGGGCGCAAACAAGTAGGCCCGCAAGGAATCGCGGAGTTCCGCAGGTGAAGCGTATGAATGCGGGCAAGGAATCGCGCCGTGTAAGCGTTCCGTCGAAGTCAAATGCCGCTATGTGCTTCATGTTATCCATTGCATCAAGCTCAGTCGCTATAAATATAATAATGTGTAGAACGACAGTATCCACCCAATGATGCACACCTGGATGAAACGGTCGCGCATGAGCACCTTGGTGGGCGAGCCGCTGCGAACATCAACCGTGGTGATTTGCAGATAGCGAATGATTCCTGCGAGCACGAAAATGGATGTGAGATACACATATTGGCTACCCAAACGTTCCATGAGTTCTGGGCTGAGAGTGTACATGATGTAACATACCATTGTGATGGTGGCCACGATCGCTATCACTTGATTCATGAACACAATGTTGTAGCCCACAATGTTTTTTCGTGGGGCCGCACCGGTTTCTTCGTAAATAACCACGTCGTCGCGGCGCTTGGCAAATGCCAGGAAGAGTGCGAGCAGGAAGGTCATCAGCACAATCCAATGTGACAGCTCTATGTTTGCGGCCACGCCGCCTGCAAAAACGCGAAGAACGAAACCGGTTGCTATGATGAACACGTCAAGAATAGCAATCTGCTTGAGCTTCAGACAGTAGACCACGTTCAGCACCACATAACCGGCAGTGATAGCAGCTACGCCCATACACCGTTCACCGGCAGGAAGCAGCGAGCATAGCAGTGCAGCCAATCCCCAGCACGCGGCGCAAAGCACGCCGGCCGAGGCCTTTGATACTGCTCCCGACGCCACCGGGCGGAGGCGCTTGCGGGGATGCAAACGGTCGGCCTCGGCATCAATAATGTCGTTGAGGCAATAGACACCGCTGGCAGCCAGCGAAAATGCACCGAAAGTGAGAGCCAAATCAGCGAAATCGTGCCATACTCCGGCCGGTGCTCCTGCAAAAAACAATGGCAGAAAAATAAACAGATTCTTCAACCACTGCTCCGGTCGCAGTAGCCGGAGGATAGACAGGACTCCGGTGGTGTTATTTTCTGCTTCGCTTCGATTCAAAATTCAGAGTTTCTAAGGCGGGTAATACATTTGAGGAATATCACCCGCAAAGATAGTTTATTTTTACCAGTTGACAAACAACGATGAAGCTGTGTCAAAATTAACTTACAACATCCCACATCCGGATACAACAACGGTGTGCCAAACGAATTTTGACACACCGCCGGTGAGATGTAGGCATCATCCCTGATCAGTTATTTAAAGAGAGCTTTGCCACAGCATATTTCCCTGCTGAGGTATATGCTTTGACAACGAAGAGACCATTTGCCAGGGAAGTGTTGAACAGATTGGCTCCGAGTGATTGAGCCGGTACAACTTGACCATTGAGAGTGATGAGTTCCACACGTGTGATTTCGGCCTGAGGAGAAGTAACCTTGATGGTGCCGCTGCCCAGATTGCGAATGTCGAGAGTGAGGCTGCAGTCGGGTCCGTCGGCCGTTACATCGGAGATGGCTGCGGTGTTGAGGTAAGTGTCAAGCCACTGGCCGTGGAGCGCTATGTTTTGGATGTAGGCGTTTCTGAGGTAGGTAAGATCATACGCGCCGGGCTCGGGCCATATTTTTCCATAGTTAAGGTCGTAGGCGGCTTTGAGGCGGTCATGGGTTTCCGATATAAACTCTGGCATGGAAGCGAAAGCGTCCGGGTATAGTTTGTCCCATTCATTCTTTACAGCGATGCGGAAATCGGGAAATTTCCACATCTCCTCTATCCATGTGAATTTTATCTCGGTGCAATTGGGGTCGAGTTTACAATCGGCCTGACGCTGTTCATTGAAAGTGCCGGTGCGGTACGGGTTCTCAAAATATGACCAACTGCAGTCCCACATTGGACCAAACATCCACTTCTTTCCTTCGCCCAAATCCTTGTAAAGATAAGTACTTCCGAAGAATGCATCGAGATTTCCTATATATTCCTGCGCTATGTAATATCGGGCAAGAGTAGGAACGTCAATTTTGTCAGCCCATTTCATCACAGATTTGTCCGAATCGTAAATCAGTCCCGTTAAGGTCGTAAGCTCGCTCACCAGCCAGTCATGCTGTAGATCCGACAGTTCTTCAGGTACTTTATGGGTAAATCTGGCTTCGAAGCCGGTGCTGTCAGCGCCCTGAAATATTTTCACTTGGTAGGGGTCGTCGTAGTTGTCTATCTCAAGCAGCCATCCGCCGTCTACGGTTGTCGGGTCGGTGTTGAGATCAGGCTGCTCGTAAATATTTATACGGTTTTCGTCAATTTTTATTCCTTCGGTAAGATAGTAAAGACCTATGTTTCGGTCATTTAGTATCACTTCCACGGGTTGATGCCGCGGAGTCCAGTCCAGGCCGCAGCGCCGGGTTATCTCAAACCCAACCATCTCAAGGAATCCGCATTGGGAAGGGGCATGGTTCAAGAGTGCCCAGTGTTTATGTTTGGGCATTCCAAGCAGTTCGGCCTTTTTACCAAGTTTAAGCTTATAGGGTTTCTTGTCGTAGGTCCATGAGGAGTTGCCGCGGCCTCGGATCTGAAGCGCCAACTGAGAGTCGGCCGAGCCGGTCGAGCTAAACCCGTCTATCCCCTTTGAGTCGATCCAATATGTTGCGTCAACATAATCTTCTTTTTGAGTAATGGGTACGCTATCGGCAGTAACTATGTACATTACAGGCAAAGTGCCGGTGACAGCCACATCTTTTTTGCCGGGATGGGGTTGCGTCACGTCCTGTGATACAGCGGAGAAACTTGACACGGCCCCAATTAAAAGTAATAACGAAAGTTTGATTAACTTATTCATATTTGAGAGATGGAATTGGTGACTCTATTAGATTTGTTACTCTATTAGAAGTAAGTGTTGGAAATTAATTTATATTATGATTGAATAATGGTGTGATGACGATCGGTTTTACTGAAATGGAATTGTTGGGTTCCACAACAACAGATGTGATAAAGAGGAAATCAAGTAGACGTACATTTAGTGGGGTGAAATTAATTTCCAACATAGATTTAACGCAATTCTTGCAACAATATTGTACAGTATTTCAGCGAGATAAAATTTTAACGGCCGCCCAACGCATTTTAACGTACGTTGAACAGCCGTTTCGTTTTATTTCTGAGTATTGTTAAATTGATTTAAGTAGTATTTACATCACTATTTCGGTCCACGATGTATCCGTCCCGCTGTTGTACACTATGTCGCCCGTTCTCCATGGGCTTCCCTTTGAGATTTTTTGCGACGTCCAGGCGTTTACACGACCGGAGCGCATGGTGACATAGTCGTAGGTGGTGTGTGAGTTCTCGGCATTCGTTGGCTGCGTTGACGGTTGCCATTTGAACCCGGCTATGGAGATGCCGTTGTCATATATCATGTTGGCGCCACAGAGCGGAAATTCCACCTTCTCCCACGTGTCCATGATTTTCCCATCCTGGTCATACAAGTATTGTCTATACATCTGCACAAACAGGCAGTTGCCATCTTCAAAGCCATTGATGTTAAATAGAACTCCTTGAGAGTCATCCTGGAATGACAGGGTGCTTCCTGGGACGTTGATGAAGAACAATGCTGTGCTATTTACTCTGCGCATTATCTTGCGCTCGACATCCCAAATGATGCGGTACATATAACGATATGTGCCGAGGGGAGCCATCCAGTTTACCAATCCTACATGCTTGAAGTCGTCGAAGTTAGGTGTGTTCGGACTGTTCACTGAGTTCTCGGCTTGCACAACATAACCTGGTAATACCTTGCTGTTGCGAGAACAGTAGTATGATGCGCGGTTGAATTCTGTTAGCTCTCCTGTGTCGGTTTTAATTTGAATGCCAAACGGCACCACATCACCAAAGCCTCCAACCAAGTCATACCGGAATGTGTTGTTGATGTCAAGGTAGACCAGCGAATTGATCTCTATGTCATATTCGCTCAGGTTACGGAATCGTTCCTTTTTCAAGTTGATGTCCTTGAGTTCTTCTTCGTTGCGGGTTTGGCTGAAAACTGTGAATTGGTCGTTGCGGAAAGACACAACACTTCGTGATTTCTCATACCCGTTGTCTAGTACCGCCCCTTTAACCACTACAGAAGGGCGTGTGCCTTTCTCGATGTAGTTCGAGCCGAAGTTTATGATGGATTGGTCCACAACTATCTGCGCTCCGGATTCCATGTGGTTGTCCGTAAATGATATCCCCTTGGAATAGTGGATGCGTACATCTCCGTTGAGGATATTTCCTTGGAAACTCCCACCCCCACATAAAAGAACATTCAGGATTTTTCCGAGTGGCGAGCCAAGATGATTGTGCATGAAAAGTAGCGAGTCACCGAGCCCCTTGAGGTCAAACATATAGAAATCTTCCGGCTGACCGGGTAATTTCGCTATAATCTTCTCATTGAATTTAGAGTCACTTCCCGAAGAGCAATTTACCACACACTTGCCATCAGCGTAATCTGGGCTGAATGATATGGCCTGGATGAAATCATACCAAACAACCGATTCGAAGCCGGCGCCTGAGCACGCATAGACGCAACGGCATTTGCGGTTCACCGGCGGATAGTTCATCAAAGTTATGTGGCTTATGGCAATCCATGGGTTTGCAAAAGGTTCACTCGGTTTTTTGTTGATGTCGCAGTTGACATAAAACATATAGTCGTAAGGAAATACTTTTGTGAAATCTGTTGAATCTCCTTCTACCGGGTTTTCTACATCCTTTGTAGGCTCTGCCGTCCCTAAAGGGAAGATATGAGTGGAGGCGTGTTTGTAGAGTTGGCCGGCTTCCCCTTTGAGTGTTATGCCCTGCGGGATAAAAATCGGTTTGGAGATGTAGTAATCTCCTTTGGGAAGAAACACGGTGCCTTTTAAGCACATGGCTATGGCCTTGTTGATGGCATCGGCATGGTCCAATACGTTGGCTCCCGCAACGTGATTTGCTCTTTCTGCAGGTTCAAACCACAGCGGTGAGGTGTACGGGCAATGCCACATTCCTGTTACAGTGATTTCTTTGCCGAATATTACACTCAATGGAGCTTCGATAGCTACGCAGTGTTGTGGATCAGCCCATTTGTTCACGTCATACTCCGGCCCTGAAATGGTTACAGGTTGGGAGGAAGTGAAGCGGCCGCCTTGAAAGATTAGGGTTACGCCATTGGCAATTTTAAATTTAGGTAGATTTGTAAATTTGTAAGGAATAAACAAATGAAAAGGTGAAATGAGGAATGAGAAGGATTAGAGATTTAGCAAAAAAAAATTATAAATATTGAAACGAAGTGTGTGATTATTAAAATATTTGTTTAACTTTACCATCGAAATCAAATCAATCGTTAACGCAATTTAAATCAATATGCTATTACGCCTCATCTCCATTTTCTCCACCATGGCTCTTGGCGCTGTTTCATTGTTTGCGCAGACACTATCCGAAGGCGGCTGTAAATACTCCGTCAATGCCGACGGTGAGACTGTTACATTGATAGAAGTATCAAGGGGTCGAGATTCCAAAACTACGTTGTATCTTGACGATAAAGTGACCAACACATACAACAAGAAGATGTGTACCATTACCGAATTGGGTGATGGCACCCACTCGCTTTCTCAATGGACCGTCATGCCGGTGAAGATAACATCAAACATTATAAGGATAAATAACAGTTCATTCACGCCGGTGGAACCCACATATTACTCCGAACTGCTCATGGACAATGCCACGGGGGTGGAGTATATAGGCGACGACTGCGCCAGCCAGTTCACTAATCTCACCTTGAACTCCGGCATGGAAATAGGTGCGACAGGTGCCAAGGCTGTTAATCTTATGTTTGGCGAAGGCGTTCCTACGGCTGTTCACCCCGATGAGGGTATGTTTACATCGATAGATACCATCCGATGCACCACGACCGTGCCACCTGACGTGAACTTCGTATTGTCGGCTTCGGCGTCACAGTTCGAGACTCCGGTGATTGTGCCCGATGAGGCCAAGGCCGCTTATAAAGCTCATGCTTACTGGAAGCAGTTTGTCAACCTGCGTACGGTCACCGAACTTAAAAATGAGATAGATGCCTACAACGCACGCCAGATCTATACAGAAACCCCTGATGGTGCTGCAAAATTGCATTATATCATAAATGATGACAACGCAACGGTGACTCTTGTGAACGTTATATCACTGGTTTCGGGCAGCACTAAAGTGGTGGATCTCACGCAGCCGGTAGTGGGTGCCGACGGCAAAAGCTACAAAGTTGTTGCCGTGGGCAACGGTACGGAAGAGGTCGGTTCAAACTGCACATTAATCTTTGGCCCGGATGTAGCCGCTATCAATGCCAATTCACAGCTGCGTGTTTTTTCCCTTCCAGCAAACAATAGTGTGAAGTACTTCGGGGCAAATGTGTTTGCCACAGTGCCGCGTGAATTGTACATAAGCGATGGCGCCCGGTTCGAGGCCTCGCCTCGGACCCCTTATGGGTACGAATATACCGGGTATCATTATGTATGTATTGGCAATGATGTGACATTCTCATCGGAAAACTCCAGCGTGTTTGGCACGGGGGCCCGCATAGTACGCTGCGAGTCGGCAACTCCACCCACTCTTGACATACCCCTTTTCTCATCCGATGACGCCTACGCTGCCGGCAATATCTCGCTCTACGTACCCGCGGGAAGTATCAGTGCCTACCGCAATGATCCGGAGTGGGGCCGCATAGAGTCGATATTTGAATACAGCGAAGCCCTTCCTGCCGTGGAAACCGGAGCATACGATTTTGGTAATGGCGATACCTTTACTGTGAACCGTAATGTGACCGGGGGCAGAGAGATAAAGACTCTGCGTGTGAACCCCGATGGCAAAAGCGTAACTCTCATCGACTATACAGCGCCGTCGACTGCAAAACGCGCTATGGATTGGGATCTCCCTGTTACCGATCCGTCGACCGGTAAGGCTTATACAATAAATGCGTTGGGCGACGGAGCCAAGTCACTTGACGGTCTTCCCGTCAACATTTCCATTCCTGAAAATGTCACGCGCATAAATGATTATGCCCTCAAAGGTATTCACAATATTAGTTTCAGCTCGGCCAACAAGATCTCTTTTATAGGCCTCAATGCTTTCAGTTCCGATCTCAACGGGGTGGACTCGCTCTTTATAGCAGCCGGTGCAACCGTGGCTGGCCCGTGTACTTTCCCGGATTATGTGAGAATTGACAACGGCGCTTCCCTTGGATTACCCGATAAATCTACAAAGGCTTTCTTTGATTATTATGATTCGTACTATAACGCAGATCTTATCCGCACTTCCCCGGTGATAGAGTGCAAGACTACTATGCCCCCGGTAATTTTCGGTATATTATTCCCCGACAAACTTATACGACTCTACTCTGAGGCTACTCTTATAGTGCCCAAGGGATGTGTGGATGCTTACCGCGATGCGTATGAATGGGGTTATATAGCTAATATCAAGGAATCAGATACAATGTCGGGCATCAACGAAGCTGTAGCCGATGCCTCCGACTTTGAGGTGCAAGCGGCCGCCGGTGCTATAGTGATCGAAGGTAGCCGCGATGCGTCAGTGGCCATCTACGGTATTGACGGTTCAATGGTGAAAAGTGGCCGCGTGCAGCCGGGTATTAATGAAATCAGTGTGGCCCCCGGATTCTACATAGTCCGCATAGCCAACAACTTTGCTTGCAAGGTCGCAGTACGCTGACCGCTACTGAAATGAATCTTTTATCGGACCCGCCGGATTTGCCGGATGGGTCCGATTTTTATTGGCGGAGTGGGCGTGTGAGTGAGGCGCCGGGACGCACGCTCAGGGTGAAGGCTGAGAAAAGGCCGAGGGAGGAGGAGTTGTAACGTACGTGGTAACGTCCGGGGCGCAGGAAGTCGAGAGTAAATAGGGCGGTGTCGACCGGCTCAGACGGTGAGGTAGCTCCGGTAATACGCTCCTCAATGGCAACGTCTGTCCCCGTAACGGTTACAGCCAGGCTTACGGCTCCTGCAGAGGTGAGGCCTGCGAGGCCGGAGCGTGTGAGAAGCACCGGTCCTCCATCCTCGGGGCAGCTTATGGTGACGCGCGGCTCGGGATCATTGCTGTCGCTGCGGCACAGTGTTCCAGCCAGCAGTCTCTCTATGGCTTCTCCGCGGGAGGGTGGACGAACGCACAAGCCCACAACGGCTGCTGCCGCCATGGAGGCAATAACGTAGAATTCAGTGGAATGGAAGAAACCGCTCATTGGCCACGGGGCTATTTGAGAATGTCAAGGAACAGTGTGGCTATGTGGACATAGATAATAAGTCCCACAATGTCGTTGGAAATCTGGATGAAGGGGCCGGTGGCCAAAGCGGGGTTTATGTGGATTTTCTCAAGGGTGAGTGGTATGATGGTGCCGAGGATGGTGGCGAACATCACCACGCAGAAAAGCGAGGTGGCCACTGAGATGGTGACGGCAAAGTCGTCGGGGAGCATTATGAGATTGTAGGCGAATATCACACCGGAGAGGATGGTGGCGTTGAGAAGCCCTATGACCACCTCCTTGCCAATCTGCTTGGTGAATTCCTTGATGTCGAGAGAGCCGTTGGCAAGGCCTTGCACCACAATTGCCGAGGCTTGAACTCCAACATTACCGCCGGTGCCTCCAATGATGGGGATGAAGAGCGCAAGGGCAGTGACCGCTGCCAGTTCCTCTTCAAATCCGGCAAGGATGAGCGATGCGAGGATTCCGGAAAAAATACCAATTAGCAGCCAGGGGATTCGTGCTTTTGTCTGAGCTATTACAGAGTCGTCGGCATCCACGTCGCTGGAGATACCGGAGGCCAACTGGTAGTCACGCTCGGATGACTCACGGACTTGGTCCATGACGTCGTCGACGGTGATGCGTCCAAGCAGGCGTCCTATGGAATCCACCACAGGCATGGCCACAAGGTCGTATTTCTCGAAGTCGAGTGCCACTTCGTCGATTGGGGTGTCGGCTTTTACGGCCACCGGATCGGTTTCCATGACTCGTTTAATCTTCGACACCGAGGGGTCGGTGATAAGTTTTTTCAGAGGAAGAATGCCGCGGAGCTTGTTGTCGTTGTCAACCACGTAGACATAATAGACTTCGTCCATCTCTTCGGCTTGCATACGCATCTCCTTGATGCATTGGGGCATACTCCAGTTTTCGTTGACCACGATCATTTCGGTGCCCATCAAGCCGCCGGCAGTGTCTTCATCATATTTGAGGAGGTCGATGATGTCGCCGGCCTGCTCCACGTCGTCGATATGGGAAAGGATCTCTTCGCGGTCATCCTCGTCGAGCTCCTGGATGAGGTCCACGGCGTCGTCCACATCGAGGTGGTCGATGAACTGCTTCGCGATATCCTCAGCTGCCATGTTGGAGAGGAGCTTGCGGCGATCATCCTCGTCAAGTTCCATCACCACGTCGGCCGCGGTCTCCTCGTCAAGGAGCTTATAGAGGAATTCGGCCTCCTCAAGGTTGAGTTCCTGATAGAGCTCGGCAATGTCGGCCGGGTGGAGGTCGGCGAGTTCGCGTCGGGCTTCTTCTTCGTTTCGCTGCTCGATTATATGTCGGATGCGGTCAATGTAGTCTTCGTCGAATTCTTTCATGTTCAGGCTTGCCGGAGTTGGTTGACAATGTTGGTTAGTTCAATGAATTGCTCCACTGTGAGCTGTTCGGGTCTCATGGCAAGGAGAGGTGAATCGGGGAGGGTAGCGGAAGAGGGAAGCAGGCCGCGGAGGGAGTTGCGAATGGTTTTCCGGCGCTGTCCGAATGTGGTTTTCACCACGGTCTTGAATAGGCGTTCGTCGCATCCGAGGTCAGTTACTTCGTTACGTACCATTTTTATAACGCCGCTCTTTACTTTGGGCGGCGGGTTGAACACCGTTTCGCTCTCCGTAAATAGGTATTCCACGGAGTACCAGGCTTGAAGCAGCACGCTGAGAATCCCGCGGGCTTTTGTGCCGGGGGCAGCAGCCAACCGTTCGGCCACTTCGCGCTGAAGCATCCCTGAACAGCATTTCACACGGTCCTTGTAGTCAAGCACGTGGAAGAAAATCTGCGAGGATATATTGTAGGGGTAATTGCCAATGACACAGATATGAGGGTCGGCGGGGAACACCTTGTCAAGGTCAAGTTGAAGAAAATCGCCCTCGATTATTCCCCCTTGTTCGGCAAGGAGGGGGTAAGCTTCGCGGAGGTAGGCGATGCTTTCGCCGTCGATTTCGGCCACTTTTAGATTGTGGCCATCCTCAAGGAGGAACTGAGTGAGCACACCCATGCCGGGCCCCACCTCAATCACTCCATAATCAGTGTATTCGCTTAATGTTGATGCAATTCGGCGGGCAACGGAGAGATCGGTTAAAAAATGCTGTCCTAAAGCTTTTTTGGGGCGTACTTTCTGCATGGTTGGAAATAATTTTATGCAAATTTACTCTTATCTGACTACAAATTTATAACAATACTTTTACAATTCAATGCTCCGGATGGATTTATGAGATGAAATATGTAATTTTGTTTGCAGACATTCCAATTAAATGTCTTCATCAGATGATTTAACATTTTCAGTGGCATCACTGCCAATGTTTGTTTCGGCGGCTTTTATGGGTCATGCGCCAAGACTCATCGCTCACGATGCCCACATCGCTCCCTCCTCAACTTGCGATATCAATCGCAAACTGCTCTGAGAATAAATTTAATAAGTTTCTTAGCCGAGGATTTAACCATTTCATCACATACCATAACCGAAAACAGTTTTTATGAAAAGATTCACATTCGCTTCGCTGCTTATGGTGTTCATTGCATCGGTGGCAATGGCATGGGGCCAGAAGGGGCATGACACAGTTGCGGCGATTGCCGAGCGACATCTGACTCCTGCCACAAAAGCAGCCTTGGACTCTATTCTTTCCGGCCGTTCAATCATTTATTGGGCCAATTGGCTTGACAATGCCAGCCACACGCCCGATTATGCCTTTACCAAGACGTGGCATTACAAGAATGTTGACGAAGGTGTTCGCTACGAGGAGGCTCCTGCCAATCCAGCCGGTGATGCTGTTACAGCCATAAAGTCGCAGATCGAAACGCTGAGAAATCCCTCGGTTAAGCCTGAGGACGCCGAGCTGGCAGTGAAAATATTGGTCCACATTGTGGGTGACATGCATCAACCTCTCCACATGGGCCATGCCACTGATTTGGGCGCTAATCGCATAAAAGTGAAATTCTTTGGCCGCGAGAATAATCTTCATTCAGTGTGGGACTCGCGAATACTTGAGAGCGGCCATGCCTGGAGCTATACGGAGTGGGCTGATCAACTTGATCGGCTGAGCCCGTCGGAAGTGGCTGCGGTGACTGCCGGTTCAATCGATGATTGGGCTCGCGAAGCACTACCCATAGCCGAAAGCATATATAAATCTATGCCCGAAGGATACAGCTTAAGCTACAATCAGGTGGCTGAGTGGACGCCTGTGGTGGAGCAACAGTTGCTCCGTGGCGGATTGCGTTTGGCGCGCGTGCTCAATTCAATCTTTGATCCGCAGATGGCGGCCGATTCACCCTATTGACGTAATCGCGCTGTCGCACAAGTTGTGTAGCAGTGTGAAAATTACCTTATTGGTAGACAGAAAATGCCGATTGACTTGACCGTTCGGTCCAATTTGGGCCGAACGGTTAATATTATCTCTGTTAAAGTTGGTTAAGTGGATGGAATTGATTAATTTTGCCGAAGTCTTTTCATGCGGTGGAATCTCTTGTGGGTTCTGTCGCTGTGATTGGGCTATTATATTTGGCTGATTCCATTTGTCAGGCCTGGTAGCAGACTCTTGATGCGTTTTGTAGGTCAACTTACTGCTTGAGAGTGGGTTAATGTGGCTTGTTGAACAATGAGAGGACTGCATTTGAGCTTGCATGACGGTGTTTTGCGCAACAGTTGGGTCCAAACTTAGACGTGAAGAGCTGTCAACGCCGGAAGATAGATGGTGTATCAGTTGCATTTAAACAAAATAATTACCTTTTACGTAGTTAATCCGGAAAAAACTACATTATACCATTTGCTGATGAAATTGATAAATAGAATTTTCGGTGCATTTGCTTTGACTTTGTTTTTGGCAACCTCATGTTCCACTCCCAAGAAAATTACCTATATGCAGGGGTTTGATAACGGGGAGGTGCAGGCTGTAAAGGAACAACGTCGAATAACCGTAGAGTCGGACGACGCGCTTGCCATTGTGGTTAGTTCCAAGGATCCGGAACTCGCTGAGGTGTTCAACCTTCCGGTGGCACAGCGGCGAATAGGAATGACAGCCAGTGGCTCTTCGTCGAATTCAGTGGCCGGCTCCTATACAGTGGCTCCTGACGGAACCATCAATTTCCCTCTACTTGGCGTTTTGCGTATCGGCGGCCTCACGCGAGTGGAGGTGGCAAAACTTGTGGAGAATGAACTTATGAACCGTGGTTTGCTGAAGGATGCCGTGGTGACGGTTGAGTTCATGAACGCAACCATATCAGTGCTCGGTGACGTGGCGCATCCGGGAGAGTATACGATTGACCGCGACAACCTCACCATTCTTCAGGCACTCAGCAAAGCCGGCGACTTGAACATTACCGGTTTGCGCGACAATGTGCTGGTGGTGCGCGAAGAGAACGGCAAGGATGTTGCCTATCGCGTAGACCTTACCGACACTCAGAATCTAATGCAGTCACCGGCTTATTACATGCAGCAAAACGATGTGGTGTATGTTGAGCCGAACGACACCAAGAAACGTCAGGCAACCGTGAACGGTAACACAGTCCTTACGCCTTCGTTCTGGCTGTCGGTTGCATCGCTGCTCACAACCATTTCGGTTCTCATCTTCAAATAAACAAACACGCTGCCGGAATCTAATGGTTGCCGGCTGACCGGAGAAAATAAACATCTTATTGACAAGAGATTCATCATAATTATGTCAGAAGAAAAAATTGAAAAAGACAAGGTTGCCGAAGCGGCCCAGGTGAAAATAACCGATATAATCTTCCTCACACTCAAGCGGTGGCCCTGGATATTGCTTTCGCTTGCCGTGTGCATGGGGCTCGCCGTGTTGTATATCATGCGCACCGCTCCCACTTACATGCGTTCGGCATCAGTTGTGATTAAAAATGAGTCGAAAGGCAGCTCGGTATCGCCTGAGATAGATGCGTTTTCCAGCATGGGATTGTTTACCTCCCAATCCAATATTCAGGATGAGATCAATAAAATACTCTCGCCCGACGTGATGGAGGAAGCTGTGAAGCGTCTGAATCTTGATCAAACTTACACCATTGGCGGTCAATTCCGCGATGATGTGGTGTATGGTACCTCTCTCCCCATCAAGGTGAGCTTCCCCTCACTTACTGAAACGGGAAGCGCTACTGTGAAAGTGGAAGTGGCCAAAGATGGTACTTACACACTCTCGGACCTCTCCTTCAATGGCGATCCTGCCAAGCCACAGTCAAAAGGGAAGGTGCGTTTAGGCCAGCCCACCGCCACCACCGGAGGTAATGTAGAGGTTACCACAACTCCTTATTTCGTTCCGGGCACGGCTTACGAAATCAAGGTTTCCCGGGTGCCTTTGAAGACGGCCGTGGCAGCTTATCAGGCAAAGCTGACCGCCACGCTTAAAAACGATAAGGGCAACACTATCGTAATCTCGGTTACGGACCAGTCGCCCCAACGAGCCGAAGATATCATTAACACTATTATAAATGTGTATAATGAAAAGTGGATTGAAAACCGCAACCAGATTGCGGTTAGCACCACTAATTTCATAAACGAGCGTCTCGGCTCGATTGAAGGTGAACTTGGGAATGTTGACCGCGACATATCCTCATATCAGAGTGAGCATCTGATTCCGGATGTGCAGCAGGCGGCAGCCATGTATATGAGCGACAGTCAAACGGCATCTGCGCAAATTCTTGCACTCAGCAGCCAGTTGCAGATGACCCGCTACATGCGCTCGTATCTTACCGATGAGGCTAACAAGAACCATGTGCTTCCGGTGAACTCCGGAATCAACAATCCCGTCATCGAGGCTCAGATCACGGAATACAATAATCTGATGATACAGCGCAATAATTACGCGCAGAACTCATCCGATAATCACCCCATCATCAACGACCTTGATGCCAAATTGGCAGGACTTCGTCAGTCGATTATCTCTACTGTGGATAATCAGGTGACAGCGCTCGATACTCAGATGCGTGACATTCAAGGGAGCAAGAGCCGGGCCACCGCTCAAATTGCCGCAAGCCCGAACCAAGCCAAGGATCTGCTTTCAATGGAGCGTCAGCAGAAGGTGAAGGAGTCACTCTACCTGTTCCTGCTTCAGAAGCGTGAGGAAAATGAGCTTTCGCAGGCTTTCACCGCTTATAACACTCAGATTGTGAACCGCCCCACCGGTCCGGATGCTCCCGCAGCTCCGGTGCGCAATAAAATCCTGCTCATGGCTTTCGTTATTGGCTGGATTATACCCTTCGGTGTGAACTATCTGCTTGTTACAAGCAACTCTAAGGTGCGTGGTCGCAAGGATATCGAGGCTCTGAGCTTGCCCTTCCTTGGCGAGATTCCCTCGCAGAAAGCCCACAAGGGCGAGTCGGCCGACGGCCGTGTCGTGGTTAAGCATGGCAAGCGCGACGTTATCAATGAGGCATTCCGTGTGCTCCGCACCAATCTTAGCTTCATCACATCGAAGGATGCGGGTTGCAAGGTGATAATGGTGACATCGTTCAATCCCGGTTCAGGTAAAACTTTCGTGGCCATGAACCTGGCTGTCAGTCTGGCGTTGAATGGCAAGAAAGTTCTGGTGATCGACGGTGACATGCGTCGCGGTTCCACATCGGCTTATGTCGGATCTCCTTCGAAAGGTATGAGCAATTATCTGGTTGGCGAGTCGGACAATGTAAATGGCTTGATTGTAAGCGACACCATCATTAAGGGATTGGGCGTGCTCCCGGTAGGTACAATTCCTCCCAACCCTACGGAGTTGTTGGAATCGCCGCGCTTTGCAGAAATGATTGAAAATCTGCGCCAGGATTACGACTATATTTTCGTTGACTGTGCGCCTATCGAGATGATGGCCGATGCTCAGATTATTGAGAGCGTTGTTGACCGTACCATCTTCGTGATCCGTGCCGGATTGCTTGAGCGTTCCATGCTTCCCGAGCTTGAGCGCATCTATCAGGACAAGAAGTATCGCAACATGGGCTTGGTGCTTAACGCCACTGAAGCCGAAGGTTCACGCTACGGCTATAAATATGGCTATGGTTACGGTTACGGTTATGGAAATTATAGCCATTACACCTCAACAGAGAAATAATAAGCTGTAAGTTTAAGATTTATAATTCGGTCTGAAAAGATTCATGGGACTGCTCGGCGGTATAAAGAAACTATTCGGAGGTCAAGATAAGCCTGAAAGGTACATTCTTGACGGTCTTACCGATTGGCATTCCCATGTGTTGCCTGGCGTGGACGATGGTTCTCCTGACATGGAAGTGTCGCTGCGCATACTGGATTCATTCGGTCGCAGAGGTGTGCGTGATCTGTGGCTCACCCCTCACATAATGGAGGATTTTCCCAACACCACGGAGCATCTCCGCAATAGGTTCAAAGAACTTTGCGAAGCTTACACTGGGCCTGTCCAGCTACACCTTGCTTCGGAAAATATGCTTGACGGTGTGTTTGCCGAGCGTCTGAAAAACAAAGATTTTCTGCCGATTGGGCGTAAGGGCGACATGCTGCTGGTGGAGACCTCATATTACACTCCTCCCACCGGACTTGACGAGATGCTTTTTTCCATCCGGTCGGCCGGCTTGACTCCGTTGTTGGCTCATCCTGAGCGTTACCGCTACATGGATTTCGAACGCTATCGGGAACTATCCCGCCAGGGTGTGAAGATGCAATTGAATCTCATGTCGCTGATGGGCCATTATGGTCCGGAAGCAAAGGCCAAGGCCAAGTGGCTTGCCAAGGAGGGGATGTACTTCTGCACTGGCTCTGACATACACCATCCGGCTCATATCCCCATATTGGACATGGTGAGCCCCCGAATGGCCACTAATCTACAGGATATAGCTTCGAACAGCTAAATTACAGTAATTTTGTTATCGAACCAATTCATTAAAATTAGGAAAGCCTGAGGCTTTCAATAAAACAGAATAATATAAATATCAATCCTCATGCCTATCCGTTATATCAATCGCGCCGCATCGCGCTATTTCTCACGTCAGTCTTTGCCCTATTGGTCAATCCTGTTGCTTGACTGCTGTTTCCTATTAGGATCGGAATTTGCGGTTTATGCTTTGAATCATGGCGTAAACCACACCACAACCAACTTTTCCAAGGTTTTCCTCACCTTGGCCATATATTTGATTCCTTATATAATAGGATTCCGCATATTCCGCACTTACACTGGCGTGATCCGCTTCTCGTCGTTTGTTGATTTGCGACGTGTGGGTTTTGCCATGCTTTTCGGAATGTTTGTGGATATGTTCTGTCAGTGGGCATTAGGATTGTCGCATTGGCTCATGGAACTCCGCATCTCCGACTTCGTTCTGTCGGCTTTGCTTGCCACCGCTTTGATGTGGACCGTGAGAATATGGGTAAAGACACTTTACGACGCTACCACCAAACCTCATCGCAATGTGCGTGCATTTATTTATGGTGTTCGCGCAGGAGGAGTTGCTTTGGCAAAGAGCATCAACACGCAGGATGATTCTCCCTATGCTGTGACAGGCTTCGTTTCGGATGGCACTGATATGGTGGGCAAGCGATTGATGGATACGGTGGTTTATCCCAACGATGAGAATCTCATCAATGAGATGAAGCGCAATTTTGTAAAGGTACTTCTTGTTTCGCCCCTCAAAAGCGATAATTTGCGTAATAATGAAGAGATGGTGAACCGTTTGATTGAAGGCGGTATCCGCATTCTCATGATTCCTTCGGCCCAGGAGTGGGACGGGAAGAGCGAACTTAGCTATACGCAGCTCAAGGAGGTGGATGTCGAGGATCTTCTGCCCCGCGAAAAGATTGAGATTGACATGACAGCCGTCGGCAATCTGCTCCGTGGCAAACGTATTCTCATCACTGGAGCCGCCGGAAGTATCGGTTCGGAGATGGTGCGCCAGATAGCGCTGTTCGATCCTGCCGAACTTATCCTTGTTGACCAGGCAGAGACTCCACTCCATGATATACGATTGATGATGGCGCGTCGTTGGCCCGAAATCAAGGCACACACCATTGTGGGTGACATTGCCAACGAAGAACGAATGGAAGAGGTGTTCAGCGCTCATAAACCTGAGTATGTGTTCCACGCGGCCGCTTACAAGCATGTGCCTATGATGGAGGATAATCCGTATGAAAGCATTGAGAACAATGTCAATGGTACGCGTATCATTGCCGATCTTGCCGTGAAATACGGGACCAAGAAGTTTGTGATGGTTTCAACCGATAAGGCCGTGAACCCAACAAATGTGATGGGATGCTCGAAACGTATTTGCGAAATCTATGTCCAGGCACTGGACAAGGCGATAAAGGATGGTAAGGTTAAGGGCGAAACATGTTTCGTGACCACCCGCTTCGGCAATGTGCTTGGATCGAACGGATCCGTAATACCCTTGTTTGAACGCCAGATCAAGGCAGGCGGTCCCGTTACTGTGACGCATCCTGACATTATCCGATTCTTTATGTTGATTCCCGAGGCTTGTAAGCTTGTGCTTGAAGCAGGTACAATGGGCAACGGAGGTGAGATATTCGTGTTCGACATGGGCAATCCCGTACGTATAGCCGACCTTGCCAAGCGAATGATAAAGATGAGCGGAGCCAAGGATATTGAGATAAAGTACACCGGTTTGCGCGACGGAGAGAAACTCTATGAAGAGGTGCTCAATGACAAGGAGATAACCCTGCCCACATTCCATCAGAAAATCAAGATAGCTAAGGTGCGCGAGTATGATTACGACGATGTGAATGTGCGTATCACAACACTTATAAGCACGGCCTCCACTTCCGACGACATGACCATCGTGGCAGGCATGAAGGCATTGGTGCCAGAGTTCAAGAGCCAGCACTCCAAATATGAGGCGCTCGACCACAAGGACCAGGCCGCAGAATAATTAGGACTTATATATAGCAGGGGCTGAACCATCGGTATTTATGGTTCAGCCCCTGCTATATTGTATTGTCGGGAGAATGTGCTGAGAATTGTCAGGGATTCAGAAGGTCGGGGTTGAAGAAGTCAGCGATTTCCCGTGCTTGCTGAAGAGCATAAGCTGCCGGGGAGTCGGGGTCAATAGCAACGGCGCGTGAGTAGCATGTCATGGCTTCCGATCGGTTTCCCAATCTCCATGCCAGCTTTCCGGCCACATACCATGCTTGAGCGTTCTCCGGTGCGGATGCGAGCAACGAGTCAAGCCGTTTGCGAGCTTCATCATAGTCACCGTTGGCGATAAGTGACTCAATATTTTCAGTTTTTTGCATTTTTTTAAAATTTTTCCGTGCGTGTGAGCGTTATAGTTTAAATGGGCGGTGTATTAGCCTGCGAAATTTGCCATATCCAAAAGTGAATGAGCGGCGTTCGCCCCCTGCAAATTTACAAAAATTGGCCGGAGTAAAGGCTCGTGACTTTTGAAAAATATATAAATTAGTATGATTATCCGTCGTTTCTGCCTCGTAATCCTGACAGTGTTGTCAGCGTTAAATCTGCCCGCAGCAGATCCAACTGAAACCTCTTATTCATGGACAGAATGTCAGGGGAGTGCTATGCCATACCCGGCACCGGAGCATATAGCAGCTTGGCCGGATAGTCTCACTCCGGTAATGATAAACCATGTTGGGCGCCATGGCGCACGATTCCCGGCCAGTCCGCGCCACTGTAACATCCTTACCGGTGCGCTCCGCAAAGCCGAGTCGGAAGGATCGATCACACCTGCCGGACGCTCGCTCCTGAAACTTGTTCAACGTGTAACGGCAGAGGTTGATGGCAATTGGGGCGCTTTGGATCCGCTTGGCATGGCCGAACAGCGAGGGATAGCCGCCCGAATGATCACCACCTACCCCGAGCTGTTCAAGAACTCCACTGTCAATGCCATATCATCCTATTCTCCCCGCTGCATCATGAGCATGGATGAGTTTACCCATCAATTGGCGCGTATGGACAATTCCGTTGAGCTGAACATGGCTTCAGGGCGCCGCTTTTCTCCGCTCGTGAGATTCTTTGACGGCAATGCGGAATACACTGAATTTCGCACTTCTGAGGCTTTGAAAACCACTCTCCATGATTTCCGTGCGCAGCATTGTCCGCTGACACAATTAAAGCGTGTGTTGGGTGATAAATTCAATCTTGACGACTACTCGGTGCCAGCCACTGATATTGCCATGGCTGAATACTCGGTGCTTGCCGGATTGAGCGCAATGGGCATAGATGATGTGGATGTGAAAGCATATCTTACGCCATCGGAGCAAAACGCACTTTGGAGCATAGCCAATCTGCAGCATTATCTCCAGCACTCGGCGTCGACCCTTTCTTCCGTACCGGCCGCGATTGCCGCACCACTGCTTGACGATATAATAGCAAAGACAGACGGGTTCATAGCCGGTGATCCAAGTGTGGCGCGTGTAAATCTGCGTTTTGGCCACGCTGAGACCCTGATGCCACTTCTCTCGCTTATGCATGTTCCGGGATGTTACTATCTGACTAACTATTTTGACACCGTAGGGCTTCACTGGCGCGATTTTGATATTGTGCCCATGGCGGCCAATCTGCAGATTATACTTTTTCAAGGACCCTCTAACCGCTATTATGTAAGAGTGGAACTTAATGAAAAACCGGTCAGTCTGATACCCGGTTCGGATGCGCTGTATGTTGATTGGTCCGTGGCACGCAATTATCTACAGCGATGCATGCCTCTTTATTGAAGAACGACTTCAACCATACCCTAAATGAAGAAACCGACATTATCAATTTTTTTGTTGACCATCTGTATGGTCATGTTTATCTCCGGATGCTCGGGGCTGTCGAGCTACCGTAAGTGTGAGGGTGCCGTGTGGGCCACATCCTATCATATCACCTATAGGAGTGACCGAAATCTGGATGATTCCATAATAAGTGTGATGCGCATGGTTGAAAATTCCCTTTCGCCGTTTGCCGATTCCTCGCTTGTGAGCCGAATCAATCGTGGTGAAACGGAGGAAACAGACTCACTGTTCCGTCGCATATTTCTTGCTTCGCAGAGTGTGAATCGCCAAAGTCAGGGTGCGTTTGACCCTACTGTGGCTCCATTGGTAAATCTTTGGGGGTTCGGGTATAAGAAAAGTGGTAAAGAACCGAATCAGGTGCAGATTGACAGCGCATTGGCGCTGGTGGGAATCGGTGAATGTCGCATAGAGGGCACTAAGGTAGTGAAGCGAAACACGCATACCGAGTTTGATTTTTCAGCCATAACCAAGGGCTATGGATGTGACCTGATAGGGGAGATGCTGCGCCGAAACGGATGTGAAGACTTTTTGGTGGAGATTGGGGGAGAGGTTGTGGCCTCCGGCAGCAATCCTCAGGGTGAAGATTGGCGTGTGATGGTTGATGCTCCGGTAGAGAGTGACACTGCTGTGGTGCATCGTAGACTGGCAGTGATAGCTGTGAGCGATTGCGGGGTTGCCACCTCCGGTAACTACCGAAACTACCGCACAACGGATTATGGTAAGGTGTGGCATACGATTTCACCTGTCACCGGCCGTCCGGCCGTAGGACAAACTCTAAGTGCCACGGTTGTTGCACCGGACGCAATGACTGCCGATGCACTTGCTACATCCTGCATGGCAATGCCTACTGCCGAAGCATTAGCCATGATAGAAAAGATGCCGGGAGTGGAAGCGTTGCTTGTTACGGCTGATACTGCCGGATTCACCTTGCACCCCACCCCCGGATTCCCTGAACTTAGGTAACGGTTTTCTACAAGTCCTTACCTACATCAAAACAAGGGCATGCTTTGGCAGCGAATTCGCAATGGCCATGGAGCGTTGCTCCCGGGTAACGTTGTTTGAGCTTGGACACAAGTGTGCGCAGGGATTCCTTCTGTTGAGGGGTGCGGGTGTCACACGGTTTGCCCGTTGCGTCGAGACCACCTACATAGCACACTCCAATAGAATGGGCGTTGTAGCCCTTGCAGTGGGCTCCGGTTTGCGAATCATCGCGTCCCCGGGCCACCGTGCCATCCAAGTAAATAACATAATGATAACCAATGCAGCGAAATCCGCGTGCACGATGCCAACGGTCAATTTCCTCAACCGTGGTTTTGCGACCGGCTTTTGTGGCGGTGCAATGAATGATGATTTGATTTATTGTACGCATAACGTGAGCAAAGTTACTGCTCACGGAATGCGCATCCGGTCCAATTTCAATAAATGAAGTGAGTTTTGTCAATGTTCCGGTTGCGGTTCTTCCGGATTGAACTCACTGTGGAGCGCTTCAAAGCGGGCCAGACTGTCGGAGCCGAAGCGGGCCATGGACCGTCGCACCTGTTCAATTGTTTTTCGTTGGCGCGATCCGCTTTTGGAGTAGAATTTGTCAGCATAACATATCAGCCGTTCCAACAGGGACTGAGGCATGTAGCAGCCTGATGGGAGCGGTAGGTGCTGTCGGGATATATCGTCATCGGTCAGGCCTGAACCGGTGTGGCGTTCGGCCACGCGTGCCCATTCTTCGGGGGCGCCGTTCTCTCTGAGCAGAGCGCCACCTATGGCACCGTGGCAAATGTAGGGTTGCTCGCCGTGACATTCAATGGAAGGGGCATCCGTGGCGAAGATTCCAATGTCGTGGGTCATAGCTGCCCCTTCAATCATATCTTTGTCGAGTGGCAGCTCAAGTCGTGACGCGATTTGGAGCGCTTCATTGGCCACGGCACGGCAGTGGCTTAAATAAATATCCCGCAACGGAGTTGTTGCGGGATAGTATTTGTCAATAAGTTTCAGATAGTCAAACGCCATGGTCAGATTCCTTCAAAAACGGAGTTCCATCCATGCACGTCTTCCTCTTCTCCAAGTTGAATTCCGCGCAGCTTATTGTAAAGCATGGTGCTAATCGGACCGGGTTCGCCATCGGCGGATACCACATACTTGTCGCCGGTGTCAAGGTCATCGATTTCGCGAACGGGCGAGATGACGGCAGCTGTTCCGCATGCTCCGGCTTCGGTCACTTCCTTGAGCTCGTCGACAGCGATATGGCGCGCTTCAACGTCAATGCCCATGTCGTCACACAGTTGCATGAGGCTTTTGTTGGTGACAGAGGGGAGAATTGAATCGGAAGCAGGGGTGATGTATTTGCCGTCCTTGATAGCGAAGAAGTTGGCCGGACCACATTCATCAAGATATTTTTTCTCACGCGGGTCAAGATATAGCACGGCCGAATAGCCCAATTCATGTGCGTGGTTGCCCGACATGAGACTGGCGGCATAGTTCCCTCCGGTTTTCCATCGGCCTGTTCCTTTGGGGGCAACGCGGTCATACTGTCGCATGATGCAGATGTCGGTGGGCTTGAAGCCGGTTTTGAAGTATGGTCCTACAGGACTTACGAGGATGATGAAGAGATATTCGGTGGATGATTTAACGCCCACACTGGGAGTAATGCCTATTTCGAGCGGACGGATGTAGAGAGACGCACCGCTGCCGTAAGGGGGAATGAAGCGGGCGTTGAGGCGCACAACCTTTTCTACCATTTCGCAGAACAGATCTTCCGGCACAGGTTGCATGCACAATCCTTCAGCCGATGAGCGGATACGTTTGGCATTCTCTCTCATTCTGAACACTCTGACCTTGCCGTCCTTTCCGCGGAATGCTTTGAGTCCTTCAAAAATTTCCTGACCGTAGTGGAGGCAGGTTGCAGCTATGTGGAGATCGACGGTTTCTGAGGTGGAGACTTCAATTTCACCCCACTTGCCGTTGGCGTAACGGCAACGCACGTTGTAATCGGTGGGTATGTAGCCGAAGGGCAGGTTTGCCCAGTCGAGGTTTAGGTCTTTCATTTTAATGAAGCTGTTGTTCTTTGGTCATGTTTTATAACACGTAATATGGTGCAAAGTTACAAAACTTTGAGAAACTTGTTAAATTTAACTCGCATAAAAAACGAAAAGCGGGATTTTTCAATGCTTTCACATGAAAAATCCCGCTTTTGTATTATCTGTAATTCCTGTTAGAACGGAAAAGTGTGCGTTATTGTCATAAGCCGAGCACGAGTGTTTCGGCCCAGATGGTTACCATGCCGGCCAGATAGCCAACAAAGGCGAGCCAAGTGATGCGTTTCGCATACCACATGAAAGGGATTTTCTCGATGCCCATTGCCACCACGCCTGCAGCTGACCCAATAATGAGCATGCTGCCACCGACACCGGCGCAGAAGGTGAGGAGGTGCCAGAACAGACCGTCGGCCACGAAGAGCGAAGTGTAAGCCGGATCGGCCGAGGCTGCTATCATGGCATCCGTGGCAGCAGGATACATGTCCATGCACGCGGCTACCAAAGGCACATTGTCGACAATAGAAGAGAGCACCCCGATGATTCCGCTGATGAGGTAAACATTGTGGAACTGGGTGTTGAGCCATCCGGCAAGCTCCTCAAGCAAGCCGGCCTGGCCAATAGCGGCGACAGCCATAAGGATGCCGAGGAAGAAGAGTATGGTTGACATGTCGATGTGACGCACAACCTGCGAAATGCGTCCTTCCATTTTTCCGTCAAGCTGATAGTGACGCACTATGAGCTCTGTCAGCAACCAGAGTACACCCAGCGAGAGGAGTATGCCCATGTAGGGAGGAAGATGAGTAAAGGCTTTGAACACAGGAACAAAAAGAAGTGAGGCAACACCGCAAATAAGGATGAGGATTGAAAGGTTGCGGTGATGCTCGGAAAGTACATATCCTTTGCGTGAATCGGTCTCATTGAGTTCTTCCATCGGAGTGGCCGGAATCATGTAAGTGGCGATAGCAGTGGGGACGATGACTGACACCAGGGAGGGGACAATTAGGTTGACAATCAGGTCAACGGATGAGACATAGTTTTTCATCCAAAGCATAATAGTGGTGATGTCACCTATGGGCGACCATGCACCACCTGCGTTGGCGGCCAATACAATGACGCAAGCAAAGGTCCATCGTTCCTTTTGATCGCTTAGCATCCGTCGGAGCATCATGACCATAATGATTGTGGTGGTCATATTGTCAAGAATACTTGAAAGGAAGAATGCCACAATGGCCAGAATCCATAGCAGCTTGCGCTTGTTGTTGGCATGAAGTTTTTCAACAAGAATGTGGAAACCACCGTAGCGGTCTATCAATTCCACTATTGTCATGGCACCTATCAGGAACACCACTATTTCGCAGGTGTCACCGAGGGCTTCAACCAAATCTCCTGAAAGATTGGGATCATGTCCCGCACAAGCATAAACTGCCCATAACAATCCGCACATTATGAGTGCGAACGTGGCCTTATTAATTCCCAACACATGTTCAGAGGCAATCAGAATGTACCCCACAACAAAGATAACGATAAGCGTAGTGACCATTGAATTTACTAAAGTTTCATTTTTTTTAAATGCAGCAACAAAAGTATTTAAAAAATTGGCAAAATATTGTATAATTAAATTAAAAAACACTAAATATTGAATGCTGTTGTTATTCGGCATCTTGCTAATCTGAAAAAGCAAGGTTTTTGCCGAGTGAAAATAGCAGTTGTGCTGCGAGATGTATTATGAAATAGAGTTAAAAGCGGGATGCGGTTGTGTGGAAAGCGAAAATAATGCTATCTTTGCACGGAATTTTGCCATGTTCAATCAATAGTGCAATGATTTGAGATACTCTCAACTATATATATTAGCCTTTATTCTGACGCTTTTTGCTTGTGGGATAGCTGCTTCAGGTGTTGAGCCATTGTTGAAGCAGGCTCCGGCAGCGCCGTTGACGGTAAGTGACAGTCTGCTCACGCCCTTGCTCGACGGTGCTAATGCTGATTCTATAGTTGGAGTGAGTGATGATAACAGCCTGTCGGGTGCCGACAGCGTTGTTGGAACCGGAAGGCGACAACCAACCTCTTTTGCTCCTCCAGCTGCGTCACTTCCTCCGGTGATACCCTCGGCCCATAGTCGCAATTCCACCCGTGACTCACTGCGTCAACGCGCACTTGAGCGCGCCAACGCCCGCCGGCGAGGTTCAGCAGCCCGTGCCGACTCAATGGCGCGTGCCGAGCAGCTCCAAAACGAGTTGCGCCGACAGCAGGCTTCACGTCTTCATGCTGATACTGCCACACTTGCCGATCGTACACCTATCGGTCGCGATACATCTGTGGCTGTGACAACCGGACGTCGCATTTCCCGCATAAAAACTGATTTGGACAATGTTGTGGATATCTCGGCTAAAGACTCAATGGTGCTAATAGGGCAAAGTACCGCCTATCTGTATGGTGACAGTAAAGTGACCTACGGAAACATCTCGCTCGACGCTGCCCGCATTGACCTTGACATGGACAGCTCGGTGGTATATGCCGTAGGGGTGCCCGACAGTACGGGCGAAACGATCGGTTCACCCGTGTTTACCGATCGTGGAACATCGTATGAGTCAAAAACCATGCGATATAACTTCAAGACTGAGAAGGGATTCATTACGGATGTGATTACCCAGCAGGGGGAAGGCTACTTGACCGGAGGTGTGTCCAAAAAAGTTGGCGACAATGTGTTCTATGTGCAAAATGGACGTTACACCACTTGTGATAACCATGAAGATCCTCACTTCTGGCTTCAGCTCACCAAGGCCAAGGTGCGTCCGAAAAAAGATATCGTATCGGGTCCGGCATATATGGTCCTTGCGGGACTTCCGTTGCCCCTTGCAGTGCCATTCGGTTACTTCCCGTTCTCGGAGAGATATTCCAGCGGTATAATATTCCCCTCTTTCGGTGATGATTATAACCGCGGATTCTATCTTAGCAACGGTGGTTATTACTTTGCCATATCCGATAATATCGACCTGGCTTTGACGGGTGAGATTTACACCAAAGGCTCATGGGGCTTGCAGGCACGTTCCGCTTATGTGAAGCGATACAAATATTCGGGATCGTTCGACATCAGTTTCCTGAAAACCATTCTCGGTGACAAGGGATTGCCCGATTATTCTAAGCAAACCAATTTCCAGGTTCTTTGGAGCCATTCACAGGATGCGAAAGCCAATCCGATATTCAACTTCTCGGCTTCGGTGAACTTCACCACATCGGGCTATTCACGAAATGACCTTTCAAGTTACTACTCCAACTCATTCACTGAAAACACCAAGAGCTCGAGTGTGAACTTCACATATCGCCCCCCGGGCTCGAAGTGGTCATTCTCTGGAAATGCTTCGGTAGCCCAGCGAAGCCAGGACTCCACTCTTGCGGTGTCGTTCCCTAACATCACCATCACCCTTTCACAAGTCTATCCCTTCAAGCGCAAGAAAGCGGTGGGAGCTGAAAAATGGTATGAGAAGATACGTCTGTCCTATTCCGGACAGTTCAACAATTCGCTAACAGCCAAGCAGGACCAATTCTTCAAAAAGAGCTTGATAAAGGATTGGCGCAACGGTATGCGTCACAATATCCCTATTTCGGCCACATTCAGCGTGTTGAAATATTTCAATCTCACCCCCTCGGTGAATCTGACTGACCGAATGTACACCAGCAAGGTGCGCCGTCAGTGGGACCCCAATGCGGCAATGGAGGTGTGTGACACCACCTATAGTCTCTACAATGTGTGGGACTTCAATGCGGCAGTTTCACTTGACACAAAGATCTACGGATTCTTCCGCCCCATGAAATTCCTCGGCGATAAGCTGAAGATGGTTCGTTGGGTGATGACACCTACAGTAAGTTTCAGCGGATCGCCTGACTTCAGCTCCAAATTCTTCGGATATTACGGCACATATAATATCCCGGGTGTGAACGGAGAGATGCAACAGCGCAAATACTCCTATTTCCCTAACACGCTTTTCGGTGTGCCCGGTGAAGGAAAAACCGGTATGGTGAGCTTCTCGCTGGCTAACAACTTGGAGATGAAGGTGAAAACTGACAATGACAGCATTGGCGAGAAAAAGGTGTCACTGATAGAAAACTTCTCCCTCTCGCAGAGCTATAACTTTGCTGCCGACTCGCTAAACTGGAGCAATCTGAACACCTCAATTATGCTCCGATTGATGAAAAACTTCAATTTGAATCTTTCGGCGGTGTGGGACGTATATACCTATAAGCTCAACGCCGCCGGTAATCCGGTGCGCGTAAATGTTCCACGATGGAAAGCCGGAAAGGGGTGGGGACGTTTGTCTAGCACCGGAACCTCGTTCAGCTACACATTCAACAATGAAACATTCAAGCGCAAGAAGAAAAAGGATGTCAATGTTGAGGGTGACGAGGAGGAGGAAAACAAGCCCGCTCGTTCGGCACGTCCACAATCACTCCGTAACAATACGCCTGGAGAGAAGACCGATGACCATCAGATGGACTTGGACCCCGACGGTTATGTGTCATGGCAAGTGCCTTGGTCGCTGACGTTGAATTATTCTGTCAATTACGGCTATGGTTCGTTCAATAAGCGTAAGATGGAGTACGACGGGAAGATAACCCAGAATCTGAGTCTGTCAGGCAACATCCGTCCCACACCGAATTGGAATTTCAGTTTCACTGCGAGCTACAACTTCGACACTCACAAGCTGGCCTATATGAACTGTAACATTTCCCGCGACTTGCACTGTTTTACAATGACTGCGAGCTTTGTGCCGGTAGGCCCCTACAAGTCCTATAATTTCCACATTTCTGTGAACTCGTCGATGCTTTCCGACCTTAAATACGACAAGCGTTCATCGCTCTCCAACGGTGTCAGCTGGTATTAATAAGGCGTAATCCACCTTTACGCTGCAACCTTCTCAGCACTTCGGGCGTTATCATGGAGTAAGGTCCGGGATCGCTTCTCTCCCGCCGCTCCTTCTAATTAATTCATCGCTCGTAAACAATTCATCGCTGTGAAGAAGTCTATATGGAAAAAAACAGGTAAAGTCATTCTATGGTCCCTCATCGGGGTCATGGTTTTGGTTATTGCCGTGCCTTTTCTGCTTTACGTGCCTTTTGTCCAGGACTTTGCCCGGAAAGTGGCTATAGAAAAGGTGCATGAATCCACAGGTATGACCATAGATTTGTCCTATCTGCGCCTAAAATTCCCTCTGAATTTGCGTCTTGACTCACTTAAAGTGGTGGAGGTTTCAGGCGACACTCTACTCACAGCCGGAGAAGCGGAAGTGAGTGTTGGATTGATTCCATTGCTGCATAAGCAGATTGAAGTACGTTCCATAGCCCTTAGAGATGCATCTTACAGGCTGGGAACTCCCGACTCGGCCATGTATCTGACGGCCAAAATTAGCGATTTTAAGGCCGCCGATACGGATATGCCATTGTCCTTCTCTCGGATTGCTCTGCGCGATGCGGTGCTTGACGGAGCCGATGTTACACTGGTTATGAA
>CAJUSN010000004.1:0-4780 GCA_910589095.1 uncultured Muribaculaceae bacterium
CACCTGCCATAATCATTGACCGCAGCGAGTCAAAGCCGTGCGCTGCCTGCACCTCCATAGTTGGTTAGGAGTGCCGGTTGAGTATAAATCCACTATGCCCCAAATTTATCTTCTCCACCATGGTAATTTCGGGGGGAAGATATCTTTGATGATGTAATTAAGAGTATGGATATCCGACGGAATGTTTCCACCAAGGAATGGATATTCGGTTTCGCCATATTCAAAATCGGCACAAGCTTCTGTTCGCCACAAAATGAGCGTTGAATAACAATGTTCGTTCCTTGTCCCAGTTGGCGTTTTTAGCCCTATTTCAATTCTCATGCAGTTCTCTTCGTTGTCAGAGATTGTAGTCGGATAAGGGATAGGGTGAAACTGAGGTATTGCATTGTTGAGCTTTTGACAGAAATCCTTGAACTGATTTGTGTTTATAGGGTACGATACTTCTAACGGTTCCCCAAATCCGATACTTTGTCTCAAAGAGATCTGTTTGGAAGTGATGTTGTAATTATAGACTGGAGTAGGGCCTGTACTACATTTGTTCAATGAAATACTTATTGTAATGCGGTCGGTTTCATCGGGGTTGATTGTTAGCTCTCTCATGGTTAATGAGCTAAAAGCTTTTATGGTCAAGTTTTTAATAAATGGATCGTCATAGAATCCTCTCATTTCCCACAGTCCGTTTACAATACCTTTCAATGGCGATTTATTTTTGTCAGCTGATAGGGATAGGGTAATGCAGGAGTAGTCTTCTGTCAATCCTATTGTGCTGTTTTCAATGAAAATGTCTTGTTTTGAACCGATGAAGCGGCGTATACTATCCGGAATGGAATCCGCGTTCAGTTCCAGTTGCCAAGAGAAGCTTTTACCTGTTTGCTGTTCTCTGAAGCATATTTCAGCCTTTTGATTGGCGAATAGTTTGATGGAAATACCGGTACCGTGGTTGCCGTTAAATGTTTCAATGTATAACTCATCCCACTGATAAAGTCCGTTTGCAAAAGCGTTTTTTGAAAGGAGTGATTCTCTTACATTCAAAGGCTCGGTCGGTTCGGATGTTTTTCTGGATTTATTAGTGCTACTATTTATAACAAGTGCCTTTGGGGGTAAAGAAGGTAGCTTGTTCAAAAGTTCGTTTATGGATTGAGGGCGGTTGCGGACAATGGGGTCCATGGCCTGTTTAATTATGGCTGAGAGTTCTCCACATTGCTTGAGTAGGTGTGGTGCTAATCCCTCGTTGAGCACCCATGAAGCCTCAGGAGGTCGCTCGCCTGTAAGCATGCGGAACATCGTTGCCCCGAGGGCATAGACATCCATTGTAGCCGGTAGATAACCGTCGGTTATGGAGCCCGTGTAGACACTTTGCTCCAGAGGGCAATAGCCTGATGTGCCACTTCCTATGGCGGTGCGGGTATCGATGGTGCCGTCTGGGGCAAAGCTTTTTGATAAGCCAAAGTCTATTACTACCGGAGTCCCATCAGAACGCAACATTATGTTACCTGGTTTGAGATCAAGATGGAGCATCATGCGTGAGTGCATATAGCTAATAGCTTGGCCCACTGAACGAATCAAAGTGACGCATTCTGCTGGGTCCACTGGTCCATGGGTGTTTAGATAAGCCTCTAGAGATGGACCATCAATGAGTTCCATCACATAGTAGGCGGTAGAGTTCTCTTCAAAAGTCTCCATCACTTTCACAATACCTTCATGATTGAGATGGCTTAGATTTAGTGCCTCTTGTCGGAACTTGCGTAGGTATGTTTGTGTGAGTACTGATGCCGAACCGTGTAAAAGGGTGGATCCGTCACGAGTGGCTGCTTCACCCAAGCAAAATTCCTTTATTGCCACGCTGGCTTTTACGGGAATCTCGCCGAGAGTGCCTTTGAGCCGGACGTCCGCGTGATAAGTTATGCCGAATGAACCTTGACCGAGAATTTGCCGAATTACGTAATCATAATGTTCACCATGGAGAATCGTGGACACGGGCAAATGGAGCTTTGGTAATATATGGGGCGAAGGCATAGGTTAAGTACATTAGTTCCGTTGCAAATTTAATAAATTATTTATTCATTGCCGAATATTGTGCTGAGCAATTACACTGTGTGGCCTTGCACAAAGAGTACCTTAACTCATATTGTATATCAGTGGACGCCTATATCTCTCCTGTTGCTCCATGTGACCATCCCTATCAGCACTACATGGCGCTTGATATCTACGATGATTGATTTGCAACAACAATAGAGCAGCCCGGCAATTGATCGCATCAATTGCCGGGCTGATTGTTTTTTCTAGTGCAAGGTTTATTTCACCTCCCAGGTGTCACCTGCCATAATCATTGACCGCAGCGAGTCAAAGCCGTGCGCTGCCTGCACCTCGCGAACCTGCTGTTGCAGTGCATCATTGTAGGTGACGGAATCCACGTCGCGTATCACACCTAAGGCCAACGGAAGGTCAGTGCCGTCCATCATGGCCAGTTGCTGATGCAGGAAGTTGGAGGGTGTGTGAGCGTCATGTACCAGGACATCGTCAATGGTGTACGGGTCAGTGTCGAGGTCAACAGCTTTCAGCAGAAAACCGTCTTGCACAATGCCGCGACGCTTCTCTTTTCCGAAAAGCATCTTTTCGCCATGTACCAGGTGGATAGTGCGGTCGGCGCGATACTGGCGGTCGGTTATGGGCGAGTGGATGCCATTGTTGTAAATCACGCAGTTTTGCAGTATCTCACACACTGAAGCTCCATTATGGCGGGCAGCGGCAAGAAGAACCTCCTGTGAAATCTGCAGTTCTACGTCGATTGAGCGTGCGAAGAAATTACCGCGGGCACCGAACACCAGTTCGGCCGGGATAAACGGATCCTCGGTGGTGCCGTAGGGCGAGGATTTTGAAACGAATCCACGTGCCGAGGTGGGTGAGTATTGGCCCTTGGTCAGACCGTAGATCTTGTTGTTGAACAGCAGGATGTTAATGTCAATGTTTCGGCGTATGGCGTGGATGAAATGGTTGCCACCGATGGCGAGGCCGTCACCGTCGCCTGAGATTTGCCATACGGTCATCTCGGGATTCGCTATCTTAAAGCCGGTGGCCACAGCTGCGGCGCGTCCGTGGATGGTGTGGAATCCGAAGGTGTTCATATAGTAGGGCAGACGGCTTGAGCAGCCGATGCCCGATATCACCGCTGTCATGTGAGGGGGAACTCCAAGGGCAGCCATGGCCTTGTGGAGTGAATTCAGTATGGCGTGGTCGCCGCATCCGGGACACCAGCGCACCGGCTGGTCACTTTTGTAGTCGGAAGGGTTATATGTTGCAGAGTCTTGCATGGCGTCAAAATGATTTGTCAGTTCATGATTTTGTCAACGGCCTCCATCACCTCTTCCACAAGGAACGGCTGGCCCTGGATTTTATTTATACGCTCTATTTCCACTTTCGGGAAACGTGCCTGGAGATAATCGGCAAGCATACCGGTGTTGAGCTCGGCAACAATCACCTTCTTGTAGCGGCTCAGAACCTCGCCTGTGTTGGCCGGAAGCGGATTGATGTAACGCAGCTGCGCAAAGGCTATTTTCTTGCCCTGACGGCACATTTCTGTGGCAGCGGTGCGTAGATGGCCATAAGTACCTCCCCAGCCCATGAGCAGCACCTCTGCATCGTCGGGTCCTATGACTTCAAGCTCGGGGATGTCGTTGGCAATCCGCGCTATTTTCTCGCGGCGGGTGGCTATCATCCGTTCATGGTTCTCGGGATCGTTGCTTATGGCACCGGTGCGGGCATCCTTTTCCAGACCGCCCAAGCGATGCGTGGCACCCTCGGTGCCGGGGATGGCCCAGTAGCGGACCTTGTTATCTTCTCTGCGTTCATACGGTTGCCATCCGCCTTGCGCAATACGGTCGGCCGGCAGATAGGGTGGCTTTATTTCGGGATATTCATCGGCTTCCGGGATGCGCCATGCCGATGAACCGTTGCCTATGAAGGCATCCGTCAGAAGAATGACAGGAGTCATGTGTTCTATGGCTATGCGCGATGCTTCGAAAGCCATGGTGAAACAGTCGGTTGGCGATACAGGGGCAACGACAGCCACCGGCGATTCGCCATTGCGGCCGTAAAGAGCCTGCATAAGGTCAGTCTGCTCTGTTTTAGTAGGAAGACCGGTAGAGGGACCGCTGCGCTGCACATCAATCACCACCAGCGGCAACTCAGCCATAACTGCCAAGCCTATACCTTCGCTCTTCAGCGCTAGGCCCGGGCCGGAAGTGGAGGTCACTGCAAGGTTGCCTGCAAAGGAGGCCCCAATAGCCGAGCAAACGCCTGCAATCTCATCCTCCATCTGAACGGCTTTCACTCCAAGATCCTTGCGCTTGGCAAGTTCATGGAGAATATCAGTGGCCGGAGTGATGGGGTAGCTTCCGAGAAATAGGGGCCGGCCACTTTTTTCCGAAGCCATAATCAGGCCCCATGCTGTGGCTGTATTGCCATTGATGTCGGTGTAGGTTCCCTTGCGGGCTTCTTTCGATTCCACTCGGTAGGTCGATACCGATGCATGGCTGTTGGCTCCGTAATCATATCCGGCCTGGAGCACCTTAGCGTTTGCATCGTAGATGGCCGGTTTGCGTGCGAATTTCTTCTTTATGAAGTGAAGCACACTGTCCATTGGGCGGTCAAAGAGCCAGCACACAAGGCCAAGCGCGAAGAAGTTGCGACATTTGATAATGGCCTTGTTGTCAAGTCCGCTTTCGGCGAGGGCTGCCTTGGTGAGCGACGTGATGGGCACCATAAGCACCTGGTCCTCGTT
>CAJUSN010000004.1:4790-40887 GCA_910589095.1 uncultured Muribaculaceae bacterium
AAACTTGGCTTTCTCAAGATCTGATGCCTTGAATGAGTCGATATCCACAATTGTAACGCCTCCATGTTTAAGGTGGCGTACATTCTGTTTGAGGGCGGCGGGGTTCATAGCCACAAGCACATCGCACTTGTCGCCGGGGGTGTGCACATCCGTACCTACGCTTACCTGGAATCCGGAAACGCCTCCAAGCGACCCTTGCGGGGCGCGTATCTCTGCGGGATAGTCGGGGAAAGTTGAAACTTCATTGCCAAGTCCGGCCGATACGTTCGTGAAAATGTTGCCCACGAGCTGCATACCGTCGCCGGAGTCGCCGGAAAAGCGAATCACGACCTTGTCCAAGGTCTTAACGCTTGTTTCTGCTAACATGATTGGTTGTTTATAAAAGGTATATTTATGGTATTATTATCAGGAATTTCGCTCAAAGCATGCGCCACAATTAAAGTTGAACACATACTTATTCAATTACCTCGGCAAAGTTAGGAAATTTAATCCGAAAATCCCACCATTTAACATTCAAATTCGGCCACTTTCAGCCGGGTTAGCAAAACACACCATACCAACTGCGGAACTCTTTATGCAAGCCCCGCGGTCAATATACCTGAATAAACTTCATGCCCGGAGGTCAAAGTTCATCGGGGAACTTGCGGTAATGCTCTTTCAGCAACGGTTGCAGATTGAAATAGAATCCGCCTTTTTTGCCCGCATTCACGTCAACAACCGTCAGATACTCATAGTAAGGATCATAGAAAAGATGGTTTGTAACCTGATAGCCCATGTAATTCAGCAACACATATTCATGCTGAGGTTCGATAACATACCATGCGTGGTCTTCATCCTCGCCGGTGCCGGTCGACACAATGGCCATGAGGATATAATTCAACTTGTATTGCCATATTTTGGCTATGTCCTTTTCTCCCAGTAGGTTCAGCGCTGCAATCATCGCGCTCATCTGGCGTAGGTCAAACGGGTTGTTGGCAAGAGCCACCCGCGCGTTCTCTATTATCTGGTCACACTGACCGGAGGTGGGATTGGTCGTGTGATACAGCGCCGAATTCATGTCGGGAGCCGGAGACTCACGGTACGGATCATAATCCTCCTGAAACATATACCCCAAATAAAGATAGCGGAACTTGTCAAGCTTCATCACAGTGTCATTGGCAAGATATTCCTTCATCAACGTGGGATAGTAATATTTTGACCCGCGGTCATTGATCTCACGCTGAATCTTTTCAAGGTTCGGTTTGTCGCGGCGTATCCGTTCGAATGGGAGCTGGGCCGAAGCAAAAAAACATGTGGTGGCGAGGGCTAAGAATATGATTGACGTGAGGCGTTTCATAAGCGATTGACAAGAGTTTACTTATAATGGGTTCATGCTGAAATACTGATAAAGAGCCATCCCTGCAATCCCGGCCGTGGACATCACCACCACCAGGGGAAGACCCTTTGCCAGCAGATAATTGAAAAACGGGGTGGAGGGAAAGTCGAGCTGACGTCCGCGGGGTGTGCGGCTGTAGGCAACTGCCCCGCAAAGAGCTCCAACCGCAGCTCCGCAAATCAGTGCAGCCTGCGATGAAACAATCAGCCCAACCAGTGTGCCACACAAGGCGCCACCTGCAATGTAAGGCATCCCTACGCGCGATGTTGCAACCTGAAAGGGCAGCATGTAATTGATCCCCAGCGCTATTAGCGTGGCTATACCCCAGAAGGTCATGATTCCGTCAGGAATGGCAAATTCCGGGAGATAATATAGCGGCCACAAAGCAAGATAGCCTGTGGCGGCCGACCAGCGCCAGGATGCAAACGACGCGCCTACCGACCATAGGACCAGCAGCGACGTGAGCGATATCAAAATTATAGCGAGCGGAGTCATTGGCAAGTGGTTTTTTAGTGGGTGAGCAATTGTGGTGAATGTTTTTTCAAGAGTAAACATACTCTCACACTATAACACCCTTCCGGCCCTGTTTGTGTTGCAAAAATACAAAAAAATCACTTCCTCACGAAAATATTTTTCCATCTCGCCACATCCTATCTTTTTGCATAAGGCCATATCTCTGTAGCTACGACTGGGAACCGTCATTGTGATCAGTAGTTGGTTACCCTTGAAATCATATCTGTTCACCGGTGATTTGCTATTTACTGCGGATTTTACTTTTCTACTTTGACATAGTCGCCCATCCCTTCAGGCTCGAGTTCTTTTAAAAATTTCCGCGAGCCAAAATAGCTGAAGTAATCCGCTAATGAATATATTACAAATGGAGGAAGCGTTTGCCGTTGGAGATGATAAGCCTCAGCTTTTTCTGTGCACATCTTTTTTCCGCATTTAACAAAAAATTCAAATGACATCTCCGGAAATCTGGTATCAGAAACCAACTTCACTCCGCTATCAACGTAGTTTTTTGAAAATCGAGCTGCCCATTCTTCACTGCGCGTTGATTGCATGATTCCAGTTCCATCATATTTTGCGTCCGGAAGTTTTATTTTAGCTTCATTACCATAAAATATCAAGGCGTTCAGATTTGATGTAAAGTTGAGTATATCTTGATAATCCAAATAACTTCTTGGAAGAGAATATAGAAAAAAGGAATCACGAGTATCTATAGCAATCTTAGTCGTCTCTATTCCATACGTCAAGGATACGGACGTATCATTAAACTCATAAGTATGGATATCAATATTAAGACTGCTCCTGTCACCCATAAAATCCAATGGTTCATAACGGGCGTAGTGAATCCTGCGCCCCGCTTGATTATAGCTTGTACTATCAACCATCTTTTCATCCATTATCCTATGCACAGTTTCTTGAGTGTCGTGCCGACACCCACAGGTACCTCCTCCTAATAATGTCATTATTAGGAGCCCATGAAACCAACCGACAAAGTGGTTGGATTTCAATGAACGTGAAGTTCTTGGCGTAAATTGAACAACTTTAGCGCCAATACCGCATGAAAATCCCATTACAATCAAAAGCAAAATACCCATCATAACGATCAAACAATCCTTAATACCGTAAAGCTATCACTTTTGCATATCAGCCGCATTTTTGACGATCTCTAATGTTTCCCACCAAACGATTTCAGATATTGCTCTTTGGTAAACAGAAATGGAGGCAAAAGCATCTGTGAAAGTCGAAAATTCTGCTGTTTGTCTTGTGGCGCGAAATTATGTTGAGGATAAACAAGATAAAAACGTTCCTGAGGATTAACCACGGGAATCAACACCACTCCCGACCGGTTGTACTCCTTTTTGAATTTGGCAACCCAAGCTTCTCCGCGTTGCTCCATTTTCACCCCGGTGGAGTCAATCAGTGCAGGAGGATATTTTCTCACCGCTTCAGTTATGAAGTTCAGTAGATCGGAAATTTTTCCATTCTCCAGTTTAAAATATTCATCCGTGGCAAGATTTGATGACACCAGTAAGAAAGAGTCCGGGGTGCTAAGTGAAAATTTGGGATTATCCAATCCTTGAGTTAAACACACGGCAGTATCGTTAAACTCTATTGTTTTGACACCTATCGCGTCGGCACACCTTGCACCTGAATCTGCAAGGGGATAATAACGCTGTATGTAATACCTCGTACCTCCATCGTTTTCCTCCCAACGGGAAGTTGTGAAGCAATCCATAATGCGTTGTGCCGGAGGCATGCCTCCATCGTCGGATGGCGCAGATTGACAACCGAATGTGGCGCATAGAGCAATCATTAATAAAGTCAAATTAATTCGTTTCATATTAATCCTGATGCTAAACTAAATATATAAGATAATTTCCCTCTCTTATCTATAGAATATGTAACTGATTGTTCCTCCTGCCCACCCTCAGTCTGATCCATTACCATAAAGTAAAGCGATTTAGAAAGGATTCCCACTGTCTGTCATGAATATTCGACGAAAATTGACCGAGTATGCTGTCGGCAAATAAAATAGCATAGTGCCGGCTATCAGCAACAGACATGTCCGGAGAATTCATTCTCACCCGTCGTACCTTCAAGTCATTTTTGTATATAGTTACATCAACAAGTTCCAACTTAATACAATCTATAGGGTAAATATCGCAATAACAATAAAATTCAATAATAGAATCAGCATTATGCCACTTAAACTTTAACGATAATTCTTCGCTTGCCACATCCGGATGTTCTTTAATGAATTCTTGTCTTACTACCCTTACAGGTCTTGACAAGGTGTCAAAACTCACCCTTTTGGATCGATGCCCGCCATACCAGCCCCCACCTATATCTTCCGCCTCAAACATGTACGGTCCGTATTTATAAATGTACTCCGATGCAATTTCCAATTTTGGTAAGGAATTTTCGGAATCGGCATTAACTACATACTTCCTTAAGCTGTCCATAAACTCAACCGGATCAGAGTAAACATCGTAAATCTCATGGGAAGAAAGACGTTGCCAACTCCAGTGCAGTCCATAGCATAAAGGAACCATGACAAATAGCTCAAACATTAAAATCAACAATAAAGTGTATTTATCAGAATTTCGCATTTCCTGTCATTGGTTAAATATTATGCTGATAGTTCGCGCTGTTACGTTGGGGACTAAAGCTAAATTGGCTCAGTAGGCGTACGAGTGAAGAATTGGTGGTGGCAACCTGTTGGGTTAGTGAGGGGTTGCTTGGAAGAACACGAGTACAGAATGGACTTTATGTTCAGGCATGGGTCCATGGTAATTGATTGTGGGTTGGTGTTAACTCCTGCAAGTTACACATTATCGGGCATTTCTGCAAGAGTTTACCTGAGTTTTGGAGAAAAGTTCATCGCGCCCACTACCATAGTTGGGGATACAACGAACGGAGTAGGGGATGATTGGTGGAGGCAGAGTGGGTGCTGATCAGCTTTTGGGCTGCTGTGGACGGATAGCTTCGGGATAGGAAATGCGGGAATGATACATTGTGCGGAGACGCGATGAAAACACATTCTTGATAACGTTGACATCGCGGAATGACAGTGGCGATTCGTTATGCAATCCCTCGGCTATCTGCTGGTCCACGATTTTGTTCACGAGTGCGGTTATGGCTTCAGGTGAATGGTCGGGGAGGGAACGGGATGCGGCTTCCACGGCATCGGCCATCATCACAATCGAAGCTTCGCGCGACTGTGGATTCGGGCCAGGGTAGGTGAATGGAGCCGGATCCACCTCCTCATTGGGGTGCTGGTTGCAATAGGTAGTGTAGAAATAGCGGGCTTTTCCGCGTCCATGATGCTGTGAAATGAAGTCGCGTATGGAGCGTGGTAGTTTTGCCGCGTCGGCTCGTTTGAGGCCGTCGGTCACGTGTCCTATAACTATGCGAGCGCTTTGAAGCGGGGTGAGGGCGTTGTGCGGGTTCACCCCGTGTTGGTTTTCGGTGAAGAATGCGGGATTGTTCATCTTGCCGATGTCGTGATAGAGCGCGCCGGTTCGGGTCAGCTGAACGTTGGCACCGATCCGGGAGGCAGCGGCCGATGCGAGATTGCTTACGGCCATAGAGTGGTTGAACGTGCCGGGACATTCCTCGGAGAGTTCGCGCAGCAGAGGATGGTTGATATCGGCCAGCTCGACGAGCGACACTCTTGAAGTGAAGCCGAACAGCTTCTCCATTAGGAAAATCACAAAATAGGCAAACGATATGAGCACGGCGTTAATGCCGAGAGCCCCAAGCATCTTGGGCACAAGGGAGTTGAACGTTCCAAGAGTCATCAACTCCATGGTTGCATAGATGGCGGCATAGGCCAGGAACACCACCACGGAGGTGCGTATCAGTTGAGAGCGCTTGCTGAGCTCGCGGATAGAGACCACGGCCGCCAGCGAGCCCACAAACTGAAGTACCACGAATTCCCAATGGTTTTGCGTGGCCGCCGCGCAGATCATTATGGTAACCAATCCGGTGAAGAAGGCCATGCGCGAATCCAGGAAAACCAGCACCACCACCGGCACTATGGCAAACGGAACCATGTAGATGCCAAGTCTGATGAACTCGTTCATTCCGTAGGCGAGCAGTGTGAATATGGTCACCATGAGCAGCAGGAACAGCATTGTGCGGAGGTCGGCGAAGTAGTCGCGACGGAAAAAGTAGGCGAAAGCCATCAGCGATCCGAGCATTATGAGGATGTAGGCCAAGGTGCCTATTGCGGGATAGAGCGTTCCACCGGTGTCCGACTCCCCGCGCTCCTCGATCATCTGTTCGTAGGTGGTGAGAATGGTGAAAATTTGCGGGGTCACAATATCGCCTCGGTTTATGATTCGTTCGCCATGCTGTATCACCCCGATAGGGGCCAAGGCGGTGGCGTAAGCTTCCTCGCGCAATCGCGCGGTGGCCACACTGTCCATCACAATGTTTGGCTCGATGAACTCGGCCAGGCGGGCAGTGGCAATGGCGTTGTGCAATGTTGGATCGGAAATAATGCTGTCCAGTCGCGCGTATGCTTGGCGGGGGGTGAGAAACTCTGTCACGGAGCGTGATTCCGCTATGTCGCCCTTGATCATGCGTACGTTGCTTATGGCGGTGGAGTCGGCTCGCTTAGGGAGACGGGAAATGTCTATCACACCTGTTTCATACACTTTTCGCATCGCCGACAGTATTTGATTGCGTTGCGCAGGGGTGAGCTGGACCGAATTGCCGGCAGTCAACAATCGTGTGGCCGACCGGCCGTAGATCTGCTGCTCCTTAGCCTGGTTACGTTCATAGACAGGTTCGAACGAGGCCGCCAGCGAGTCGCGTATGGCCATGGATGAAACCGTGTCGTGGCGTACAGGGATGTCAAACGGAGCTGTCAGCAGGTTGTAGTTCCACGGACGGTTTATTTCGTAGATGTAGCGGTTTTCGTTTGTGGTGGGGCGAAGATAGAACATCAGCAGCACTGCACAGGCAAAAGCCAGCCATAGCAGAACTTTGGAGTTGATGTCGCGGAGTTTTATCATCTTGGTTGATTATGTTAGTTTTGTTCAGCGAAGTCGTTATTCCTCTTTGGCCGGGTCTATACGCGAAGCCCGTTGAACGCCTTTTATTTTCTTCACGCGGGCGCAGAGCTGCTTAACATCGTCGGCGTTTCGCACCAGAACCCCCAACGCGCAGTGAAACACCTCATTGTCCGTGTCGATATGCAGTGACCGTATGTCCACATGCATCTGAAGCGAGATCAATTGAGTAAGCTCCTGCAATATCCCGTGACGGTCAACTCCGTCAATGGCTATGATGGCAGGCAATGGCCTGTCGACGCGTTTCCACGTCGTGGCCACTATGCGGGGGCCGTAAGTGGCTTTCAGCACCTGGGCGCGCGGGCAAGTGAGGTCATGTATCTCCACCTTCCCCTCTTCATTGATGAAACCCATCACATCGTCGCCCGGAATTGGATGGCAGCAGGGTGAAAAGGTGAAGTTCTGATGGTCGCCGTCAAGCTCCAACTCATACACCTCTTTGGGGTTTACCGGAGCGGGCGGGGCGGCAGGCTCCTCTTTATTTTCCTTCTTGGATGAGGTTCCGATGCGGAATATTTTTTTGAGAAGTCCGGGAGATGTTTTGGGGGAATCTTTCAGCACATAGCCGTCGAGCGTTATTTCTTCCGATCCGAGGCTAAGATATAGTTGGTCGCGTGTGGTTATGTGGAAGTAACGCATTATCTTGGTTATCACCTCGTTGGTTTCTTCCACTTGGCCTTCGGCAAGAAAATCCGACAGCAGTTTGTGGCCACGTTCAATCACGGGTGCCTGTTCACGGCGCAGAGCCGCACGCAGGCGCGTTCGCGCTTTGGCTGTGGCAAGGAATTCGAGCCACTCCTCCTTTGGTTTCTGATTCAGGGAGGTAAGCACCTCCACCTGGTCGCCGCTCTGAAGGCGGTGAGAGAGCGGTACGAGTTTATGGTTCACCTTGCCCGCTATGCAAGTGTTGCCCAGCTGGGTGTGGAGGGCATAGGCAAGGTCAAGTACCGTGGAGTGTTGTGGAAGCGTGACCAGTTCGCCTTTCGGAGTGAATACCACAATCTCGGCGGCAAACAGGTTGAGCTTGAGAGTGTCCAGGAAGTCCACGGCATTTGGATTCGGATCTTCAAGAATATCCTTGATTGTACGAAGCCACACGGTGAGTTCCGACTCTTCATCGCCGTGACCTATCTTGTACTTCCAGTGTGCGGCAAATCCTTTCTCGGCAATCTCATCCATGCGTTTCGAGCGTATCTGCACTTCTACCCAGTTGCCGTCGGGGCCCATTACCGTAAGGTGCAGTGCCTGATAGCCGTTGGCCTTTGGCGTGCTTATCCAGTCGCGTGTGCGTTCAGGATGCAGACGGTAAATGTCGGTTATGGCCGAATAGATGTTCCAGCAAATGTTTTTCTCCTTGGATGGGTCATCGCAATCGAAAATGATGCGCATGGCGTAAAGATCGTAAACCTCTTCAAAAGGTATATGCTTGGTTTCCATCTTGCGCCAAATGGAATACACTGATTTGACGCGGGCCTTAGCCTCGTAGTTGATGCCCATCCCCTCCAGCCGCTCGAGAATCGGTGCGGAAAAGTCGGAGTACACCTCCAAGCGCTTGGCTTCCGAATCCTTTATCTGTGACGAGATGCGCTCATACACTGCCGGATGCTCATATTTGAAGCTCAGGTCCTCAAGTTCGGTCTTTATGGGGAACAGTCCGAGACGATGGGCCAACGGAGCGTATATGTAGAGCGTTTCCCCGGCAATCTTGTACTGCTTGGACGCGGGCATGGAGCTGAGTGTACGCATGTTGTGCAGGCGGTCGGCCATTTTGATGAGGACCACCCTTATGTCCTCGCTCATTGTGAGCAGTAGTTTTCGAAAATTCTCAGCCTGAGCCGAAGCTTTGTCGCCGAATATGCCTCCCGATATTTTGGTAAGTCCGCTCACAAGGTCGGCTATCTTGCGTCCGAAATGCTGGCGTATATCCTCCACGGTGTATTCTGTGTCCTCCACCACATCATGCAGCAGAGCGGCACATATTGAAGTGGAACCCAGTCCTATTTCCTGAGATGTTATTTTGGCCACGGCAATGGGGTGGAGAATATACGGTTCGCCGGAGCGGCGGCGAATACCCTTGTGGGCCATCTTGGCAAACCTGAACGCACGCTCTATGATCTCCACCTTTTTGCGGTGGGGACTGGCGAGGTAGCCGTTAAGCACATCGGCAAATTCAGCTTCTATGAGGCGTTCCTCCTCCTCGAGGGTCAGGTTTGATGGTCGGTTCATGGCACTTCTCGGATTATGAATTACAAAGTTATGAAAAAATCATGTTTTTTGCTTACCTTTGCGGAAAAATTAACGCCTTTGCATCTGAACATGACAAAATACGATTTCGATACCCCGGTTGAGCGGTGTGGTACACACTGCATGAAGTACGACTGTCTTGCCCAAACATTCGGCACCGACCGGCTTTTCCCTATGTGGATTGCCGATATGGATTTCTGTGTGTGCCCCGACATAGCCGATGCGCTTGCACACCGTTTGGCACATCGTGTTTACGGCTACTCTTCACCCTCTGACTCCTATTGGCAATCGATCATCAACTGGCTGCAGCGTCGCCACGGCTTGACTGTGAGCCGGCAGGAATTGGCCTTTGTGCCGGGAGTGGTGCGTGGCATAGCTTATGCTCTTAACTTCTTTACCGCTCCGGGCGATGGCGTTGTCATCCAGCCTCCGGTCTATCATCCCTTCCGCATAGTCCCCGAAGGTAATGGAAGGCGAGTGATCGACAATCCGCTTGAAGAATATCGTGATGAGCAGGGACGCACCCGTTATCGTATGGACCTTGAAGGGCTCGAGCGCATATTCCGCGATGAGAAGCCTCGCATGATGATTCTTTGCAATCCTCATAATCCGGCCGGAATCCAGTGGGATGCCGATACGCTGGCCACTGTGGCCCGCTTGGCGAAAAAATATGGCGTAATTGTCATTTCCGATGAAATCCACAGTGACCTTATGCTGCGTCACACACGTCATGTACCTTTCCTCTCCTCATGCCCGGAAGCTGCCGAAGTGAGCATAACATTCGGTGCACCCTCCAAAACATTCAACATAGCAGGCTTTGAAAGCTCCTGGATGGTGGTTAAGAATCCCGAGCTGCGTGACCCGTTCTATCACTGGATGGAGGTCAACGAATTTTCGTCGCCCTCGTTTGTGGCATGGATGGGAGCCGAGGCTGCTTATACGCACGGCGAACGTTGGCTCGATGAAGCGCTTGAATACATTGAATCCAATGTAGAAGCCGTGGAGAGCTACTGTGCCGAGAATCTTCCCTGCATCAAACCCCTGCGTCCGGAAGCGTCGTTCCTGGTGTGGCTTGACTGTCGCGAACTCGGCTTGACTCAGGAAGAACTCGTGAAGCTGTTTCTCGACAAGGCTCATCTTGCGCTCAACAGTGGTACCATGTTTGGCCACGGTGGCGAAGGTTTCATGCGACTTAACGTAGGGTTGCCTCGTGTTAAGCTCCTCGAAGCCCTTGACCATCTTCGTGATGCGTTGGCCGAGTAAGATTCACTGAATGAGAGGTGGCTGCGATGTAAATGGCTGTGATGATACCTAACAGAATCAACATGGCCGACTGAGCTGACCAAACCACTATGCTGAAAGCCGCTCCCTCTGTGGCGGGTATGCCGAAGAGCGAGAGCCCGAAGATAATGGCTATGTTCCATGGTCCCAGACCACCGTTGGAGGGGATGGCCATGGAAAGTGTGGAGAATACGAACGCCACCAATGCAGCTGTCAGCCCATAGTCTGACCCTGTCTCTGTGACAAGAGCGCGCGTAAACGGAAACGCGAAGAAGCACACATACACCTGCATGAAATAGCAAATCCATATCCCCAGCGTGAGGAGTAGAAACAGCCATTTTCTCCGGATTGTGGCAAGCACTTTCAGTCCCTGCCACAGCTTGGTGACCCACCTATCTATATCGGCTGCCTTTTTGCAATGTTTGCTCAGGCGGGTGAGGATGCATATTCCTCCAACCAAGAGGGCTACTGCACACCATGCCATAGGAGCTCTGACCAGATCCTCGGCGTCGCGTTCAAGATGATAATGGTGTATGAAAGTGTCGAGCGGACCGGAAGTAACCAGTAGTGTCAACGTTATCAGCCCCACAACGGTGAGCCCGTCAACAAGCCTGTCGCCCAACACTGTGCCGAACACTTTGGAAAATGGCGCTTTCATGCGGCGTGAGATGAACACGCTGCGCCAAACTTCCCCAATGCGCGGCACCACGAGGTTGAGGGCATAATTGCCGAAAACCGCCGCACACAGGTCGGAGAGCCGGCATTTCACACCGGCAGCGTCAAGTTGCATACCCCATCGGTAGCCGCGAATGATGTGGCTCAGCACTGTGAACAGGGTCATGCATATGATCCAGCGCCACTCAACTCCCTCACGGGCTGCCACCAAGGCGGCATGGAAATTGATTTTGTGAAACATCCACACCACCAGCAGTGCAGAGAATGCTGCCGGCACGGCAAACTTCACGACATAACCCCCCAGGCGTTTCAGCTTGCTTGGAGGTAATGTTTCGGAGCCGGGAGTAGGCGATGTTTCGGGTGTATGACTGTTCATACACTTTACAACGCCTCACCTGTTGGCATGGTTTACTTGGGTTCAGGGTTCGTCGGGGGCGAACATGGGGTCCCAGGCGGGGAGGGTGACGGGCTTCTGTTTGAGGATGTCAAGGGTTGTAGACGGCACATATTTGCGGTTCACCACCAGGCGGAACATATATTCGTCCATCCATCGGTCGGTGATGATGAGGTGGCCGTCGTTGGGACCTTGTCCCCAACTGTTTTCCACGAGCCAACGGGTGGGCCGACCTTCGGCATCAAGGTCTACTCCTGCCAATGTCATGGCGTGAGATGAAGCTGAGGCGAATGTGCGTATGCGGTCCGCTTTGTTCATCCCGAATTCAGTGCCCATCAGTGAAGAATAGTCGAACACTTCGGTGTCAAGCACTCCGCGTTCACGGTCAAAGCATTTGCCTACGTCGCAGGAGAAATACATCATGGCGCTGTCCTTTATGGAGGCTATGGCCATCTGCTTTATCTCCTCCATGGGGAGGTTGATGTAAGTCCAGTTTTGTCCGTCGAAACTGTGACGGTCGAGGTCAATCTCATAGAGAGCATGATAGGGGCGGGTGGGGTCGTTCATCAGCATCACGTAATCGGCCTTCAGGTCATTTCCCGCATACTCCTTGTAGAAATCCTGAGGGGTATATTCGCGTGTGTCTATGATGTTGCCCTTGGAGTTACGTCGGGTCCAGGTGAATGATTTTGGAGGAGTTCCCAAAGAGAGTGCGAGCATGCGGTAGATCTCCGAGAGCATTCGTTCGCGCTCGGCGTCAATCTTTTTCGCCGGCGTACGTTTTGAGGCCATCTCGCGGAGTTTCAGTCCATCCTCGCGGAGCTTCAGGCTCAGTAGCTGACGCAGTCGCGAGGTGTTGTTGGCGCTGAATGATTCGGGCATAACCTCGGCAGGCACCACGCCATATTTCATTATGTTGTCGCTCAGACCTGTGTATTGGCCGCCGTCGCTAAGCGGATTTTGAAAAAACCACTGCACACGGCGATTGTCCATAGGGTCGGATGCCGTAGAGATTATGGATTGGAGGAACAGGTTGGATTTTTCAAGCTGATCATAGAAAAAGTTATAGTTCTGGGAGAGTTTCAGCTCAGGCAGGTCGTGAGCGGCCATCATTTGTGAGCGGAGCACATTGAGGCCTGTGAATAGCCAGCAGCGGCCCGATGACTTCTGGTCCGTGATGCCGCGACTCTTGACTCTATGGCTCATTGCGGCGGTGTTTGGAGTGCACGAGGCATTTGCGGCGAGCTTGTCGATGGATGTGGCGTTAAGGGCATTCCTGAGGGCTTTGTCGGAGGGAGAGTTTTCAAACGTCGCTTCCAAACGGCTGAGCATTTCGGCCGAGATACCTCCGCCATTATCAGCAGCCATTAAGCTTGAGGCAGCAATCAAGGTGGCTGCCAATGAGGTCAAAACTTTTCTTTTTTCCATTGGTAATCAGCAAAAAAGTGTGAATAGTGTTACTCTTATCGGGTGTAAATCTCCATGAGCTTGGTGTAATAGGCTGTGGATGAGAATCTGACCAATGATTGGCGGGCAATGGCATCGTTGTCGAATCCTCCGTTCCATGCTTTCAATATTGCCTGACGCAGTTCGTCCACGCTCCCTGAGGGGAAAGTAACCCCGCTCTCGTTGTCGATAAGCTCAGGGATGCCCCCTATCTCCGCACCAACCACCGGTGTGCCTGCACAAAGGGACTCGATAACACCCAACGGATTGTTTTCATAACATTCGGAGGGCATTACGGAAAGGCGTGCGCGGCTCAGTAGTTCCACAATCTCGTCTCCTCCCAAGTGTCCAAGGAACTTTATGTTTTTGCAGTGACTGAAACGGTTGCGCAGTTCGTCGGCCAATGGTCCTCCACCGGCCACGCGCAGCTCAAACGGAAGCTCGGCAGCAGCCTCAAGGAGTGTGCCCACTCCCTTTTCGGGCGACAGACGGCCTATGTAGCAATAATATGCTTCGCGCGGGCCCGAATGTCCTTGTGCCGAAAGTCGCAGGAATTCCTCGGCCGCTTCCGGTGCAATAAAATTGCATAGGGTTGCGAGCTTCCCCTCGCTGAATCCCCCTTGACTCATTTTCCGTGCCATGAATGAACTGGGGCAGATGAACTTGTGGGTGAATTTCTCAAGGGTCTTGCGATTCCATTTGAGGGCTTCGGCATAGGCGAGTGCGCTTGCGGCGAGTGATCCTTTCATGCAACGCGTGGCAAGCACGCGTTTCTTGTCGGTGAAACACTCCTCGCAAACAGTTCCATTACGCAGGCATGCATAAGCCGGACAGAGCAATTTGTAGTCATGAAGCGTCCACACCACCCGGGCACCGGCTGCGCGGGCCATCCTGCCTACGATGGGCGACAGGTAAGAGTGAATGTTGTGGAGATGCACCACGTCGGGCTTGAATTCACGGAGAATCCTGCCGAATGACTTGCGAATGTCGCCTTGGCCAAGGATACGGCGCACGGCGGCGACTTTCTCTTTCGCTCCGCCGCTGAAATCCACTCCCGAAGCCCAATAGCGGCTCCATTCGGAGGGGAGATTTTCCGGATGGTCCATTGAAAAAACAGCCACTTCATGACCGCGTTCGCGCAGTAGACGCTCCAGATTGAGCGCACACACGCAATCGCCGCCACGGCGGTAATAGAATTTGTTAACAATCAGTACACGGGGCTTCATGATTGCAAAAGTAATGAAAACTTTTCAATTGGCAATAGGCCCGCCACTGGGTTGCGGCTACTTCTGTGGAGTGATGCCTCGGGCGCGGAAGTAGGCCATGGTGTTGTCATAGCCGGCTTTGAACACTTTGTTGAGTCCCTGCAAGTCGAAAACCTTATAGTTGGCTATCTGGTCGGTGGTGATCACCATGTCACATTGCTGAAGGTCGGCCGCAAGGTTGTTTTTCATCATCAGCTCGTAGGAGCGGAGTGCAATGGATATGAGGTTGGTCTTGGGGAAGCCGTCGCCGGCCATGGGTGAACAATTCACTCCCACGAGGAAGCGGCAGCGTGAACGAATGGCCCAAGCAGGCATATTGTCAAGCACGCCCCCGTCAACATACCGGACTCCATCGATCTTCACCGGTTTGAACACCACGGGTATGGAACAGGAGGCACATACTCTTTCGGCCAACGAGCCGCTTTCAAACGCCACCCTGGTACCGTGGTCGAAGTCAGTGGCTGCAATCACCACCGGCATCGGGAGATCCTCGATGTTTGCATATGGTATTTTCTTCTTCAGCATCCGTTTGAAACCGTCCATGCGGAAAAATCCGTCCTTCGGTACAGCGAGTTCGGCAAAATCAGAGAACTTGGCCGTGGCGAACACCTCGACCATCTCCTCAGGCTTTAGCCCCGCCGCATACATGACAGCCACAACCGAACCGGCGCTGACGCCTGCAACAATGTCGGGCTTAAGCCTAACCTCAAGCATGGCTTTTATGGCGCCGGCGTGGGCCACACCGCGTGCTCCGCCGCCACTTAGAGCGAGTCCCACCTTGTAGGGGCGTTCGCGCATGGGATCTTTCGTAATGCGATAACCAAACATAATGTGAGAATGAGTGAGAATGTGTCAGAAATATGAGTATGACTCTATCCAATAACGTCCGAAAAGACCAAAAAGATGTTCTTGCGGGTGCAAATATATACAATTAATGAACGAATATACTCAAAAATCATAAATAAATTACTAACTTTGTACGCTTTTATCATAAATAGATGCACCAATGCATTTCATCTAAAGCGAAAATACAGCAAACAAGATATACGTATATGTTAAATCCCATCAAAAAAACCATCGGACTCCCTGATGGCCGCACCATTACCCTTGAAACAGGTAAGCTGGCCAAGCAAGCCGATGGAGCGGTAGAATTGCGCATGGGCAACACCATGCTGCTCGCAACAGTTGTTTCGGCCAAGGAGGCCGGCGAAGGGGTCGATTTCATGCCCCTCCAAGTAGAATACAAAGAGAAATACTCTTCATTCGGACGTTTTCCCGGAGGTTTCCTCAAACGTGAAGGTCGCGCTTCGGATTATGAAGTGCTGACTGCACGATTGGTTGACCGTGTGCTCCGTCCGCTTTTCCCTGACAATTATCACGCTGACACATTTGTCAACGTTACCCTTTATTCAACTGACGGTGAAGATATGCCGGACGCACTTGCCGGTCTCGCCGCTTCAGCAGCCCTTGCTGTCAGTGACATCCCTTTCAACGGTCCCATCTCTGAAGTGCGTGTGGCACGTGTTGATGGCGAATTCGTTATCGACCCCACTTTCTCGCAGCTTGAACGTGCCGACATGGAACTTATGGTCGGCGCTACCATCGACAATATCATGATGGTTGAAGGCGAGATGAAAGAAGTGTCTGAAACCGACCTTCTCAATGCCCTTAAGGCCGCTCACGAAGCCATCAAGGTTCAGTGCCAGGCTCAGATCGAACTCATGGAAGCAGCCGGTAAGACTGTTAAACGTGAGTATTGCCACGAAGTCAATGATGAAGATCTGCGCAAGGATGTTCATGACAAATGCTATGACAAGGCTTACGCGATAGCCAAAACCGGTTCGGCCGACAAACATTGGCGCGCCGACTCGTTCCAGGCAATCTGCGATGAATATATCGAATCGCTCCCCGAAGAGGAACGCGAAGAAAAGGCTCCTTTGGTAAAGCGCTACTATCACGATGTTGAGAAAGAGGCCATGCGTCGTTGCGTTCTTGATGAAGGAATCCGCCTTGACGGACGTAAAACCACCGAAATCCGTCCCATCTGGGCCGAAGTGGATTACATACCCGGACCTCATGGATCGGCCGTATTCACACGTGGTGAAACCCAGAGCCTCGCTACCGTTACACTCGGTACGAAACTTGATGAAAAGATCGTTGACGATGTTCTTAACCAGGGTCGCGAACGTTTCCTCCTTCACTACAACTTCCCCCCCTTCTCCACCGGTGAGGCTCGTCCGGTTCGCGGTGTGGGCCGTCGTGAAATCGGCCACGGCAATTTGGCACATCGTGCGCTCAAGCGCATGTTCCCCGATGATTTCCCCTACGTTTGCCGCATTGTCAGCGACATCCTTGAAAGTAACGGCTCCTCTTCAATGGCAACCGTATGTGCCGGAACTCTCGCGCTGCTTGACGCCGGCGTGCAGATGAAGAAGCCTGTGAGCGGTATTGCAATGGGTCTTATCTCCGATGGTAAGAACTATGCCATACTCTCCGACATTCTCGGTGACGAAGACCACCTTGGCGACATGGACTTCAAGGTAACCGGTACAAAGGACGGTATCACCGCCACCCAGATGGACATCAAGTGCGACGGTCTTTCCTATGAAATCCTTGAACGTGCCTTGAACCAGGCCCGCGACGGACGTCTGCACATCCTCAATGTTATCAATGAAACCATTCCCGCTCCTCGTGAAGACTATAAGCCTAATGTGCCCCGCATCGTAACCATGCTCATACCCAAAGAGCTTATCGGTGCTGTGATTGGCCCGGGCGGAAAAGTTATCCAGGGTATTCAGGAAGAGAGCGGTGCAACTGTATCTATCGATGAAATTGAAGATGGCGGTTACATTGAGGTAGCTGCTGCCAACAAGGCATCCATCGACCGCGCTCTTGAAATGATCAACGCTATTGTGGAACTCCCCGAAGAGGGCAAGACCTACAAGGGTCGCGTGCGCTCCATCCTTGATTTTGGAGCCTTCGTTGAGTTCATGCAGGGCCGCGATGGTCTTCTCCACATCTCTGAAATCTCATGGGAACGTCTCCCCGACATGGCTGCTTCCGGTCTGAAAGAGGGTGATGAAGTGGAAGTAAAACTCATTGAAATCGATAAGAAAACAGGTAAATATCGCCTCTCCATGCGTGCTCTTCAGCCTAAACCTGAAGGCTATGTGGAACGTGAACGAGCCCCGCGTCCCGAACGCGGACCCCGTCGCGAAGGTGGTAACCGTGGCGACCGTCCCAACCGTCCACGTGGCGAGCGCGGACCCCGTCGTGAAAACAAAGACTAAGCCATAACATCAGCTATAACTGCTGTTAGTTGTCAAGGCCGATACCTCATGGGTGTCGGCCTTGTTGCGTGTAGCGGTGTACGGTTCTATGGATATTTATCCTTAAGGGATAGGGGGGTAGGGTAGAACTTTTTTAGGGGAGGTAATGTTTCATAATTGTCGCAATGGGATTGTAGGCATTGCTTCATTACGTTTACCCGTTTCCACTTGATATTTATGAAAATCAGATGTCTCATTCTTTTTTTGAGCCTCGTCGCAGCTGCCGGCGCACGGGCTGAAGAGGCTGCCGCTCCCTCTGTGGCAGGAAAGATTCTTAATGATTCGCTCCCTGAACGCTGGGCATATAGCGAACATTTCAATCAGACTTCTCCGGCCGACGATGCCTGGTGGCGCAGTTTCAACGATGCCCTTCTTGATTCGCTTGTGGCCATGGGTGAACGCAACAATTACAATGTGGCCATGGCGGCCAAGCGCATGGAGATTGCGCGGATTGGGATTCTTGAGTCGCGCTCAGGTTATTATCCCACATTTTCAGCAAATGCCTCATGGAATAAGGACAGAATGTCAGGTGCCATTTCAAAAAAAGTGATGAATGGGACCGATGAGAGCTACTTCTCATTAGGTTTGAATATGAGCTGGCAGATTGATGTGTTCGGCAGGGTCGCCGCGGGTACGAAAGCTAAAAAAGCTGCTTATAGGGTATCACGGGCCGACCGTGACGGCGTGATGGTGACACTTGCCGGAAACATAGCCACGGCTTATGTTCAGCTGCGGGTGGCGCAAGCACGAAAATCGCTGGCGGAGGCGCATTTGGCCTCGCAAAAAAAGGTGCTCGACATGACGCAGGTGCGTTTTGACTGTGGACTGGTGTCGCAGCTTGACGTTCAGCAAGCCACCACAGTTTATGCTTCTACTGAGGCTTCAATCCCGCAGTTTGACACTCAGATACATGCAGCCATAAATTCGCTTGCTGTTCTCCTTGCCATACAACCGGCCGAGGCAAATGCCTTGCTGGCCAAGCCGCGTCCTCTCCCTCCCTACATGCAGATCGTGAGCACAGGGATTCCGATGGATCTTCTGCGACGCCGACCCGATGTGGTTGAGGCGGAGTGTAACCTCGCTTTGTATGCAGCGGAACTGGGGATTGCCAAGAAGGATTTCTTGCCTGTGCTTTCGCTTGATGCATCGGTGGGCACGTCGGCCCACGCAATAGGCGACTTGTTCTCCCACGACAGCTTCACCTACTCCATAGCGCCCACTTTGTCATGGACCATTTTCGATGGGATGACAAGGAAGTATAATGTAGCCACGGCTAAGGAAAACATGGAGATTGGAATACAGAACTACAATCTCACGGTGCTTCAGGCAGTGACGGAGGCGGACAACGCTATGTATGCCTATCTGCGCACTCTTGATGAGATTGAAAAAACCGAGGCTGCGGTTAACGCGAGCCGGGAATCGCTGGATCTGTCTATTGACCTTTATAAACGCGGATTGGCGGCTTTCACAAATGTGATTGACGCTCAAATCGATTATCTCACATATGCCGGAAGTCTTATTGAATCGCAGGGCCAGGCCCTTGACAATCTCGTGACGCTATATGAAGCGCTTGGAGGCGGATGGCTTGAAAATTAAACAATACTTACTACAAAAAGCTCCAGACACTATGCAACGCACATTATTCTCAGCAGGCTTCGCCGCATTGTTGGCGGCTGCATTTTTATTGGCCATGCCTTCATGCAAGAAGAAAAAGGATGTTTCCTCCGATGAGGAGATGACAGTGGATGTGGCTTATCCGGTTGTCGACACGGTTACGCTTACTCGGACCTTCCCGGGGTTCCTGAAGGCAGCCAACACGGTTGATGTGGTGGCGCGTGTCAACGGATATCTTCGGGCAAAATGCTATACTGACGGCGCATACGTGAGTAAAGGTGCGGTGTTGTTCCGCATCGAAGACACCCAATATCGCGATGCGGTTGAGCAGGCCGAGGCGGCATTGCGCACGGCGCAGGCCACGTACGACTACAATGTGCGTAATTATGAAGCAATGAAGCGTGCATTGCAGAGTGATGCAGTGAGCGAGATGTCGGTGATACAGGCTGAGAGTGAGATGAAGAATTCGCAAGCCGCAATTCGTAATGCACAGGCTGCACTTGAAACAGCGCGAACCAATCTGGGTTATTGCGTTGTGACTGCCCCAGTGAGCGGTCACATAACAGCCTCTATACCCGATGTGGGCTCATATCTTTCAGGGGCCGGAGCTCCGGTGACTCTTGCCACCATCTATGATGATGCATCGTTGCAGGCTCATTTCTCAGTCGGTAATCCCGATATTTATTCGGCCATTCAGAATTATTCCACCACTTCCGGTCTGGATTTCAAGGCCATCCCCCTCACATTCCAGGAAACGTTGGCCCATCCATATACAGCGAATCTGTCCTACGTGGCGCCTGATATAGACACATCCACCGGCTCATTGGCTCTGAAGGCCAAGGTGGACAACAAGTATGGAGAGTTGAAGGACGGGATGTACGTGACTGTCACGCTCCCCTATAGCAGCGTTCCGAACGCCATATTGGTGAAGGATGCATCAATAAGCACTGACCAGGCCGGAAAATACCTCTATGTGGTGAATGACAGCTGCCGGGTGATCTATACCCCCATCAAGGTTGGTGAGCTCATCCACGACTCGCTGCGCATTGTGACCTCCGGATTGAGCAAGGATGCGAGGTATGTGACAAAAGCCATGCAGAAAGTGACTGACGGAATGAAAGTGAAACCTGTAACTGTACGTTGATGTCATGTTCTCGAAGTTTTTTATAGACAGGCCTATTTTTGCCACGGTTCTCGCCATCATTATGGTGCTTGTGGGCTTGATGACAGTCAAGACCCTTCCTGTGGCGCAGTTTCCCGACATCACGCCTCCAACAGTTATGGTGTCGGCTTCCTATCCCGGTGCCGACGCCAAGACAGTGGCGGAATCCGTGGGTGTTCCCATCGAGGAGCAGGTGAACGGAGTGGAGGGTATGATGTACATGAGCTCTACCTCGTCGGACGATGGCTCATATTCACTTACCATAACCTTCGAAGTCGGTACGGACATAGATATGGCGACAGTGAAGGTTCAGAACCGAGTGTCGCTTGCTGAGGCGCAGCTGCCCAATTCGGTACAGCGCGAGGGTGTTGACGTGATGTCGCGCTCGTCGAATCAGATACTTTTCATTGCCTTGGAGGGTGACTCCGCCCATAAATATGATGCTCTGTATCTCACGAATTATGCCCAGCTCAACATAGTTGATGAGCTCTCACGTATTGACGGAGTGGGTGATGTGGGGGCGTTCGGTGGCGGTGACTACAGTATGCGTGTTTGGCTTGACCCCCAGAAGATGCAGGCACGCGGTGTCTCGCCGGCCGATGTCACGGCTGCCATAGAGGGCCAGAACGTACAGGTTTCGGCCGGTTCGGTGGGCAATCCGCCGCAAAGCGGAGGCGAAGCCTTCGAGTATACCCTTGTGAGCCAAGGGCGCCTCACCACACCTGAAGAATTCGGAAACATTATAATTCGTACGGGTGAGGACGGCTCGATACTCCATCTCTCTGATGTGGCAAAGGTGGAGTTGGGTAGTCAGTCATATAGCACTGTAAGCAAAGTGTCAGGAAAGCCGGCCGGACTGCTGGGTATATCCCAACTTCCCGGGGCGAATGCGCTGACGGTTGCCAACGCATGTCTTGACAAGCTTGATGATCTGGCTGAGTATTTTCCACCCGGTGTGCACTATCGTGTGATTCTCAATACCACCGACTTTGTGACAGCTTCTATTGACGAGGTGCTTGTGACGTTTGTGGAGACCACGCTTATAGTGATGGTCGTTATCCTCCTGTTCCTTCAAAGTTTCCGCGCCACGATTATACCTATGATAACCATCCCGGTGTCGCTTATAGCCACTTTTGCGGTGATGAAGCTTTTGGGATTCTCGCTGAACACCCTCACGCTGTTCGGACTGGTGCTTGCGATAGCCATTGTGGTGGATGACGCCATTGTGGTGGTGGAGGATTGTTCGCGAATCATCGATGAGGGGAAACTGTCGGTCCACGATGCCGTGGTGCAAGCTATGAAGGAGCTTACCGGACCGGTGATTGGCGAAGTGCTGGTGCTTCTCTCGGTATTCATCCCTACGGCATTTATCTCGGGCATCACAGGCGAACTGTACAAGCAGTTTGCACTGACTATTGCCGTATCGACGGCCTTCTCGGGTTTCAATGCGTTGACCTTCACGCCTGCAATGTGCGTGCTGTTTCTGCGGCCTAAGCAGCCGGTGAAGTTCAAGCTGTTCCGTTGGTTCAACGAGGGCTTCGGAGCCACCACGGCGGCTTACGTGAAACTTATCACTCGATTCTTGAAGCGACCGTATGTGGCGCTCGGCATTTATGCTCTTATATGCTTTGTGGCATTCTGGGGATTCATGAAATGGCCTACCAGTTATGTGCCGGAGGAGGACATGGGTTATTTCATGACCTCGGTACAGCTCCCTACGGGCGCCTCACTTGACCGTACTACCAAAATTATGGATCAGATATCGGCCGAAGTGCGCAAACTGGATGGGGTCAAGGATGTCATGGCCATTTCGGGGGCCTCTATGATGGGGGGCGGAAATGGCAGTAATTCCGGCTCTCTGTTCATTGTGCTCGAGCCGTGGAAGGACCGCCGTGCGAAGGACTTGTGCGTCAATGCCATGATCAAGAAGGTTGGCGAGATTACATCCAAGCTTCAGGAGCCTGTGGTGTTCTCGGTGAATCCGCCTTCCATTCCGGGGCTCGGTCTTACCTCTGGTATGCAGATGCAGCTTCTTGATATTCGCAATCAGGGCACTGAGGCTATGCATGAGGCTATAGAAACCTTGCAGGAGGGTGCTAAGTCGGTGCCTGAGCTTGCACAGCTCACAACTTTCTATCAGGGAACTGTCCCGCAGTACAAGGTGTCGATTGACCGCGACAAGGTGGCTATGCAAGGCCTTTCCCTCCCAACGGTTTTCTCCACTCTCTCAGCGTTTATGGGAGGCTCGTATGTGAACGATTTCGTAGAGTTCGACCATGTGTATGAGGTTATGATGGCCGCGCAGTCATCGTCCACAGGATTACCGGATGATGTGTTGAAACTGTCGGTGGCCAATGCCGACGGGGAGATGGTTCCGTTTGCCTCGTTCACAACGGTAGAACCGGTGATGGGCGATCCATCGATAAGTCGCTACAATATGTACACAACCGCCTCAGTGACAGGTGTTGCCGCGGAGGATGTAAGCTCGCACGATGTTATCGTAGCTATGGAACAGCTTGTGAAAGATAAGTTGGGCGACAACTACTCCTTTGCCTGGACCGGCGAAGCTTATCAGGAGGCCAAGTCCGGTACCACCATCTCTACAGTACTCCTCTTTGCTGTGGTGATTACAATTCTTGTGCTGGCCGCACAGTATGAGAGCTGGACCAATCCGCTTGCCGTGGTCATGTCCATGCCTACTGCGATTTTGGGTGCGGTCATCGGGTGTATATTCCTGTCGCAGAGCATTTCGATCTACACGCAGATAGGTATCATCCTGTTGCTTGGATTGTCGGCTAAGAATGCCATCCTTATGGTGGGTTACTCGGTTGATTACCGAAAGGCGGGCATGCCGATACCGCAAGCGGCGGCCGATGGAGGCCGAGTTCGTTTCCGTCCCATAATGATGACGGCGCTGGCATTTGTGCTCGGTGTGCTGCCAATGCTGTTCGCCACCGGTGCGGGTGCACAAAGCCGAATCTCACTTGGTACGGCTGTGGTGTTCGGAATGGCGGTCAACGCCGTTGTGGGAACGCTGTTCGTGCCTAATTTCTGGGAACTGATGCAGCGGTTCCAGGAGCGCTATCTCTCCAAGGTTTTCGGCTCGGCTTCGAATAAGACTCCGGGCGGAACCACAGGTAACTCCCCGACTCAGAGCGAGCCGTGACGAAGTTTTTGCAACAAACCGGCAGGAGTCAACCCGAATGAAGGATGAATCCACTCGGGAGCCGTTTCGCTCAAAGGAACAAGTACGAACTCACGCAGATGCATTCTTGGATGCGGAAGCGTGAGTTCTTCCGTTTTTAAGACGACAGAATCCACGGCAATGAGGTCAATGTCGATGGCGCGGTCTGCGTATGATCCGTGAATGTCGCGGTGTGAGGCGGGATTTATCGAGTCCTGTATGGTACGGAGGCGGTGGAGCAGTTCAAGGGGTGACAGGGAGCCTGCAGGGATGGAAATCCCCAAGTTGAGAAACATGTTCGGACTGTCATAGCCCCACGGAGGTGATTCAACGAAATTGGAGCGGCGGGCATGTGCGTCAAGCTCCTGTTCAATAGCAGCGACCGCCCGCTCGATAAGGTCGCCGAGATTGGATCCTATGTTGATGTGAGCCGTTGCCATTTGACAATTAGCCCGAGCCTGATCAGAGGCTCTTCTTAACTTCAACTTCTTCGTAACATTCAATGATGTCGCCCTCTTTGACATCGTTGTAGCCGGAGATGTTCAAGCCGCAATCGTAGCCTGAGGTGACTTCTTTGACATCGTCCTTGAAACGCTTGAGCGAGCCGAGGTCGCCTGTGTAGCGCACGATACCGTCGCGGATGAGGCGCACCTTGGCATTGCGGCGGAGCTTACCTTCACGCACGAGACATCCGGCCACTGTACCCACCTTGGAGATGCGGTAGGTCTGCATGACTTCGGCTGTACCGATAACTTCCTCCTTGAGTTCGGGAGCAAGCATGCCTTCCATAGCGTCCTTTACCTCCTCTATGGCCTGGTAGATCACAGAGTAGAGGCGGATTTCCACACCGTCGCGTTCGGCGGCGCGGCGGGCAGCCTGTGAGGGACGTACCTGGAAACCGATGATGATGGCATCAGAGGCGGCGGCAAGAGTGACATCGCTTTCGGAAATTTCACCAACAGCCTTGTGGAGCACATTGACTTGAATCTCTTCAGTGGAGAGTTTGATAAGGGAGTCGGAGAGAGCTTCGATTGATCCGTCCACGTCACCTTTGACAATGACGTTGAGCTCCTGGAAGTTGCCAATGGCACGACGGCGTCCGATATCCTCAAGGGTAAGCATCTTCTTGGTGCGGAGACCGAGTTCGCGCTGAAGTTGCTCACGTTTGGTGGCTATTTCGCGCGCCTCCTGGTCAGTGTCCATCACGTTGAATGTATCGCCGGCGGTGGGGGCACCGTTCAGACCGAGGATGAGAGCAGGTTCAGCGGGGCCGGCTTCCTTGATGCGCTGGTTACGCTCGTTGAACATTGCACGCACCTTGCCGTAGTGGGTTCCGGCAAGAATGATGTCGCCCACACGGAGCGTACCGTTCTGCACAAGCACTGTGGCCACATAACCGCGACCCTTGTCGAGTGATGATTCGATGATTGAACCGGTTGCCTTGCGGTTGGGGTTGGCTTTGAGTTCAAGGAGTTCGGCCTCGAGAAGCACTTTCTCCATGAGTTCTTCCACACCAAGACCTTTCTTGGCCGAGATGTCCTGACTTTGGTATTTACCGCCCCAGTCCTCCACGAGGTAGTTCATAGCAGCAAGTTCTTCCTTGATCTTGTCAGGGTTAGCGGCGGGTTTGTCTATTTTATTGATGGCGAAAACAATGGGCACGCCTGCAGCCGAAGCGTGATTGATAGCTTCAACGGTCTGAGGCATCACATTGTCGTCGGCAGCTACGATGATGATACAGAGGTCAGTGACCTTTGCACCGCGCGCACGCATTGCGGTGAACGCTTCATGGCCCGGGGTGTCGAGGAAGGTGATGTGGCGTCCGTCGGCTAGCTTCACGTTGTAGGCACCGATGTGCTGTGTGATACCACCGGCCTCACCGGCAATGACGTTGGCGTTACGGATATAGTCAAGCAGCGAAGTTTTACCGTGGTCCACGTGACCCATCACTGTCACGATAGGGGGACGGGGGAGCATATCCTCTTCGGAATCCTCCTCCTGGGTAATGGCGTCGGCCACTTCGGCGCTGACATATTCGGTTTTGAAACCGAATTCTTCTGCAACGATATTGATGGTCTCCGCATCCAGACGCTGGTTGATGGAAACCATCTCGCCAAGGCTCATACATGTGGCAATGATGTTGTTGACAGGAACGTCCATCATTGAGGCGAGGTCGTTGACGGTTACGAATTCGGTGAGCTTCAGGGTTTTGCTTTCGGCCTTTTCCTGCTCGTGCTGTTCGCGTTCACGCGAAGCGTTGGCCTCACGTTTTTCCTTACGCCACTTGGCGGCTTTCTTCTGACCTTTGTCCTTGTTGGTGAGTCGGGCCAGGGTTTCCTTTACCTGCTTCTGTACGTCCTCTTCGTTGACTTCGGAGTGTACGGGACGGCGGTCGCGATTGCCACGCTGACGGTCGCCACGGCGGTTGCTGTTGTCACCGTTTGCATCGTTGGGACGCTGATGGTTGGCACCTTGCTTGGATGTGCTTTCAATGTCAACCTTTTCTTTGCCGCCAATTCTGCGACGTTTCTTGCGGTCGCCGTTGGCTTGAGTTCCTTGGCCGCCCTGAGCGTTGATGCGTTCATTGCGACGCTCCTCTTTGGTCTTCTTTTTGGGACGTGTAGTCTGGTTGATGGCCGAGAGGTCGATTTTGCCTACTACGTTGATGTTCAGGCCACCGGTTACTTTTGTGGGGATGAAGTTGGAGTCGGCGGCTGGTTCAGCTGCTTTAGCCTGAGCTTCGGGAGCTTCAACGGGGGTCGGCGCCGGGGCAGGTGTGGGTTTCACAGCGGGAGCTTTGGGTTGTGTGGGCTCTGACGGTTTGGCAGCTTTCACTTCGGGTTTGGGGGCAGGTGCTTCAGCTTTAGGCGCAGGTGCCGGTTTTGCAGCTTCGGGTTGCTTTTTCTCCGGAGCGGGAGCAGGGGCAGCCTTTTCGGGCTTGGGCTGCTCGGCTTTGGGTTCCGGCGCTGCTTCCGGTTTGGGCGCGGGCTTTTCCTGTTTCACAGGAGCAGGCTCGGGTGCTTTTACAGGAGCGGGAGCCGGTTTTTCAGGAGCTACGGCAGGCACCACTTTGGGAGCGCCGGCAGAGGAGAGGTCGATTTTGCCGATCACTTTTGGGCCGGTAGGACCGGCGGTTGCGCCCAGCTTGATCTCCTCGGAATCGGCAGGAGCTTTTGGCTTTTCCTTTTCCTGGCTTTTGGTGCGAATATTGTCGCTCGCGTTCTTGATTTTGCGGTCGGGCGCATATTCGGTCGCCAGCAAATCATAGGCCGCTTCATCAATGCGGGTGTTGGGGTTTTCGGGGTTGGCCACCTCGACACCCTTTTTGTGCAAGAACTCCACCAAAGTTGTGATGGAAATGTTGAAGTCCTTGGCTGCTTTGCTTATTTTCGTCTTCGCCATATAATGTGTTAAGTGTTATCTGAAATAGTTGGAATGGAGGAGGGAGGTTTCGGCTCTCGGATTACTCTTCCTCGAACTCGGCGCTGAGGATGCGGAGCACGTTGTCAACGGTTGCTTCCTCAAGGTCGGCTTTGTCGATGAGCAGCTCGCGGGGAGCGCCGAGAACACTCTTGGCAGTGACAAGCCCTATGTTCTTGAGCTGGTCAATGATCCAAGTGTCGATTTCATCCTTGAATTCATCAAGATAGATGTCCTCTTCGAACGCTTCTTCGGTGTCGCGGTAAACGTCGATAACGTATCCGGTAAGCATTGAAGCGAGCTTGATGTTGAGACCGCCTTTACCGATGGCAAGTGACACCTCTTCGGGACGGAGGAACACTTCGGCTTTCTTCTCTTCCTCGTCGAGACGGATAGATGAAATTTTGGCCGGGCTCAGGGCGCGCTGTATGAAGAGCGAGGGGTTGTTGGTGTAGTTGATCACGTCGATGTTCTCGTTGCGGAGCTCGCGGACAATACCGTGGATACGTGATCCTTTCACGCCCACGCATGCACCAACGGGATCAATACGGTCATCGTAGCTTTCAACGGCAATCTTGGCACGTTCGCCCGGAATGCGGGCCACGGCACGGATGTTGATGAGGCCGTCGTGGATTTCGGGAACTTCCAGCTCGAAAAGACGGCGGAGGAAGTTTTCATTTGTGCGTGAAACCGTGATTTTAGGGTTGTTGTTCTTGTTGTCCACGTTTGCCACTACGGCACGCACGGATTCGCCTTTGCGGAAGAAGTCGCCGGGAATCGATTCGCTTTTGGGGAGAAGGAGCTCGTTCTTGTCATCATCAAGAAGGAGCGTTTCGCGCGACCATGTCTGGTACACTTCACCGCTCACCAATTCACCTTCAAGCTCCTTGAACTTGTTGTAGATGGCCTCTTTCTGAAGATCGAGGATCTTGGACTGGAGAGTCTGGCGCAGGTTGAGGATAGCACGGCGTCCGAAATCTTCAAAGTGGATTTCGCGGGTATGGTCTTCGCCTATTTCCACATCGGGGTCATCTTCGGCGCGAGCTTCGGTAAGGCCTATCTGCATGTGGGGGTTCTCGACTTCACCGTCGGGAACCACGGTGAGGTTTTGGAATATCTGCACGTCACCCTTGTCGGGGTTGAGAATCACGTCGAGATTTTCATCGGTTCCAAACATTTTTGCGAGCACGTTGCGGAATGATTCCTCGAGCACGCTTATCATTGTGGTTTTGTCGATGTTCTTGAGTTCCTTAAATTCGGCAAATTGCTCCACCATGTTGGGAGCTTCCTCTTTCTTGGCCATATCGGTATGGTGTTACTTATTTAAAGTTAATTGAATATTTTACGTATTTGCAGTCTGCAACTGCAATTGTGAGAGGTTCGGCCACCATTTTGGGGCGTTTCTGCCCGGGCTCTTTCACTTTGCGGGTAACCTCGACGGTGAATTCAGCTCCGTCGGGGCTCACAGAAGTGAGGGTGCCGGTGAATTTGCGGCCGTCGCGGGTGAGGACTTCAACCTCGTTGCCAATGTTCTTGTCATATTGGCGCTTGATTTTGAATGGTGAGGTGAGTCCTGCGGAGCCAACTTCAAGTTCGTAATCCTCCACGTCGCGGTTCACTTCGGCCTCGATGGCGCGGGTAAGGGCGGCGCAAATGTCTATGTCGACTCCTGTATCGGAATCGATTTCAACCACCACGCGGTTGTCGGGGGCTACAGTTACTTCGACGGGGAAACAATCGGTCCCCTCGAGATTTTTCTCGACTATACGGAATATTTGGTGTTTGTCGATCATACTTGAAGATGTGTTGTCCGTTTTTTTATGTTATCCAAGTGATAAGTAATCTGTTTTGAAATGATTGCGGGAGAGATACTCCGGTTGACTCGCTAATTGTAGAGAGGGAATTTCAAGCAGTTCCTAACAAAAAGGAGGAAGCTGCGGGCCTCCTCCGTGTCACTCGGTTTTGTAATGCAAAGGTAGCTATAATTGCTATAATATGCAATGTAACGAGTGGTAAATCCATGTTGTGGCGGGGTATGTGTATGCAAATTAACTTATAATTAAAATAAATTAATAAAAAATAACATTATAAATCGCGCCTCAGTTCCGTTGGGGTGAATTTCTGCTTAATTTTGCATCAGGCCATGAGCTTTTAATCTTTAACCCCTGCGGACTCCGGCTCACCGGCGTGTGGAATCCGTTAACAATTATCTTCATGAAAAGAACACTTGTAATAGCATTGGGCATGGCTGCCCTGTGTAACACCGCCCAAGGCGCCGAACTGCAGAAGTTCGAGATGCCTTATGCCGATACAGTAAGAACCTACACCATGTACATACCCGACGGATTGCCAAAGGGCGCACCTCTTGTGGTCCACGCCCACGGTTACGGGTCGAAGACCAGATCGAGAGCCGACTTGAACAGTGCGGCCGACCGTTACGGTTTTGCTGTCTGCAATCCCGACGGGGCCCCGGACGCCCGTGGAAAAGATGGTTGGAAGGTGGGTTATCCGCCACAGGAGTCAATGAAGATAGATGAAGCTGACTTCTTTGCAAAGCTCCTTGATGAGGTTTGCACGCGTTTCAATCTCAGCCGCGAAAATGTTTTTCTGGCGGGCATGTCCAACGGTGGGGACCTTTGCTATCAACTGGCCTACACTCAGCCGGAGTTGTTCCGCGCCTATGGATCGGTGGCCGGGTTGACATTCGAATGTACTTATCTTCCTTACAAACTGACTGTTCCGGTGCCTTTTCTTGAGATCCATGGCGATGCCGATAAAACCTCCATGTGGCAGGGTGATCATTTGAACACCGGAGGGTGGGGGGCATACATTCCGGTGCCTTTGGCCGTTCAGGCCATAGCAGCCAACAACCGATGCACGTCGCTGATCACAGATACAATCCCGTCGAAACGTCCCGACCTCCATCCGGTGATCCGTTACCGTTATTCCGACTCACCGTCGGGCGCGGATGTCGAGCTTTACAAGGTGACCGGTGGCAAACATTCATGGCATGCAGCTGATCTTGATACCGGTGATATTTTATGGAACTTTTTCTCACGATACCTAAAAAAATGAAACTCCCTTTAACTCTTTTATCGCTTGCGGCCGCAGTTGTGCCGGCAATGGCGAATCAACCCGCGGTGCAGGATGAGGATGTTGCCGTGATGGTGATCATAGGTCAAAGCAATGCCGATGGATCAGCGTTTTCCGATCCGGCGATCGACAAACAGATGTGGGAATGGTACACCACCACCCCCCAGGCGGAGAATCTGAACATCTGGTATCGGTCCACGCAGGTGATCAACGAGCCGAACGCACTTGGCCAAGTGGCCCGCCATGTCATGGAGGGGAAGGTTCGCGATGCCGCTCCGGGATGGATGAAGCTCTGGTACAGAAACAATAATGTGGCCGGCCGTACGGCCATGAATATGATACACGGGACCGGTACCTACAGCGATGTGGCCCAGATGCGCCGCGGAATTGAGGGCCGATTGGGTCAGCGATTCGTGGAAGCATATCCCGGCAGGGAGCTATATGTGATAAAATTAGGAGTCTCAGGCTCCGGAATAGATACCTGGGCAAACAGAAAGGATGACACCAACTGGAAATTCTTTGCCGACAGTGTTTATGCTCCGGCCATTCAGTCGCTTCTATCGCAAGGAAAGAGGCCGAGAATGGCGGGTGTGTGGTGGATGCAAGGATGTGCCGACGACAGTATGAGCGAAGTCGACTACCGCGCGAGGCTCGACACGTTGGTCAATCGTCTGGACAGCCGTCTGGGTTTCGGTAAAGTCCCGGTATATATTGGCGCCATACCAGCGCCGGGTGCATCCGCAACTCCCGAAGGTTCGGTGGGCTTCTCGCCTGCGGTCGAAGCGGCGAAACTGGCTGTCGCTGCTTCGCGACCCAATGTGACGGTAATCCCAACGGAGAGTGCTCCCATGCAGTATGAAGAGATGTTTAAAGGAAAGATCCACTTCAATCATGAGGGTGTCAATCGTATTGCAGACATACTCATGGATTCCATACAAAAGCGCGGACCTCAGTCATGGGCGCCATTTCTTCATTCTTCGGCTGACTGGGAGTTGGCCTGGGAGGAGCAGTTCGACGGAGACACCTTCAATCCCAAAGTGTGGACAAAGATACCGCGTGGAACTGCCAACTGGAATGATGTGATGTCAGATGCCGATACGCTCTATGCCGTCAGGAATGGCAATCTTGTGTTGCGTGGAATTAAAGCCTACCCGGCACTGCGCGACACTGTACCATACGTCACCGGTGGTCTATATACCAAAGGGAAGGTTGCTTTTGGATGTGGACGTGTGGAAATACGAGCCAAGCTTCAGGGAGCCCGGGGCGCATGGCCTGCCATATGGATGCTTCCGGCTCCGGTGGATGGCAAGGATGTGGCTTGGCCAAAAGGTGGTGAAATCGACATCATGGAGCGGTTGAACTTTGATGATTTCGTTTATCAGACCGTACATTCATATTATACCTACGTGCTCGGTGAGAAGGACCATCCCAAGCAGGGGAGCACCGGCAAGATTGATCCGGATGGCTACAATGTTTATGCCGTGGAGTTATATCCTGATAGCCTAAGCTTCTATGTCAATGACGTTCACACATTTACTTATCCTCGCATTGCCACTGACAAGGAGGGCCAATTCCCGTTTGACGCGCCTTATTACCTTCTCATAGACATGCAGCTGGGCGGAAGCTGGGTCGGCGCCGTGGATGTCAATGACCTTCCCGTAGAGATGCTCGTGGACCGTGTAAGCTACTACCGCCGCCGCAACTGATTCTGTCGATCTCTCTTTTAATCGCAAAGTCCCCTAATTCTGCAGTAAATCACAGCACTTGAATAGTCTGTGAGAGTCAGTTCATGAAGACTCCTCAAAAATAACTTTGAGGAAGAGATTTTTGTGTCTGCAAAAAAAGTTGCAAGTTTACGCTTGAGATTAAAAGAAATTTAAATTAAGTCTAAAAAACGTTAAATCTGTTGTGCTATAATATGTGTAATGATTATCTTTGAGCAAATTCTAATATCATTATGCTATGGTACGACGTTGTTTTGTGTGTTTTTTGTTTGTGCTACTTGCTTTTGGTGACATTTTGGCAGGTGTAGTCAATCAGACTTTAGTATTCTCCGAGGCTGACTTTAAGTATGAAGTATTAAATGCTGAAAGAAATTAGTCTCTCCATGTCTTTATGATGCAGACAACGCTAATCTGATCTTGCAACAGGTGTGTACATTTTATCTCTTGTTTGTGATGACAGAGTCTGTGATACGTATCGATTAATTGTAAATTGATGAATAATCAAGATTTTGTGCTTTGGTAAATTCTAATGTTATGTTATACAGAAGACTTAAAAATATCGTGGGCAATGCATTCTTTGTAGCAATCTTGACTATTGCCGGAGTGCAGAGTGCCTTTGCATTGGATCCGATACTCTCCAAAGGAAAGGTGTGGAAGTATTCCACCTCTAATGAGCTTCAAAATTTTCGGAGTGAAAGCACGCTGGAAGTGAGCAGAGACACAGTGATAGATGGAGAAAATCTCATTGTCCTTACTAAAAACTATCGATACTACTCATTGCGCCCTGAAGAGTTGACTGGAACGGGAAAGCGGGAATTACTGGCGAGAGAGAAAGATGGAGTTGTATGGTATTATCCGTTCGGTATACCGAAAGATGATAGTGAGCCGACTACGATATGGGCATGCTGCGATATGAAGATGAAACTGGGCGATACATATGAGGAATGTGGAGAGTGTGAGGATTGCAATCAGCATTACCCCGAAACATACTACATCAGCTATGAGAATGAAATGGACATATTCGGCAAGAAGCGTAAGGTTTTATGCAGTCAGATTGTGGATTTGCCCTCTTACGGTGAAGAATTTGATTGCTGGATTGAGGGAATCGGACCTACAAATGACCGGATATGGATGTGTCCCCAAGGAGGCGTTTTTCCTACTGATGGATCAGAAGCGCAATTTCTCGACGAGTGTTGGGAAAATGGTGAGCTGATTTATGAACGGAAGGCATTTCAGGCTTTGGCAAGGGTGTTGATGCCTGCGCCCGATGCATTAGCACCCGACTACAAGTTGTATGACCTTCAAGGGAAGCCGGTAGATAGCCCTGTGAAAGGTCAGATATACATACGCGGAGGAGAAAAAATACTTTGGTCAGAGTAAAAACATACTCTTAGAAGATGAAACAGCGGTGTGTCAAAAAGAATATTGACACACCGCTTTGATTTTCTTAGGGTTATAAGGGGATTTAGTTCGGGATGATCAGACGAGGGCTGCGAGGGCGCGGGCTATGCGGGCCATTGCTTCGCGTATCAGGTCGTCGGAGGTGGCGTAGCTGAGTCGGATGTAGCCGGGAAGGCAGAATGCCGCGCCGTCAACGGTTGCCACGTGGGCTTCCTCAAGGAGATACATGGCGAGGTCAGCACCATTATTGATAACTCTGTCGCCGCAGCGTTTGCCGAAGAATGAGCTCACTTCGGGGAAAAGATAGAATGCACCCTGGGGCTTGTTGACTTTCAGCCCGGGAATCTTTGATGCAAGTTCAACCACAAGGTCGCGACGGCGCTCGAAAGCTTTGCGCATCTCTTCCACGCAATCCTGCGGGCCTGAGTAGGCGGCTTCCGCTGCTTTTTGTGCAATGGAGGAAGGGCCTGAGGAGTACTGCCCCTGCAGCTTGGTGCAAGCCTTTGCCACGGCAACCGGACCTGCCATGAATCCTATGCGCCAGCCGGTCATTGCATAGGCTTTCGACACGCCGTTGATAACCACCACGCGGTCGGCAACCTCGGGGAAGGTGGCCAGTGAGGAGTAGCTGCCGGTGAAGTTGATGTGGCGATAGATTTCATCGGAGAGGATAAGTATGTCGGGATAATCCTTTAGAACGTCCACCAAGCCCTGGAGCTCGCCGCGTGAATAAACTGAGCCCGTGGGATTTGAGGGTGAGCAGAGGAGCACCATGCGGGTGCGTGGAGTGATTGCGTTGCGCAGTTGGTCGGGAGTGATCTTGAAATCTTGTTCAATGGTGGCCGGAACGGTTACGGTGACACCCTCGGCGAGTTTCACCATTTCCACGTAGCTTACCCATGCCGGAGTAGGGATCACCACTTCATCGCCGGGATTGATGGTGGAGAGTATCACATTGCATAAAGCCTGCTTGGCGCCATTGGAAACCACGATCTGTTCCGGGCGGTAGGTTACCCCTTCGGTTGCCTCAATGTTGCTGCAAATGGCCTGACGCAGGCTCAGGTAGCCGGGGACCGGAGAATAGAATGTGAAATTACGATCAATGGCCAGCTTGGCTGCATCCTTGATGAACTCGGGAGTGTTGAAATCAGGTTCGCCAACGGAGAGATTGATTACATCCACGCCTTGTGCGCGGAGCTCATTGCTGCGTTGTGACATGGCCAGTGTGGCGGAAGCAGCCAGGGAGTTGATACGTTGTGAAATCTGAAGCATTGCAAAAATGGTGTTTGAAAATGTATTGGTTTATTGGGATTTTCCTGTGAGTATGGAGCGGATTTGATAAAGTTTGTTGAGGGCGGCTACAGGGGTGAGGTTATCGATGTCAATACCTATGATCTCGTCGCGAATCTGAGTAAGGACGGGGTCGTCGAGTTGGAAGAATGACATCTGTACACCCTTGTTGTCGATCTTTGCGGGGGCCACGCGCGGAGTGCCTTGGGATGCGTCAGAGTCGTTTCCGCGCACATTCTCGAGATCGGCGAGCACTGCGTCGGCACGTTTTACTATTGAGGAGGGCATACCGGCAAGTTTGGCCACATGGATACCGAATGAGTGGGCCGAACCACCCTTGGCAAGTTTTCGCAGGAACACAACCTTGCCCCCGGCTTCTTTAACTGACACGTTGTAATTGACCACGCGCTCGAAGGATTGCTCCATGTCATTGAGCTCGTGATAGTGTGTGGCGAAGAGGGTCTTGGGGTGGATGTTGCGGTAGTTGTGAATATGTTCCACAATAGCCCAGGCAATCGATATGCCGTCGTAGGTGGAGGTGCCTCGGCCAAGTTCGTCGAAGAGAATAAGCGAACGCTCGCTCATGTTGTTGAGTATGGATGCGGCCTCGTTCATTTCCACCATGAAAGTTGATTCGCCGTGGGAAATGTTGTCGCTTGCGCCTACACGGGTGAAAATCTTGTCGACCACGCCTATCCGGGCGCTGGCTGCGGCCACGAAACATCCTGTCTGCGCCATGAGCACGTTGAGGGCCGTTTGACGTAGCAGGGCTGATTTACCCGACATGTTAGGTCCGGTAATCATCATGATCTGGGTGCCTGAATTGGACAGATGCACCGAGTTGGTTATATATGGCTCGCCCGGGGGCAGCTCACGCTCTATTACCGGGTGACGGCCATCGACAATCTCTATGTCGAGCGAGCGGTCCACAATAGGGCGGTTGTAGCGGTTTTCAAGTGCCACGCGGGTGAATGCCGTGAGGCAGTCAAGGCGAGCGAGTAGAGCAGAGTCGAGGAGAATGGCCTGCACATATTGATTTACGGCCGCCACAAGGGTGGCATACAGTCGCGATTCTATAACCTCAATTTTCTCCTGTGCCCCCAGGATTTTCTCTTCATACTCTTTTAGCTCCTGAGTGATGTAACGCTCGGCATTGACAAGTGTCTGCTTGCGTACCCACTCGGGGGGCACCTTGTCGCGGTGAGTGTTCGTCACCTCGATATAGTAGCCGAACACGTTGTTGAATCCGATCTTCAGGCTTGGGATGCCGGTGGCTTGGCTTTCGCGTGCTTGCAGCTGCAAGAGGTAGTCCTTGCCGGAGTAGGCGATGTGGCGGAGCTCATCAAGCTCGGCATCCACGCCTTCGCGAAACACCGTTCCGCGATTCAGTGCTGCAGGCGCGTCATCGACAATCTCGCGCGCTATGCGGTCGCGTATTCCTGCGCAGGGGTTGAGTTGTTCTCCGATTGCCGAGAGGGTCGCATCATCGGCCGCGGAGCAAATATCTTTGACGGGCACAATGGTTTCAAGGGAGCGACGGAGCTGTACGAGCTCGCGGGGCGTGACGCGCCCAACAGCCACTTTGGAGATGAGGCGCTCCATGTCGCCGGCC
>CAJUSN010000005.1:0-23303 GCA_910589095.1 uncultured Muribaculaceae bacterium
GGGTAGGGCAGTTGTGATTAGGGTACGCTTGAAGTCTTTTTCCATTTTCTCTGTAATTATTCCCGGATTGGTTCCGGTGAGCTGATGTTCAGTATATTATACACGTTTTCACCTCGCCGCGGATGCATTCCGGTGGGCGAGGGTGCTTTTAAACTGCAAATTTAATAAAAATCCTGCAATTAATAGGCTCTGATTAAGAAGCTCTTGTAATATTCTAAAGAATATGCTGAACTTTTTAGAGAACTTTTTAGAGAAATAGAGTGGAAAGGGGTTCTTTTTTGGGAGAATTTTAAGCGGATTCTAAATGAGTTCACTATCTTTGCTTCTCATTATGGAAAAATCATTGCGCGCACTTTTTGTTATCCTGACCGCTGCCGTGGCTCTACCCCTTTGGGGCGCCTCCGACTCGATTCCTGAAGCTTTCCCCGACAGTTGCAATTCTGTTTATTCCTCAAGGTGGAACGTGGGGAGCTATGCCTCCGTCCCTGCACTTGCGACCGGTTTGGCGCTGTGGGGGGCGCAACATGATTATCGCAATTCCTCCCGCCCCTTTCCCCACACTCACTCAACTCTTTTCGGTGATTACGGCGGTTATTCTCCGCTCGTTGTCACCGCTGCTTTGAAACTCTGCGGAGTGGAGTCGCGCAGCAGTTGGGGACGCTTGGCGTCAAGTGCTTCCATGAGTGCAGCTTTGATGGGTGTCATGGGCTATGGATTGAAATACAGCGTTAACGAATGGCGCCCTGACCGCGATTCCCGCCATTCGTTCCCATCAGGCCACACTGCGGCTGCTTTCATGTGTGCCGCCATAATGAGTCGCGAATACGGTTGGCGAAGTCCGTGGTTCAGTGTGGGTGCCTATACGGTTGCCTCTTCCGTTGGGATGTTGCGAGCGGCGCGTAACCATCATTGGGCAGGCGATGTTGTTTTCGGGGCTGGTGTTGGGGTGCTCTCCGTGGAACTCGGCTACCTTCTGACTGATCTTATTTTCCGTAACCGTGGCTTGGCGCCGGGGAGTTGCACACCTTTGGGTGCGGAGTTCAATTCCCGGCCTTCATTCTTCTCCGTGGGTATGGGTGCAGGTTCCGGGTCATCTATAAGGCTCCATGTCCCGCTCGGTTCCGGACGACAAACTGAGATGCTGCGGCTGAAGGCTGGAGCCACTACGAGCGCCGCAGCTGAAGGTGCGTGGTTTTTTGCAAAATATTTTGGGGTGGGCGGACGCCTGCGTATGTTGGCCGCTCCTCTAACCCCCTCTTATAGAGCAGATGATTCCGCTCAAGACTCTGATGGCTTGATGAGCGCAACAATGCAGGAAACGGATGCTGTGGCCTCTGTCTATGGCGTATGGCAGCCGGCAAGCAGGTGGCAACTCGGGGCTAATATAGGGGTAGGAGTCCGATGGACCGGACACACCGATTTTAAATCAGAGGATGGGCTGCTGCTGCATCTTGCTCGTACCACCTCCCCTGAGGGTGTGGCCGGGCTAAGTGTTGCATACGCTTTGCGAAACAATTCCGCACTTCGCATCAACGCAGCCTACGACCTCTCTCGTCCAGGTTACACGGCGACATGTGCTAATGAATCCGTCGATCTTTGGAGTGCAACCACGCACTCAACGGCCTCCCGCTTTTCACTCTCCGCCACCTTCGCCATTCTCTTCTAATTCCATTTCTATTGATAAAACGAAGCACCCGAAAAATGCTTCCGGGTGCCTGTTAGGGTGTTAAGGGAAATACGGTATCAGTATTCGCGCGGGCCGAAGATGGCTGATCCTACCCGTACAAGGGTAGCACCCTCACTTATGGCTATTGGATAGTCGTCGCTCATTCCCATGCTCAGGGTATCGAAGCCGCGAAGATCAGGGGCTGTGGCAAGAATTTCACGCTGCAGCGAGGCCACCCGCGAAAAGTCGGAACGCACGCGCTCGGTGTCATCAGTGTTGGAAGCCATGGCCATCAGTCCGCATATATGGGTGGCTTTCAGAGTCTCGAAACGCCGATCCTTGAAGTAATCAAGCACTTCCGCCGGAGAGAACCCGAATTTGGTCTCTTCTTGTGCCACATGTACCTGCAGCAGCACTCGCGCCACTTTCTGCTGGCGCTCGGCTTCACGATCAATTGCATTCAACAGGCGCTCTGAGTCAACGCTCTCTATCATTGAGGCGTGAGTCACCACGGGGCGCACCTTGTTGGTCTGAAGATGGCCTATGAAGTGCCAGCGTATGTCCGATGGCAGCGCAGGTGCTTTAACTGATAGTTCCTGCGCGCGGCTCTCGCCAAATGCCCTTTGGCCAGCAGCATAGGCTTCCGCCAAAGCTTCAATGGGGTGAAACTTCGATACAGCAACAAGTTCCACGCCCTCGGGAAGGGTGTGGAGAATGTCGGAAAGTCGTTCTGCTATCGTGGAATGCATCACTCAGCTTCCGGGAGGGTGCCGAGTTCGGCTTCATAAACATCCATAAGGGGTGTCTCGGTGAGCGATACCACTTCAAAGTCGCCGAGAGTGCCTTTCATTCCCTCCATGAAGTTGTCGTAAGCACCCTTGAAATCGTTGCCGGCCACCAGAACTTGGCTCACGGCACGCTTTTCGGCGCCGGTTTTTTCATCAATGGTGATGAAGGCCACCTTGACAAGGTACCAGCGGTCGGCCGTGTCGTCGCGGAACAGTTCCGAAATCTTGGTGCGCTTCACGGCACTTACTGAGAAATCACCTGATATAAAGGGAGTCATCTCCTTGATTATGCGTGCCTCAGCCTCGGTGAACGAGAGCGCATCTACCATGTAAGGCTCGGTCACTTTCTTTACCAAGCCGTTTTCCATCATCTTATCGTAACGAATCTTACATTCGAACCAGTTTGCCATTTTTGTAAGTAAGAGTTGAGTGTTAGTTTCCTATGTTTTTTGTTGATTGAGGGTGCAAATTTACGTATTTACTCCGAGAACGAAGTACTAAAAAAGCATAATTCAGCGACGCACCTTGGTGGTGTATATGCCATAAATGGTCACAATCACGAAGCACACCAAGGGGAGAACGAACGATACTTCTACAGCCGCCCGATTCCATACTGTGCCCATATCTATTATGGCACCCTGCAACGGGGGCAGAAGCGCACCGCCCACTATGGCCATGACCAAAAATGCTGCTCCGAGCGACGTGTCGGCTCTGTCCACGCTCTGAAGCGACAATCCGTAGATGCTCGGAAACATTATGGACATGAACGCACTTATGGACACCAGACACCACAGCCCGGCCATGCCGCCAAGGAAGATGGTTCCGAGTGTGCACAGGCTTGCCATTACGCCAAATCCGGTGAGAAGGCGCGATGCGGAGATATATTTCATGGCGTAAGTGCCGATGAAACGGAATGAGAGCGAAAGGGCCATGGCGCAGATGTTGTAGTTTTGCGCGGTTGCTTTGTCAATGCCAAGGTTGTCGGCGTAATGGATGATAAATGTCCACACCATGATCTGCGCTGCCACATAAAAAACCTGGGACACCACACCGAAGCAGTAGCTACGGTTGCGGGCAAGCCTGCGCAATGTTCTTCCGAAGCTTACCTCTTCATCCTTGCTGCCATAGCCCGATGGCATTTTGGTGAGAGCGAACACAATCAGGATCAGCAGAACTACAAGGCCCAGGGCTACATAAGGATCGCGGATCACTGCAAGGTCATGCGTACGTACGGCAGCCTTCTCCGCCTCTGACAGGGATGAGAATACAATCTGACCGGCTGCATCACGGCGGTCGGACCACAGGTTGGGGAGTATCACCAACGATGCAATGGCCATACCCATCAGAGATCCTACCGGATTGAATGCCTGGGCCAGGTTCAGGCGGCGCGTGGATGTGGCCTTGTCGCCCAGCGAAAGGATGAAAGGATTGGCAGTGGTTTCAAGAAATGCCAGCCCGAAAGTAAGTATATAGAGCGACAGACAGAAGAATGAGAACATCTGCCAATGGGCTGCCGGGATGAATAGAAACGCTCCCAGGGCATAGAGTCCGAGTCCGAGCATGATACCGCGTTTGTAACTGTAGCGGCGGATAAACAGTGCCGCAGGTATGGCCATTGTGGCATAGCCGCCATAGAAAGCGAACTGGACCATGGAGGCTTTGGCTGCCGACAGTTCCATAACGGTCTGGAAGGCCGCAACCATAGGGTTGGTGATGTCGTTGGCAAAGCCCCACAGTGCAAACAAAATGGTGAGCAGCCCGAATGTGACGCGGTAATGAGGTCCCACGAGGCGTGCTCCTGTTTTAATCTTTTCCAAAATATCTGTCCTTTTTTGAGGTGCAAATTTAGCCATTTTTCATTGTATTTTCCCCTCTCTGCATCCCAAGTTGAATATTTTGTGCGTTTTTTTTGGAAAATAGGCCAAAACATCATAACTTGCGGAATCAATCTGCCACTCGTGGCTCAACGGTTGCCTATGATCGATGATTTCATAAGATATATCCGAACCGAGCTGGGGCTTGCCCCGCTGACTGTCGAGGCCTACCGCCACGACCTGGACCAGTGGGCCGACTACGCTACTTCGGGTAGCCGATATGAGTTATGCCCAGAATCCACCACTCTTTCTGATCTCCGACTGTGGATTGCTGACCGGGCTGCAAAGGGCGACACTCCGCGCACACTTCGCCGGAAAATCCAGACCCTCCGTGCTTTTTTCCGTTTCATGATGCTTCGCCATGGCCTACGTTCCAATCCGGCGGCCGACATCACCGTGCCGAAACTCCCGCGCCGCCTGCCGGTGTATATACGTCAGGAGGAAACTAATGCAATGATCGATAGTGAAAAAGCAGGATGTGAGGATGACTTTGAAGCCACACGCAATGCCTTGATTCTTGACATGCTCTACACGGCCGGACTCCGCTGTTCCGAACTGATAGGGCTGAAAGATTCACATGTTGACACCGTCAAAGGTGAACTAAAGGTGCTCGGTAAGCGTAATAAAGAGCGTATAGTCCCTTTCGGGGCCGAGCTCTCTGACATGATTGCCCGCTACCGGGAGCTGCGTGATTCGGTTCTCCCCGGTGTCAAGGATGCATTCTTTGTACGTCCGGATGGTCAGCCGCTATATCGAAAGCTGGTTTATAACATAGTGCACCGTGCAATGGAGGGTCGCGTCCACGCTTCAAGAATGAGCCCTCACGTGCTACGTCACTCATTTGCCACCGATATGCTAAATGCCGGCGCGGGTCTTACCTCGGTTCAGCAATTGCTGGGCCACTCGTCACTCTCGACCACACAGGTATATACACATATATCTTTTCGTGAACTAAAACAAAATTATCAACTCGCACATCCACGTGCACAAAACAAAGGAGGATAACCATGGAAGTAAGAATTCAAGGCATCCATTTCGATGTTAGCGAACAGCTCGCTCAGTTTATCAACAAGAAATGCGACAAACTCGCCCGACGCTATCCCACAATCGATTATATAGGTGCTGTGCTCACCGTTGTAAAGCCTGAAACCGCTATGAACAAGGAGGCTCGCCTCAAGGTGATTGTGCCTCATGAAGGTGAACTGGTGGCAACCAAAACCGCCGACACTTTTGAAGAAGCCGTTGACCTTTGTCTCGAGGCCATCGAGCGTCAACTTGAAAAAATTAAAGAGAAGAAATAAAAACCGTTTTCACACATCAACGGAAATATATGCGCGACGGACCCCTGCGGTCCGCCGCTTTTTTGTGCTGCGATATGAACTGCTTTGGTCAGAAGGTGATGAGGGTGTGGGGGCGGTTGCCGGCTTGGGCCGCGCGCAGGGAGAAGTTGCCGCCATACATCGGGGGCGTTTTGATTTGAAACACCCGCTCGGCTCCGGAGATGAGCAGGAAGTCAACAAATGTCTTCGTATGGTCAGCTCCGCCGGCCACATCCACATGTGAAATTTGGCCGTCGGCCACATGCACGTAATCCAAATGCCGGCATGCGTCAAGGAATCGACGGCTGTCCGAGGTTACAAGTATCTTTCGGTCGGGCCATTTGGTGTGCAGCTCCTTGATTTTTGCCACACATCTCTCTACCAGCTCCTTGCGTCCGGGTTCATACAGAGTGAGGGTAGCCTTGGGCTCCTTGAAATCGCCCAGCAGTTCCAGAAAGCGGGCTGATACCGATATGTAGTTGGCTCCAAGTGTTTGGCGCTCCAGGTCCAAAGCGGCCTGTACGCGAGCCGACGGGCGGAACAGCTCATGGAAATATCGTCCGAAATTAGCCTCATCGTAATAAAACGATGAATAGACATGATGCTGCAGAAAGCGTGTTGACGACAGCAGTTTTCTTGACATACGTCGCTGGTAGCGTAACTCGCGCGGCCCTTCATCCGAAGTGTTGTCCATATACACGGCATGGGCCTGACGGGAGTTGTATGTCAGTTCGCCCGGTTTGAGCGTCCAGTCGTAGCGGTTGGGTTGAAGATACTCTTCAAGGCGGAAGGGAAAGTCGAAATGAATGGCAAAGCGCAACCCATGTTCCAGACAGTAGCCATAGTAGGTCACAAAGCTTCGCAGGCGATCGGCCAGCCCTCCATGGTGGCATTTTCCGTCGGCCATGCACACCACCATGCGTTCCTCGCACGTGCTCTCCGGAGCTTCCGGACTGTAATATTGCTTGAGATGGCGACGCACTTTGCGATGATAGCGGTACTCACGAAAAAATGCATAGTTGGCCCAGGAGCGGGCGGGCTGGATGAGTTGCTTGAAGCTTTTCATTTGAACCTCTGCTTACTTGTTATCGCGCAGGTGCACGTAGGCGTTGACACATCCCACAAGGAGAGCTCCTCCGGCTATATTGCCCAAAGTGGCGGGGATGAGGTTGGATAGGATGAATTGGCCGGTGGTCACGGCGGCTCCCTCCATCATTCCCAGCGGAATGAAAAACATGTTGGCTATGCAGTGTTCGTAGCCAAGTGCCACGAATGCCATCACCGGGAGGAAACACCCGAGGGATTTTTCAACGAGGTTGTGCCCGGCCAGGGCAAGCCAAACAGCCAGACACACGCACCAGTTGGCGCCCACTCCTTTCAGGAAGCATGTGAGCCACGGCATGGACACTTTGGCTTCGGTCATACGGATTATTGCATCGTGGTAAGGGGCTGAGGCGGTAAGCCCAACGCTGTAGACCATGAGCCATGCAAACAGCACGGCACCTATGAAGTTGCCGAGATAGACAAGTATCCAGTTGCGCGCCACCTGCAATGCTGAGCAGCGACGCTTCATAAATGCAGGAACAAGCAGTGCGTTATTGCCGGTGAACAGCTCGGCCCCGAGGATTACCACAAGTATGAGTCCGATTGGAAACACCATGCCGCTCAGCAACCGCTGCATCGACGGGTTCGCAGCCGTGATTTCCGGAAAGCCGAAACCCACTATGAGCGACATTATACCTCCGAAAGCAATGAAAGCACCGGCTTGCACCGCCTGCACTAACAGGCGCGAGAGCGGGAGGGTGGCCTTGGTTGAACCTATGGTAAGCGTTGTGTCGGTGATCTCCTTGGGCGTCTTGACATTCATGATGGGAATATGAGGTTGCGGTTGATTGGTTTGCGGGTGCAAAGTTACGGAAAATCCCCCACTTTTCAATTATAACCCACCGCAGGCCGATGTTTCATGGTAAAATTTGCTAAAACATAGAGATGTTAACCGGAAAAAATCGTATCTTTGCAATTGGAAAAATTATCTTTTTACTCTAACATATATTTAATTAACCTATGGTAAGTTACAAAGACTTAGGCCTGGTGAACACCCGCGAGATGTTTGCCAAGGCAATCAAAGGCGGCTATGCAGTGCCCGCTTTCAACTTCAACAACATGGAGCAGCTCCAGGCCATCATCAAGGCTGCCGCTGAAGAAAAATCACCCGTTATCCTTCAGGTATCGAAAGGCGCTCGTAACTACGCCAACGCTACTCTCCTGCGCTACATGGCTCAGGGTGCTGTGGCTTACGCCAAGGAACTCGGCTGGGAAAATCCCCAGATCTGCCTCCATCTCGACCATGGTGACAGCTTCGAACTCTGCAAGAGCTGCATCGACAATGGCTTCTCTTCTGTAATGATTGACGGTTCACACCTTCCCTACGAAGAAAACGTGGCCCTTACTAAGCAGGTTGTTGACTATGCACACCAGTTCGACGTAACTGTTGAAGGTGAGCTCGGCGTTCTTGCCGGTGTTGAAGATGAAGTTTCTTCTGACCACCACACCTACACCGACCCCGAAGAAGTTATCGACTTCGCCACCCGCACCGGTTGCGACTCTTTGGCTATCTCAATCGGTACTTCTCACGGTGCGTACAAGTTCACTCCCGAACAGTGCACCCGCGACCCGAAGACCGGCAAGCTCGTTCCCCCGCCCTTGGCTTTCGAAGTGCTTGACGCTGTTATGGAAAAACTTCCCGGATTCCCCATCGTGCTTCACGGTTCAAGCTCTGTGCCCCAGGAATATGTTGACACTATCAACAAATACGGCGGCAAACTTCCCGATGCTATCGGTATCCCCGAAGAAGAACTCCGCAAAGCTGCCAAGAGCGCTGTTTGCAAAATCAACATCGACTCTGACAGCCGTCTGGCCATGACTGCCGCTGTGCGTGAAGTGTTCGCCACCAAGCCCGGCGAATTCGACCCCCGCAAATATCTTGGTCCGGCTCGCGACGAAATGGAACGCCTCTACAAGCACAAAATTGAAAACGTGCTCGGTTCCAACGGCAAAGCCGAATAATCCGGCCCACCACGGTTAAATCCCATTACGCGGGCGTTGCTACTACAGCAACGCCCGCGTATTTTCATGAGCTCCCTGATTTGCCGGTCACGTGCTTATCTCCGACGCAATGTTTTCAGCTGTCAGTAAGCAGACCTGTAATGAAAGAGCGGAGTTTTTCACCTTCGATATTCAACTTTATGGAATATCTCCGGTTAGAAACAATAAATTCTGCAGTCGGATAAAATGTTGTAAAATCGATTCTGATATAATTTTTTCCGTCAGCGGGATTCTCTTTTACAATCAAAACGTCCTTTCCCTTTTCTAAATTAATGCCATTGAGCCTAAAGCTGTATTTGTTCAAATCCGTCAATTCAGTCTTGTCTGACTCTTCCACATGCCAACAGAAGTGACCTTCCTGCCCATCTTTAAGTGCATAAAACGTCACACGGTTTATCAATGAGTTAACAACATCGTCATTTTTTGAAAGCGCACCATATATGATTATCGCCTTACCGCCCATGGCATACTTGAATACCGACCCATTCTTATCTAAATTAAGGCCGGAAATGTCAAAAATTCCATACTGACGATTGGCCTGGAATTCTTTGCTCGTTGCGATAAACTTGTTTCCGTTGTCAAATGGTGTCGGGATGTAATTGATTTCAGCAAATTCAGGAGACACGATTTCGTTCAGATATACATCTAACAGTCCAGTTTTCCCTTTGTCTCCTCCGATAATATATCCAGGGACACCATATTTGCCAAATTTATCTACGTATCGATACTCTTTTGAGGTGTCAACCAACAGCTTCCCGTCAAGGTTATATAATTCAATGAATTCGCCTTCGTGTGGCCTCATTACAAAAAATGCGTTGAACTGGTCATGAATCTTTTGGCAAAATTCAAATTTAAATGGTATAACCGTTTTGTCATTATTGTCGACTATCCCTATCTTTCCTGATTGATTTGTCGCCATATACAGACTGTTCCCATTCGTTAGATTAAATAATAACTCTTTTTCCTGGGCTTTGGCGACAGAATGGAATATCGACAATGTGATCAAGATGAATAATGAAAATGTTTTTTTCATCTGGTGAATTAGTTAAGGTAATTAAACATAATCTCAATGCTCGTTTAAAACAAGAAATCGGCACTCACACAGAAGCAGTTGTTGTCGTCGGTACCAATCAGGCTAAAACCCTCGTAAGATACCGGTTTGCATCCATATGACGGGTCAGATGACAAAGATATAATGAAAATCTCATATGTCCAAAATTTTGCGCCCGTACTAAAAACACCTGACATAAACTTTATTCTCAATGACTAAATTATTATATTTGCGCATTGATATCGATTATTTAGTTCAAAAGATCATGAAAAACCAAGCAGTAAAACAACTGGCTCTTACCATGCTCGCGCTGTTGGGGATAGCTCTTGGAGCTGCAGCTCAGTCATGCTATTACGTTATCACAAATATGACATCGAAACATCATGAAAAATCGGACGGTAACGCCGGTTTCTGGATCAGTGTGGATTATAAAGCTCAAGATGAGGCTGATCATGTGATACTGATGGTACTTTTCATAACAGACCAGAACGGAAATCTGATGAAATCCAACACATCGAACAGCCGATTCCATGATAGCCACGGAACGTTTGCCATGTCCAATGGTATCTCTGTCGGGCCCAATCTCGCTGTGGGACATGAGGATTTTTTCATCCCATACTACGTTTTTCCCGACTTCACCGGCCGACGCGACTACAGGCTACACTGTGATTTCTACGATAAGACCCTCAACTGCTATATTGAGAGGACTGAGGGAACCGTGGACAATCTGGATTTTCACATCACTCGCTCGGGACCGCAACAGCCTGCTCGACCTCAAGCTCCGGCACAACCCCAAAAGCCCTCACAGCCGCAACCACTTCCACCTTCGGCCCACGCTGCACAGTCATACAATCCTCTCGGACTGCAGATGGAGTTCGACCCAAACCGCAATCCATTCCATCTTAACTACGAGTTTCAACCGCCCGCCGGAGCCGGCTCAAAGAGTTCGCAGTCATCGCCGTCCTATCTGCTAAGAGCCGGTGATTATGAGGGGTATTCCTGCTTAATCACTAACGGTGGTGAAATAGAGCGCTTGTTTAAAGCTTTCATGAAAGTGAACCAAAATTTTGTCACCATTTCACTTCTTGATCAAAATAGTGAGCCGGCTTACCGTATACCAATCAATCTCGACAAAGCGCATAAATCGACTGCACCCCCAATTCTCGGTGGTGTGGATGGGGTTGGATATTTCGCTGACTCGGCGGAAATCGGGTCTCCCTCATTCAGAGGTATCGCCTGTTTCAAATATAACGGACAGCTTTACATCTTCGTGGACACGGGTGGCAAACAATATCTTTTCCAGATGTTGATATAGCTTGCAAAAAACTATTTCAATATAAGCGGGATGTATCTGCTTAAAAAATTTGCCGCCCCCTGAAGGTTGAACAGATAACTTTCAGGGGGCGGATAATGTATGCGGCCGCTCTTTTTCAAGGGTATGGAGGAGCGGGGGTTATTTCTCGCGCATGTACACGTTGATTGGAGTGCCGGTGAAGTCCCAGTTTTCGCGAATCTTGTTTTCAAGATAGCGGCGGTAGGGCTCCTTGACCCACTGGGGAAGGTTGCAGAAGAAGATAAATGTGGGTATCTGAGCTCCCTTGAGCATGGTCACATATTTAATCTTCACATACTTGCCCTTGTTGGCAGGGGGCGGATATGCGGCAATGGCTTCAAGCATAACGGTGTTGAGCTGCGAGGTGGGGATTACTCGCTTGCGGTTGTTGTAAACCTCAACGGCGGTTTCAAGCACCTTGTAGATGCGCTGCTTGGTGAGCGCAGAGCCGAAGATTATGGGGAAGTCGGTGAAGGGCGCGAAGCGTTCGCGGATGGTGTCGCGGAAATGACGGATGGCCACCTCTGACTTGTCCTTCACGAGGTCCCATTTGTTGACGCACACCACCAGGCCCTTCTTATTGCGCTGGATGAGCGAGAAGATGCTCACATCCTGCGATTCTATGCCTCGGGTGGCATCGATCATGAGGATGCACACATCGGAAGCCTCTATGGCGCGGATGGATCGGATCACGGAGTAGTACTCTATGTCCTCGCTCACCTTGTTCTTTTTGCGGATGCCGGCGGTGTCAACGAGGTAGAAGTCGAATCCGAATTTGTTATAGCGCGTGTAGATGCTGTCGCGCGTGGTTCCGGCTACATCGGTCACAATGTTGCGTTCCTCGTTGATGAAGGCGTTGACTATTGATGACTTTCCGGCGTTGGGGCGTCCCACGATGGCAAATTTGGGTATGTCATCGAGATGTTGTGCCTCTTCCTCATCGGTTTCAGGTAGTTTTTTCACCACTTCATCAAGGAGGTCGCCTGTGCCGAATCCATTTACGGCCGACACGGGATAGGGCTCACCGAGTCCAAGTTTGTAGAATTCGGGCACATTGTAGAGCCAATCGTTGGAGTCAACCTTGTTGGCCACAAGGATGACCGGCTTGCGGGATTTTCGCAGGATTTCGGCCACATGGTCGTCAAGGTCGGTGACGCCGTTCATGGCGTCCACCACGAAGAGGATTTCATCGGCCTGCTCGATGGCAAGGTGCACCTGCTTGTTGATTTCCGATTCGAAAACGTCGTCGGAGTTAACCACCCATCCGCCGGTGTCGACGATGGAAAAGTCGCGGCCGTTCCAGTCCACGCGGCCATACTGGCGGTCGCGGGTAGTGCCGGCGGTGTCGTCGGTGATGGCGGTGCGGCTGCGCGTGAGGCGGTTGAAAAGTGTGGACTTGCCCACATTCGGGCGTCCCACTATGGCTATGAGTTGTGACATTGTCTGGTTCGTTTGTAGGGGTTTGAGGTTATTCTATGTAGCCGAATGAGCGGAGCTTGTTCTCGCGGTTGCGCCAGTTGGGTTCCACTTTCACAAAGAGTTCGAGGAACACTCGCTTGCCAAAGAAGGTCTCGATATCCTTGCGGGCCTGGGTACCCACTTTCTTGAGCATCGAGCCGGCTTTGCCTATGAGGATTCCTTTCTGGGAGTCACGTTCCACATAAATTACGGCCATGATATGGATGGCGCCCTCTTTTTCGTCGAATTTCTCAACGATTACTTCGGTTGAGTAGGGCACCTCTTTCTGATAGTTGAGCAGGATTTTCTCGCGGATTATTTCGGTTACGAAGAATCGGGCGGGCTTGTCGGTGAGGGCGTCCTTTCCGAAGTAAGGGGCGCTTACGGGCAGGAGCTCGAGGATGCGGTTCATGCTGGACTGCACGTTGAAGTGCTCGAGCGCTGAGGTGGGGAACACTTCTGCGTTGGGGAGGAGTTCTTTCCAGCGTGCCACAATTTCCTCAAGCTGTGACTGCTCTTTGAGCAAGTCTATTTTGTTGATGACCAGAAGAACCGGCACGGTCTCTTTGGCCACGCGTGCAAGGAAGTCGGCGTTTTTGGTGGGATCCTCCACCACGTCGGTCACGTAGAGGAGAACGTCGGCATCTGTTAGAGCGCCTTCTGAATAGTCGAGCATGCTTTCCTGAAGCTTGTACTTAGGTTTGAGCACTCCGGGTGTGTCGGAGAACACTATCTGATATTCAGGCGTGTTGACTATGCCCATTATGCGGTGGCGGGTGGTTTGGGCTTTGGAGGTTATGATGCTGATGCGCTCGCCCACGAGGTCGTTCATGAGTGTTGATTTACCTACGTTGGGGTTGCCTACGATGTTGACGAATCCGGCTTTATGGTTTTCGGTCATGATGATTGAAAATGGTTACAAGGTTATGGAGGGAAATATCTCCCTTTGAATAAAAACACAGATAGCACCTGAAAAGATGCTATCCGTGAAAAATTTTTTAGATTGAGCTTTGTTCTTAAATTTAAATTTGGAAACAAATATTCATCTTCGGGAGGTTATTTCCTCTTTTTATCCCGGGGGTGTGTGCCTACAAGTGATCAGATGTCCCAGATCACATACATGGCACCCCAGGTGAAGCCTGCTCCGAAGGCGGTGAGGATGAGTTTGTCGCCTTTCTTGAGTTTCGACTCGTTTTCGGATATGCAGAGGGGGATGGATGCGGCGGAGGTGTTGCCTCGGTACTCGATGTTGACCAATACCTTTTCAGGAGCGATGCCTGCGCGTGAAGCCACGGCTTCGATGATGCGGAGATTGGCCTGATGAGGGATGAGGTAGTCAACGGATTCCATGGTGAGGCCGTTGCGCTCGCACACTTCAAGGGTTGATTCGAGCATATCGGTCACGGCATGCTTGTAAACGAAGCGGCCGTCCTGATAAACGTAGTGGTCACCGGCATCCACGGTTTCATGACTTGCAGGAAGCACGGAGCCGCCGGCGCGCATGAGGAGGTGGTCGCGACCAACGCCGTCAACGTGGAACACACCGTCGATAACGCCCACTTCGCGGTCGGTGGGCTCGAGCAGCATGGCTGCTGCGCCATCGCCGAAGAGGGGGCATGTGGTACGGTCATTATAATTGACCATAGACGACATCATCTCGGCAGCTACCACTACCACTTTCTTGCGGAGTCCCGACTTGATGTAGGCGGCGCCATCCTGGAGGGCCACGATGCAACCTGCGCAAGCAGCCTGAATGTCGTAGGCGTATGCGTTGCCCAGACCGCAGCCGTGGGCAATGATTGAACCGGTGGAGGGGAAGCGGTAGTCGGGGTTGGAGGTGGCGCAGATGAGCAAATCCACTTCTTCGGGCTTGGTGCCGGTTTTCTCAAGCAGGCGGTTCACAGCCTGGATTCCCATGTATGACGAACCTTCGCCCTCTTTCTTGAGGATGCGGCGCTCTTTGACGCCCACACGGGTGGTGATCCATTCATCGGAGGTGTCCACCATCTTGGAGAGCATCTCGTTGTCGAGTATGTCGTCCGGCACGTATGAAGCCACGCCGGCTATTCTTGCATTAATCATGTTAGGGTTGATATGAATAATAACTTTGATAAATCATTTATAATGTGATTACGGGCGGCAATCGTAATCAATCACCGCCTGCTAATCACATTTTTTTACTCAATGGATGTTTTTCCCATCATTGTCCTGAGGGCGGCTTGATGTGGCACGGGTGTTCAACCTTGATGCCGGGCCGCGCGCCGGAGCAGAAGGGGGTTAGACCATCTCAGCTTTTTCGATGGCAACTTTGCCACGATAGTAACCGCATTCACCGCATACGGTGTGGTAGATGTGCCATGCGCCGCAGTTGGGGCAGAGTGCCAGGGTGGGGGCTACGGCTTTGTCGTGAGTGCGACGTTTGGCAGTGCGGGTCTTGGATTGTTTGCGTTTAGGATGTGCCATTGTTGTGTTAAGTTATTGTTTGTTTTGATATTTTTTATTTTGTGTTGACCTTGCGGGCTGTATGGCTCCTCAGATCAATTGGATTCATCGGTTGAGGATGCCAGTCCTTTGAGTGCGTCCCACCGGGGATCGGTAGGCTGCTCTGCGGGGTCGGAGGCGTCCATTGAGTCCATCTCTTCAATGAGTTCATCCTCGAGTTCGGAGTCGTCATCGGCGGGACGGGCGCGGTGTTTCTTCAGCATCTGGCTCATCTGACGGTTGCATTTTCCCATGGGGTGCACATGCTTGATGGGCACTGTGAGCGCAACGGTGTCATAGAGTATGTAGGCCACGTTGAGATAATTGTCTGACTCGGGGATGACCAGCAGGTCGTCGGCCTCGTCGTTGTAGTCATCGCCGTATTTCACGTTGATGTGATATTCCGTCTCGACGGGCATGATCAGATCATCAAGGCAGCGGTCACAGATAAGTGTGATGGTGCCGGTGATGGTGAAGTCAAGCGTGTAGAGGTCGCGCTTATAGGTCACGGTAAGCTGAACCTGGAGGTCGGCATCGTGGATGTCGGGGCTCTCCATGTTTTCGAAAAACTTTTTACCGAGGTGATATTCAAACGAATGCGTCCCCTCGGGAAGGCTTTTCAGCGGCAGCTTGAATTCAGTAAACTTTCCCACGTGGATTAAAATGGTTGAAAAAACTCTGCAAAGTTACGAAAAATAATTCAAAATCAAACAATCTGCCTTTATCTTTGGCTTTTTTTTTGAGCGACACTGGCGGAATGGGTAGAAGCCTCAGGGCGCTATGGTTATTTTCTTGCCGTTGATTATGTATATTCCTGCGGGGAGACCGCGCAGAGCCTCTGACTGTGGAGATTTGTGACGCACGCAGATACCCTGCAGATTGAACACGTTCACCGGTCCGTCGGCATCCTTCGAAGTCCCGTTTGAGATCTCCCTGAGCTCGGCAAGTGATGGGGCCTCAAAGTCATCCTTGTCAAACACCAGTTCTCCATCCTCGTAGCAAGCAACGAAGTTATAGGTGGTGTTGTAGGACCCTGATGTGAAATATGCAGTTGCTGTACAGCTGCGAGTCGAGAGTCCGATCCCTTCTACCCAGTACCCTCTATAACTCTATAAGCAGGGTTTGATAGATTCTCAACCTGTATTCGGGCCCGTTTCACGCCTCTTACTTCAATTGTGTCTTTTTTGATAACTTTAAAAAATGGCGTTTCAATCAATTTCCTGTCGGGAGTGTCCGGCTCAGCTTTACCATCCTGACGATACCCTCCTACATCTCCCACTTCAAGTCCCATATCCATCTCTATGTTATGAAAGAGTTCCAGCTCTCTGACATGTGTGAAGATTTTTCCGGTATCGGTTTGCCAGCCACACAATGGTTGCGAAGTGTCATTGTTCGCGTCTATGAACCAATATTTGGTTCCGCCAAGAACGAATTCGCCCGTTACTTTGAATTTCTCCAGTGTAGGGGTCGCCCAATCATACTTAAATTCCACAACCCATTCCTTGCCCATTTTGAAAAAGGACTTTTCTCCATATTGAGCCATTGCTTTCCACTGCAAGATGGAAATAAGAAAAGTAAATACCAATACACTTCTTTTCATGGCGAATCAGTTTTTGATTAATCGTTGCGAATATAGTAAAAAAGTATGTAGAAATAGTTGTTTTGGGTGAAAAAAGTAAGTGATTGTAGTGAAAATAAGGTAATATGACACTCTCAGCGGCGTTTTGATGTTTTGGATGAGCTTTTCGGCGCTGCGGAGGCTTTGACTTCGCGGAGGGTAATGTAGGGGTTTCCGAAATCGTCGCACATGGAGAGCGTTATTTCTCCGTTGTCATCTTCATCAATTGCCAGATAGCTGCAAGTGCCAGATGAATCATAGAGGTTGATGAAATCGCCTGAAACTTCCCACATCATGCCTGCATCGGTCATTGGCTTTATCCCGCCGCCCGATGTGGTCATTGTGAGGCGGCTGTTGGTGCGGAACTTGGCTGTTACGGTCATTTTCTTGCCCGTGTAGGCTTCGGCGGTACCACGGAATGTTTTGCCGGTGAAATCGTAGGCAAAAGCGGTTATGGTGATGAGGAGCACTGCAAGAATTGAGATGATTTTTTTCATGGATGTGATTTTGTGGATTGGATATGCGCAAATGTAAGCAATTTTCTGTGATTTATAGCAAGATAAGCTGTAGGTTTTTGCTGTATTGCGGATGAAAATCATTTTTCTTAGCGGAGATGCTGCTGTGTTGCATGAAAACGCCGCCACTGGATGTCAGTGACGGCGATTATGGTGAGTGGCGGCCCCACGGGGGCCACAGGTATGTTCGGGGATTATTTCACAAGGATTTTGCCCACGGTGTTGCCCTGGCGCACGATGTAGATGCCGGGAGTGATGTTTTCCGGAGCCACTTTCACGCCCTGCAGGTTGTAATAATCAACAGGTGAGTTGAAATCAATGCCCACATTGGCTATGCCTGAGTAGGAATCAACCAGAGTGGCAATGAAAGTAGAGCCTGCATCGGCGCCACCGGTCCAGTAAGCCAGACGGTTGTCGCGGCTGTTCATGCGGTTGGTGGGGATTCCGAGCTGGTGCAGGTAGAATCCGTTCTGACCCGAGATGGAAGTGCTCACAGTGGGTATCCAATATGTGTTGTTGGATTCCGCCACCGGTTCAGCGGTCATGATGGGATAGGTACTGCCGCCGGTGTTGGAGGCTGTGTTTGTGGATGAGGAGAGGATGTAGCCTTCGCCCGCACCACGGTTGATGATTTTGAAACCGCTGAGAATGTTTCCAACGAATGCCCACTGAGAGTTGTAGTCAGTGGCCGATGGGGTGGAAACAGTTGTTGCTCCAGTGCTGATATAGGACATTGATGCACTGTGGGTGAGGTAGTTTCTGTCGGCAGTAAGGGTGAGATTGTACCAATACACATTGTTGAAGTCGCTGCTCACCTGGAAGGGGAGATTGTTTTCGATGGTGAGTGTGATCACTTCATCTTCTTTACCCACGGTGCCTTCAGGAACACCTGCAAGGGTGTAGAATTCGGCCGATACTTCGGTCTCGATGGCCGAGGGTGTGGGATATGGATCGCCGGAGAGGACGGTGAATCGCTGCGTGGCGATTATGTTTCCATCGGCTTCGATGTTGTAGGTGACGGTGACATTTTCGGGGCGTGTACCGTTTTCAACAAAGAGGCCTTCGATGAGGAGGTCGCCATCGACAATGGATGCGGGGATAGTGTATGTGTCGTCGCTGCCAAATTTGTCAAAGGTCACATAGTCATCACGGAACTGGGGGTTGTTCTGGATAAGGCTGTCGCCGGTGAGGTTGTAACCATGGCGTATGCGAACACCGCTGTAGGTGAATCCGTTGGAGGGGTTCATCTTGATGGTGATGGGCTGGCCGAATGGTACGGTGTTGCCATTGATCACGGTTCCGTCGGCAAAAGTCACCTCTCCGTTGCGGTTGTCCTGGCGTACGGTTACGTTGTCGCCATGTACGTTGAGAAGCAGGTCGACGATTGTTCCACCGTTGCTAACGAAGTCATTGAGATCGCCACCGGGGTCAATGTTGTTCCAGTCAAGTTTGTAGCGCATGCGGTAAATACCGTTTGCAAGGTCTGAGGGCACGGTGAACACCGGGGGAGTCCATTTTCCGTCAAAGCCGTTGGAAGAGCTGTAGATGGTGGTTCCGGCAGAGTTTTTGCCGGAAGTGCTGCTTCCGTCGGTGTAGAGTGAGAATGAAACGAGGTCAGTGGCGGGGTCAAGTGTGATGCCGGATGCCACGCCTGTGCTGAAGTCGCCGTCGTTGCCTTTGTCGAGGAACAGGTAGCTGTGCATCCAGAAGCCTGCGTAGGTAACTTCGGTCGAGACTGTACCGCCGGCTTTTACTTTTATCGGTGTGCCGAACTCTTCCTTATACATCATTCCCGGCTTGGAGATGCTGACGCGCTGCGAGCCGTCGGAAGAAGTGTTGAATGTCAGTGCGGTGACGTTGCGGTCGGTGCGGCCCAGAGCGGAAGCCTTGTCATAGTTGATGGGATATTTGTCGCCACCTATGCGGGGGCGGTTGCTGTCGTTGACAACAATGTCGTCGATATAGGCCACGAAGTCGCCGTGAAGTTCGTGAGGAGCTTCGCAGTGCGGTACCACAACCAGTGAATGTATTTCCACACCTCCGTTGGTTTTTACAGGGAAAACGGCATCGGACCATTCGCCTGCCGGCACGGCGTAGAGGGGATATACCCAGAATTGCTCAACCTCGGCCGACTGTTCGGGGCGGTCGGTTCGTTTGCCCAGGCCGATGAGCATGACACGTCCTTCTACGGGTTTGTGCATCAGCACATGGACATAAGAGTAGGTGGGGGTTGTTTCAAACGGCGTTTTGAGGTCGATGCGTGCTCCGAATGTGTTGGATCCGTAGATGGAGCGTTGCACTCCGAGAATTTTGGCGGAGGCGTTGGTTTCGGCATTGGAGAGATGATTGTCGAGAACTTTCACGTTGCCTTGAAGAGCGCCGGTGCGGAAAGGAGAGCTTTCCCATGTGTCATATACGCCGAGTGCGGCGTAGTCATCGGTTTCGAAGCCGATTGTCTGAGCGTTGGCAGCCAAAGATGTGCCGGCCAGTGCAGCCCAGAGTCCAATATGTTTTTTGAAATTCATTGTTGATAATCAGTAATGGGTTGAACTGGATTTAGTAAATCGACACTGTGTGTAGAAGCGGACAGGCTCGGCTGTCGTTGATGGTTATGCGCAGTGCTTTGGCTTTGTAGCCGGAAGCGTCGTAGCTTGAGGCTGTCGAGCCGTTGAGGGGAATTATGCGCTTATAACCAATCGTGGTTTGGGCTATAGAGGTGGCTCTGGGAGTCCAGGTGTTTCCGTCTTCGCTGGTTTCTATTTTGAAACTTTTCACGCGCTGGCCTTTTATAATGTATTCCATGAGGGCCACGTAGCGTACGGTCTGAGGTTCGTCCCATGTGAAGGTGATGGTTGCCTCTCGGGTGTCGTCGTTGGTTGACCAGTATGAGTCTTTGTTTCCATCGGTGAGGTTAGCGGCCGAGTAGGAGCGGTTGGCACCTGCAGAGCGTTCCTCGCTGGCGCTGACGGTGGCCGACGGTGCAAGGTCGGTGCCGAGTCGTCCGGTGAGAAGCTGGCCCAGCTGTTTGAGCACATTGACGGAGCTGGAGGGCAATTTGCCGGATTTATCCGGGGGGATATTGAGAATCAGCGTGGCGTTGCGGCCAACAGTTTCAAGATACATCTGGAACAGGCGTTCGGCCGAGAGGTCGGACTGGTTGCTGTGCCAGAACCATCCGGCTGAAGTGGCTTTGGCGTCGCTTTCACCCGGCAGCCAAATCCATCCTTCCTCTTGTCCGGTTTCGCGGTTTGAGGCTTCGGATGAAGCTCCGCGCTCCATCATGGCCCAGTTTGTTTCGCCGGCGTAGCCTGATTCATTTCCAATCCAGCGGGCTTCGCCACCAACGCCCCACATCAGACAGTCAGGTGCAATGCCGTGAACATAGTCGCGGAGATTGGGGATGTCATAATAAGTGGATTCGTCCACGCTGCGGGTGTCGTTGGCGCCGCCGTAGTAACCTGAACCTCCGTTGGCACCGTCGAACCACATTTCAAACTGGTCAGATCCGTATTGCGCCAGCTCATCACACTGTTTCATGAACACCTCTTTCACGTACTTATCGGTTCCGTAATGGGCGCTGTTGCGGTCCCATGGGGAGATGTAGAATCCATATTTAAGGCCGAGGTCCTGAGCTGCTTTTGCAAAGTCGCGGGGGATGTTTGTGGCCTGTGCGTTTGCGTTGCTGCTTGCAGTGCAGCGGTGTGTGGTTGTCTCGGTGGGCCAAAGGCAGAAGCCGTCATGGTGTTTCACAACGGCGATGCCACCTTTCATGCCGGCCGCTTTAACGGCTTCAAGCCATTGGGCCGGGTCGGGTACGGCAGTGGGGGCGAATGTGTTGGGATTTTCGCTACCCATACCCCATTCGAGGTTGGTGTAGGTGTTCATTCCGTAGTGGAAAAATGCGTAGAATTCGGTTTCCTGCCACTTCACCTGTCGGGGAGTGGGTACGGGATGGCAAGGAGCCGGCTCGTTGTCAGGGAATGTGACCGATTGTGTCACCATGGGCAGCTCTTCGGCGGAGACCGAAATTGCAAATGCTGCAGCCAGAAGAGGTAACACTGATTTCATGGTTGGCTTCTTCATTCTGATAAGGGTTGGTTGGTTTATTGGTATTTTTTGTTTCTTGGTATTCTATCAAGGACGGAGGTGTGAAACTCTCCTGCTGTTTTAAGTTCAAGTGGCTAATCGCTTGACAAATATACATATATTTTCGCGCATTTCCACTTGTTTTATCACATTTTTCAAATTGGGGAGGGTAAGCGCTTGTGATACAGTGTGATATGCAGTAGGGGCCACAGCCTCGGTGTAACGCGGTTGATATTAAAAAAGAACCGCCGTTACCTGTGATGGCGACGGCGGTTCCGTTATGGATTATCGGACTGAATTATATATGTTGATCAGTCAGCGATTTTTGCTTTGATGAACTCGCGGTTGAGGCGGGCAATGTTGCTCAGAGGAACGTTTTTGGGACATTCGGCAGCGCAAGCACCGGTGTTGGTGCAGTTACCGAATCCAAGCTCGTCCATACGGCGCACCATTGCGCGGGCACGACGTGCGCGTTCCACCTGACCCTGGGGCAGGAGAGCGAACTGGCTCACCTTGGCCGATACGAAGAGCATAGCCGAACCGTTTTTGCAAGCAGCCACGCAGGCACCGCAACCGATACAGGTGGCGGAGTCCATGGCCACGTCAGCCACTTCCTTGGAGATGGGGAGGTTGTTGGCATCCTGAGCACCGCCGCAGTTGAACGATACATAACCGCCGGCCTGCTGGATTTTGTCGAATGCGTTGCGGTCCACCATGAGGTCGCGGATCACAGGGAAAGCGGCCGAGCGCCAAGGCTCGATGGTGATGGTGTCGCCATCGTTGAACTTACGCATGTGGAGCTGGCAGGTGGTTATGCCCTGAACGGGACCGTGGGGGTGTCCGTTGATGTAAAGTGAGCACATACCGCAGATACCTTCGCGGCAGTCGTTGTCGAACACAACGGGTTCTTCACCCTGCTCCACGAGCTGCTGGTTGAGCATGTCGAGCATTTCAAGGAAGGAGCTGCCGGTCGAAACGTTATCGAGATGATAGTTGACGAACTGACCCTTTTCTTTAGGACCACGCTGACGCCAAATTTTCAGATTTACGCTTATTGTAGTTCCCATTGATGTCTTTTATTAAAAGTGGTTGGGAAAAGGGATTACGACTTGTAGTTACGGGTCTGAACCTTGATTGCCTCATATTTGAGGGGCTCTTTGAGAAGCACGGGCTTTTCGTTGTCGCCGGTGTATTTCCAGCAGCTCACGTACATGTAGTCCTTGTCGTTACGTGCAGCTTCGCCGTCGGCAGTCTGATATTCCTCGCGGAAGTGAGCGCCGCAGGATTCGTTGCGGTGAAGTGCGTCGATAGCCATCATCTTGGCCATAACGAGGAAGTCCTCGAGACGGAGTGCTTTTTCAAGCTCGGTGTTGAGGTCGTCGGCCGATCCAACAATGCGGAGGTCGGTGTAGAATTCTTTCTTCACGTCCTCAAGCTCGTCGAGAGCTTTCACAAGGCTCTGCAGTGTGCGACCCATACCCACGAGGTTCCACATCACGTGACCAAGACGTTTGTGGATTTCGTCGGGGCTCTTTGTACCCTTGATGTTCATGAGTTTCTCGATGCGGGCGCGTACGTCGGCTTCGGCCTTGTCAAACTCGGGAGCGTCGATTCCGGGGTGCTGCACCTTGATCTGGTCGCTCAGGTAGTTCTGCATGGTGTAGGGAAGTACGAAGTAACCGTCGGCCAGACCCTGCATGAGGGCGGAAGCACCGAGGCGGTTTGCACCGTGGTCGGAGAAGTTACATTCACCGATGGCGAAGAGGCCCTTGATGGAGGTCTGAAGTTCGTAGTCAACCCAGATACCACCCATGGTGTAGTGTGATGCGGGGAAAATCATCATGGGAGTTTCATAGGGGTTGTCGTCAGAGATCATCTGGTACATGTCGAAGAGGTTGCCGTAACGGTCGCGTACAACATCAGCGCCGAGGCGTTCGATGGCATACTTGAAGTCGAGATATACGGCATTGCCGGTACCTACACCGTAGCCGGCGTCGCAACGTTCCTTG
>CAJUSN010000005.1:23313-40784 GCA_910589095.1 uncultured Muribaculaceae bacterium
GGCACGTGAAGCGATGTCGCGGGGGCAGAGGTTACCGAAGGCGGGATAGCGGCGTTCGAGATAGAAGTCGCGGTCCTCGTCGGGGATATCGGTGGGTTTCTTTTTGCCGGCGCGGATGGCTTCGGCATCTTCTTTTTTCTTGGGCACCCAGATGCGGCCGTCGTTACGGAGCGATTCGCTCATGAGGGTGAGCTTTGACTGGTCTTCTCCGTGAACGGGGATACAAGTGGGGTGGATCTGTGTGAAAGCGAGGTTAGAGAGGTAAGCGCCTTTCTTGAAAGCCTGGATGGCGGCGGAGCCGTTGCAGCCCATGGCGTTGGTAGAGAGGAAGAAGGTACGTCCGTAACCGCCGGTTGCGAGAACCACAGCGTGGGCGGCGTAGCGTTCAAGCTCACCGGTGACGAGGTTGCGCACGATGATACCGCGGCAACGGCCGTCGACAATCACCAGGTCAAGCATCTCGCGGCGGTTGAAAGAGCGAACCTGGCCCTTTTCAATCTGGCGGTTGAGCGATGCATAGGCACCGAGCAGGAGCTGCTGACCGGTCTGACCTTTGGCGTAGAATGTACGTGACACCTGCGCACCACCGAAAGAACGGTTGGCGAGGAGACCGCCGTATTCGCGTGCGAAAGGCACACCCTGCTGCACGCACTGGTCTATGATGTTGTTCGACACTTCGGCAAGACGGTAAACGTTGGCTTCGCGAGAACGGAAGTCGCCACCCTTGACGGTGTCGTAGAAAAGTCGGTAAACGGAGTCACCGTCGTTCTGGTAATCCTTGGCTGCGTTGATACCACCCTGTGCGGCGATCGAGTGAGCACGGCGGGGTGAGTCCTGGATGCAGAAGTTCCATACGTTGAATCCGAGTTCGGCGAGAGTGGAAGCTGCGGAGGCACCTGCCAGACCGGTACCCACCACGATGATGTCGAGGTGGCGTTTGTTGGCGGGGTTCACCAGCTTCTGATGTGCCTTGTAGTTGGTCCATTTCTCAGCGACAGGACCTTCGGGGATTTTCGAGTCGATCTGAAACTCCGGAAGTTTTGAGCTCTCGATGTCGGCGTAATCCTTCATGATAGGGGTAGAGTCGATCATACCCTTTACGTCTTCTAATTTGGCCATATCTTTGAGATTGTTTAATTGATTGAATCGGTGTTGTTGGTTGTTTGTTCAGCTTCTGTTGCGGGAGCTTCTTCAGCGGCGGGAGCTGCCTGAGGAGCTTGCATTGCGGCAGGCATTGCGATCATCTGCTGAATCTGCATTGCCATGCTCTGGAGCTGCATGATGGACTGGTTGGTTCCCTGGAGGTCGGGGCACTGCTTGTTGAACGAAGCTATCACAGCGTTGGCTTTGTCAACGAAATCGGGACCGTTCTTCTCCATGAACTCGGTCTGAGTCTGCTGGGCTTTGGCCTGGAGCTGCTGCATGGCAGCCTGGTCGCCTGTGGCCTGGAGTTCCATGGCTTCGTTCTGGATGGCCGACATTGATTTCTGGAAATCACCCTGGAATGATTCTACGAGAGCGTCAGCTTCATTAGCCCAAGCTTCGGCATACTGCTCCTGGAGGTCGGTGTTGGTGAGGTAGTAGTTGTCGTTGGCGCGGACGGTGAACACAACTGCCTGAGCGATGAAGAGAAGGACAACGATGGAGGTCCACCAGAGGCCGATTTTCTTGAGGCGGTTGATCCACACGTCATTGTTCCAACCGCAGGACTGGAACATTGACCAGAATCCGTGGTTCATGTGGAACCAGAGGGCAACGAAACCGATGATGTAAACGATAGGAGTCCACACCTGCGAGAAAGCCATCTGCAGGAAGAGTGTACCCATAGCGGGCTGAACGGGCGCGCCGTTGAGCTGGGGAAGCACCGAAAGTTCGGCGTGGCGGAGTTCCTGCCACTGCATCTTGGCCCAGAATTGGATGAGGTGAACCACCAGGAAGGCGAGTACAACGAGACCGAGCACAAGCATGTTTTGAGAAGACCACTCAACCTGAGGGGGCTTCGAAACCACGTTGTAGCGGTCGTTGCCGCGAGCCTTGCGGTTCTGAAGGGTGAGCCAGATGGCATAGATAATGTGGATGATGAAGAGCACAGCGAGGCCGGCTGAGGCGATCAACGCATACCAGTTGGCGCCCAGGAATTCGCAGACGTCATTGTAGGCAGCGGGGTTGAACAGCGCTACTGCATTCATCACCGCATGGAAGGTTACGAACAGGATGAGGCAAGCTCCGGTGATTGACATCACGAGCTTCCTACCCACGGATGAACATGTTAACCACATAGCAGTTAGGGATTTAATATTGATATAAAATTAGTATGTAAAATACAAGGTTGATATTCCTACGCAAAATTAAAAGAAATTAACCATTCCCGCAAATTTTTTTCAATTTACGCTTGCGGTGAGGCTTAGGAGGTGGAAAATAACGGCGCGCCCCGTCAGACGGCTCTTTGTCCTGACGGGGCGCGTGGTCATTATGTGGTGATGATCAGATCACGGGATTGTAACTTGGAAGATGTCGTTGGGGGTGTGCTCATCGCGGCATATCTGCTTGAGTTCCTCAACTATGTCGGGGTACTGCGCAGCCACGTCGTTGTCCTCGTGGATATCGGTTGCAAGGTCGTAGAGCTTGCAGTTGCCATTCTGAACAACGAGTTTCCAGTCGCCTTTTCTCACACCAAGCATGTTGGTTTCATGGAACTCCCAGTAAAGGTGGTCATGTTTCTGCTGGGTGCCTTCTCCAACAAGAGTGGGATAGATGGAGATGCCGTCGAACCAATCGTTTTCCACGTTCTTGTTGCGGAAATTTTCCTCGTAGTTCTCGATTCCGGCAATGTCGCAGAATGTGGCCATGAGGTCATAGAACGCAAACATGTGGTCATTGTCGGTTCCGGCAGCAACTTTGCCCGGCCAACGCACTATGAAGGGTATGCGGATACCGCCTTCGTAAGTGGAGCGTTTGAGGCCCTGGAGAAGGCCGTCACGGTTGAAGAAAGGCTGGTCGGCGCCCCCCTCTTCGTGAGGGCCGTTGTCGGATGTGAAGATAACAACTGTATTTTCGTCAAGTCCCTTTTCCTTGAGCTTGTCGAGGATTTCGCCCACTTGCTTGTCAAGACGGGTGATCATACCGGCAAACTGGGCGTGGGCATGGGAGGTGGGGTTGTAACGCGACCCTTGGTCGCCGCCATAGGTTTTTTCTTCGCAGTCGCAGAATTGATCAACGTAGGCCTGATAGATTTCATCGTCGGGCTGGGCGAGCTCGGCATGGGGGAGGGTGTAGGTGAAAATGCCGAGGAAGGGCTGGTCGGCCGACTGGTCGTCGAGCCATTCAAGGGCTTTCTCGTGGATGAGGTCGGCGGAGTACTGGGTGCGGTTGAGGTAGTCGTTGCCATACATCTTATGGTTGATGTTCTCCTCGAGGGTTACGCGCTTCACTTCGGTGTCTCCGCGCTTGCTGCTGTACTCGTTGAGGAAGTTGGGGTAGTAAAGGTGGGCCTGGAATTGGCAGATGTATCCATAGTATTCGTCAATGCCACGTTTGTCGGGGGTGGAGGCGGATCCTTCATAACCTCCGGCCCATTTTCCGAACATACCGGTGGTGTAGCCGTTGGCTTTGAATATCTCGGGGATTATCACGTGATCAGGATCGTAGGGGTGCTGGCCTACGAGGGAGTAGTCAGTGTTCACGCCATAGGTCATGTTGAGATTGCCGGAGTTCCAATACTCCTTGTTACCACGCACCAGGGTGTGGCCCGAGTGTTGGCCGGTCATGAATGTGGCACGCGAGGGGGCCGAAACGGGGCTTCCAGCATAAGCTTGTGTGAAGCGCATTCCTTCGGCTGCCATACGGTCTATGCGTGGAGTGGCTATGAGTTTCTGGCCGTAGCAACCAAGGTCGCCATAGCCCATGTCGTCACACATAATATAGATAATGTTGGGGCGCTTGGCCTTGGTTTGCTGGGCATTGGCCTGGGCGGTAACGGCAAGGGCCCCGAGTCCGCAGAAAAGGTATTTTGAGTTGATTGTCATCATGATTGATTATTGGTGAGGTGTGTTAGTGTAGTGTTACTTTTGAAGTAGCTGAGCCTGTGGCGGTGATGGCTTTAACGATGTAGATGCCGGAGGGCATAGTTGATGCATCAAGTGTGTTGCATCCGTTGCCGCTGAGCTTCAGTGAGCCGTCAAGGCCAAAGATGAGGATGAGGCGCACATCGGTCGCAGCGTTTACATTGATTATGCGGCCGTCAACGTTGATTGAGGCGGAGTTGTCAGGGGTATCGATGGTCACCCGGTCGATGGCGGAGAGTTCCTCGAGGTTGGGCGAGAATACGGCCACGAAAGTGCGCGGAGTGCATGCCGGTGCTATTTCGCAGGATGCTTCAAGCGAGTGCACGCGGGTCTTTTCCTGCCAGTAAAGGAAGGTGGAGGTTCCGAGGGCTGTGGCCGATGCCATATTGGTGGCTTCGTCGTAGGTCGCGGTACCGCGGTTCTCGGCGTTGGGTTTTACAGTGGGAGCAATCTGGGCGCCGCTGGCGTCGACTACGTTGATGAAGAGGTCGATTACCTGACCGTTTACATCGTCGTCGGCTTCAATGAGGCCGTTGTCGGTAAGACGGATGCGCATGCGCGATTCACCGAGGACAGCATCGTTGGGGACTGTGATGGTGGCATTCATGTCTTGTTCACCTGTGATTTCCTGAGATGCTTCGAAATATCCGTCGCGGTCCCAGTCAAAATAAAGGAATGTGCGGAGTCCGTCAGTGGGTGCTTTGCTAAGGCTTATGGCCACATTGAAGTCGCCGGGAGTCACTGTTGCGTGGTCGCGGCTCAACATAGTGTAGCGTTCGGTGGGCTTGGCCGCCTGAGGATATGTGATGGCGGTGCCGTCGCTGGTTGCCATGGGGTAGTGGAGGTCGGCGAAGCCTTGGATGGAGCTCACGGTAGCGGAGGTCACGTAGATGGAACCGAGATTACCGCAGGGGAATGTGTAGAGCTGAGATGCAAGTGCAAAGGCGTTGCGTGAACGGAAGTTGCTGAATAGAAATTCGGTGGCGCCTCCTAATGAGATAGGATTGTTTTCAGTGTCAACGAAAGAATAGAGGCCTTGGGTTTCGCCGCGGGTCACAACATATTTGGCACCTCCGTTGATGGGGGTGTCGTTTTCCGCTTCTACAATCTGGTAGCCACCATCGGCGTTGCTTGTGCCAACGAAGTACCATTTCGCTGCGGGATCGGGGCGCTTGGCAATCCATTGCATGTTGTTGTCGAGAACTTGGTTGTCGGGACTCTGGATGTAATAGAATGAAGATGCCTGACCGATGGCTGCCGCGGGTTCGAAGGGGCGAACTTCCGGTTCGGGGGTGTTGAAGCGGATTGATGATAGCCCGAAGAAGCATCCTTCATTGCTGGTGCCCTTGGTTATGGTGACTTTCAGCGTCAGAGGAGATGACGGGGTGGCGGGTTCGTCAGCCTGAATGGTCCACACTTGGTGACGTTCGGCGCCACTGGTGTTCACATTTTTGGCTATGTCGATATCATCGAGTGAGCCGAATGTGGTGCCATTGAACTGGGCGGTCACGTTGAATTGGCGCGACTTGTTGTCATCGGATTGCTGATAAGCACCTCCCGAGTTGAGGGCGTGGATGTCGAAGTTGAGGTCTTCAACGGTGAATGATGAGGGAAGCCCGGTGAGTTCAAACTCCAATGTGATTGTTGGGGATGAGTTGCCGTTTACGTCGGGGCACAGGATGGTTGGTGTGACGCTGGCGGTGGAGTTCTTGAATTGATGTGAGGCTGATTTGAGCGTAGCAGTCACACCGTCTATGCCTGTGGCGGTGGTTGTGACGGATGACGCTGCTGTGCCGGTGCGTCTGAAAGTCAATTCAAGCACGTCGGCCGCTTCGGCCGCAGGTGCTGTGAGAAGCAGCCCAAAAGCTAAGCAGGACAAGAGTTTTTTTAATGACATGAGGATTTGTGATTTTGTTTGATTGGGAACTGGTGATTAGTTATTACCACACAAAAATAGCAAAATTTAACCATCCTCCAAAATTGTGTCGCTTGCCGTAGTTGCTTGGTTCTCTGATTTTAACGGACCAATTTAAGGGGTGTTTGTGGCGATGAAGATTTTATTACGGATTGATTGTTATCGGCAGATTCAAAATATATCGTGACCAAACATGGATTTAAATGGATAAGATTGACTATATGGAGCTCAGGGAAAGGTGGGTGAATCTCATTGGTTTTGGGGATTTGGAAAAAATTGAATTGAATATTTTTTTAACACTTCAATCTATTTCGCGTAGGGCGGTACGTGTTGTCGGCCGGGCTACATGTGAGGCGTACAGCTACGATGAGGGTTGAAATTAAAAAAAGAATGAGTAACGGAAGACGAATCTTCACAATTACTCATTCTCCTCTCTCCTCGGCGGTGCGGACGGGACTCGAACCCGCGACCCCCTGCGTGACAGGCAGGTATTCTAACCAGCTGAACTACCGCACCTTGATTTTTGAGATTTTCAAGTGGCTCTCTTGCCGTTTTGCGGTGCAAAGTTAAGGCGACTTTTTGGTTTGTGCAAATTTTTCACCAACTTTTTTCAAAATATTTTTTGCAAGAATGGCTTTGGAAAGGCTTTTTAGGGCGATATATTGTAAATAGTCAATGTGTTATGGGGCGATGAAAAAAATGATGGTGACGGGCGAAAAAAAATTTGTAACTTTGCGTTTGCTATGAAGAAATCCTCACCCTCGCTACAATTATTTCGTGCCGACGTGTCGACAGAACTTGAGCTTGTCTATGCCGATGCGGGCATCCGGGCCGGTTTTCCGAGTCCGGCGCAAGACTACATTACCGAAACCATTGACCTGAACCGTGACTTGATCCGTCATCCCGTGGCCACGTTTTATGGCCGCGTTGTGGGCGACTCTATGATAGAGGAGGGGATTGAGGAGGACGACATTCTCGTCATTGACCGTGCCCTCGAACCGCAGAATGGTGATCTGGCCGTGTGCTGCCTTGATGGAGAGTTCACATTGAAGCGCCTTGAGATAACCCCGGAAGGCAATATCTATCTCGTGCCCTCCAATCGCCGCTACAAGCCCATCCTTGTCACCGAAGGAAACGAATTGGTGATATGGGGCATTGTTACCTATACAATAAAGGCCAACCGCAGGCGCCGATAATGGATAATGATAATAAGGGAGTGTAACTGTGTTTGCTCTTGTCGATTGCAATAATTTCTTTGTGTCGTGCGAACGGGTGTTCCGTCCGGAGCTCGCCTCGCGCCCGGTCATTGTGTTGAGTAATAACGACGGATGTGCCGTTGCGCTCTCCAACGAGGCGAAAGCTTTGGGACTCAAGCGCGGTAATCCTTATTTCAAAGTCAAGGATATATGTGAGCGTCACGGGGTGGCCGTACTGTCGGGCAATCACCGGCTCTATGGCGACATGTCGTCGCGTGTCATGGCCACCCTTCAGGCTCTCACCGACGCTCCCCTGGAGGTGTATTCCATTGATGAGGCTTTCATAGTAATTCCGGAGGGGGTGGGCGATGTGGCCGATTTCGGACGGTATGTGGTGGAGCGCGTGAAGCGTCTCACCGGCATCCCGACATCCATGGGCATAGCTCCTACCAAGACATTGGCCAAGGTAGCGGCGCGGTTTGCCAAGAAATATCCCGGCTACAAGGGGGCTTGCCTGATCGATTCCGAAGAGAAACGGCTGAAAGCGCTGGCGCTCACGGAGGTGGGCGAGGTGTGGGGCATAGGGCGGCGTCTTTCCAGAAAACTCACCGAGCGGGGTATCGACACCGCGTTGAAGCTCGCTTCGCTTGACGAGAACACTGTGACGCGGCTCTTCACCGTAACGGGCTTGCGCACATGGCGCGAGCTCAACGGCACTCCGTGTATCGAGCACGAACCGGTGGCCCCTGACAAGCAAACCATCACCTCCTCACGCTCATTTGCCTCTGATGTGCATGATTTCGAGGAGCTTCGCAAGGCCGTTTGCTCCTTCGCTTCCATAATAGGGCGGAAATTGCGCAAGCAGCAGGGTGCGGCTGCTGAAGTGTCGGTGTTTCTCTGCACGAATCGCTTCCATGAGCGCGAACCGCAATATTTCAACACCGCCACCGTGCGCCTACCCGACCCCACGGACTATACACCCACGCTTGCCGAGGCCGCCACGGAAGCCATGCGGGCCATTTTCCGCGAGGGCTACGGATTCAAGAAGGCCGGAGTGACGGTGAGCCGTATCACTCCGCTGACCATGGTGCAGCGAAATCTGTTTGCCGACCCGGAGCGCGATGCCAAGCGCCACCGGTTGATGACAGTAATGGACCATATAAACAATAATTTTGTTCAAGGCAATTGCGTGCGCATAGCTTCCATGGGAGCCGGATTGGACGATATGGTGCGCCGCGAGCATGATTCACGGCTGTACACCATGTGCTTGTCGGATCTTATAAGGGTGCACACGGGCGAGTCCTCCTCGCGTGGTCACACATGCACGCCACCCGAAAAAAATGCGTAACTTTGTCGCGTAAAATCAGCAACAATGAAAAAGGAAATGCCCGTACTGCTGCTCACCGGCTATCTCGGGAGCGGCAAAACAACTCTTGTGAACCGATTGCTCAACAATCGCCGCGGCGTGCGCTTCGCCGTGATTGTAAATGATATAGGCGAGGTGAATATCGATGCCGACCTGATTGCCCGCGGTGGCGTTGTGGGCAATGACGATGATAGTCTCGTGGCGCTTCAGAACGGATGTATCTGCTGCACGCTGAAGATGGATCTGGTGCAGCAGTTAACTGACCTGATGGAGGGCGACCGCTTTGACTACATTGTGATTGAGGCGAGCGGTATATGCGAGCCTGAACCCATAGCACAGACCATTTGCTCCATGCCTTCGATGGGCGAGGTGGTGAACCGTTTCGGATCGCCGCGTCTTGACTGCATAGTTACCGTTGTGGATGCCCTGCGCCTCAAGAGTGAGTTCGGCGCGGGTGAAAATCTCACGTCCGGCAACGTTGGTGAAGAGGATATCGAGAATCTGGTGATTCAGCAGATCGAGTTCTGCAACATAATAGTGCTGAACAAGATTTCGGAAGTGTCGGCCGAGGATGCAGCTAAAATCCGCGCCACCCTTCGTGCGCTCCAGCCGCGCGCCGAAATTATCGAGGCCGATTATGCCGACATTGATTTCGACCGGATTCTCAACACCGGAATGTTCAATTTTGAACAAGTGGCCACTTCTGCCACCTGGATTCGTAAGATTGAAACACCGCTGGCACAGCTTGAGGCTGAGGAGCACGAACACCATCATCATCATCACGAACATGACCATCATCATGACTACGAACATGACCACGAACATGATGAGAATCCTGCACATGGCGAGGAGGGGCATGTGTGCGACTGCCACTGTCACCACCACCATCATCATGGTGAAGGCGAGGCTGAGGAGTATGGCATAGGCTCCTTCGTGTATTGCCGCAGACGTCCGCTATCGCTGAATAAGTTCGACTATTTCGTGGCGCGCCATTGGCCCAAGAGCGTCATCCGCACCAAAGGCGTATGTTATTTTAAGGAGAATCCCTCCATGACCTATCTTTTCGAGCAGGCCGGTGTGCAGAAGAAACTCACCGAATGTGGCCTTTGGTTTGCCGAAGCGCCCAAGGAGGAATTCGAACAGCTTGTGGAGCGCGAGCCCGGGTTACTTCGTGACTGGGATCCTGTGTATGGCGACCGCATGCAGAAACTTGTGTTCATAGGCCGCAATATGGATCGCGCCGAAATAACCCGTCTGCTCGACGAGTGTCTCGAGGATCTTTGACCTTGTCAGGCATTGCCCAAGGCGTCCATCAACGTTTCCACTGTGAGTTCGCCCGCATGGCGCCACACTTCGCGTCCACCATCGTAGAGGATGAACGTGGGGAGCGATTTTGCTCCTAACTCATCGGCCAGGTCGGAATACTCATCCACATCGAATTGATAGACGCTCACATGGCCAGCGGCCTCTTTCTTTACCTGTGCCATTACGGGTATCATTTTGCGGCAGTGAGGACACCATGTGGCGTAGAATTCCACCAGTGCCAAGCCTTCTTCATTCTTGAGTTTCTGTAAAAGTTCAGTATTCATGATTAAAGTTGCTAAAGGTTTGTTGAGTTATGTGTTGCGCTTTGTTATCCACGCAGCTGCCTCTAAGCACACACTAAGTGCCGAATGATCGGTTGTTGGAGGTGGCTGGGAGAGCAACGTTAACTATCAACAAACGGCACGTCCGGGAGGTCAGTAAAATTAAGTTAAAAATGCGAAAAAGGTTGCATGGAATTAAATTCCTTCTTAATTTTGCAATGTGTTTAAGCGGCATGCAGAACGCATGGAAACGCGCCTGAAATCATCATTTCGCGCATCGCCAAAACGCCGGCCTCAGGATGGATTCAACCGAATGAATCATCGCTCGGGCCCACTTGAAAAAGACAGACGTACAATAGTTGTTTTATAGATAATTGTGTATTTGAAGCTAAAGGGAAGTCGTGAGACTTTCCTTAGTTTTTTATATCCCGAGCACTTTGGCAAGTAAATGAAGTGATTTAAACTTTTTCCAAATGCAAGATTTCCTCCCCTCCGGATACAAAAGCGGTGTGTCAAACATATTTTTGACACACCGCTTTTTCAGTGTTCACTATGAGGTTAGCGTACCATCTGCTTGATGGTGACGGTACGTCCGTCGTTTAGCATGTAACGGATTATATATATACCGGAGTTGAGTTGCGACAGTTCTTCATTGCTGAACAAGCGTCCGGATTCACCAAGCGTCAGACGCAATGTGCCGTCAACGGCATACACCTCGCCCTCCTTAATTTCACTTGCGGCGAAGTCTGTTTCACACTCCGTAATACCCGACATGGGTTCTCCGTAAGTAAGATTGTCAAGAATGGCGTAGGCGGGTACGAAGCTGTTGGAACTTTGCAAGGTAACACGGATATTCTTAACATGGTCGCCAAGTGGGTGGAGATCAACTTTCTGCCAGTCGCTCACCATCACATGCGGATGCGTACGGAAATCAGCAAGATAGAATTCAACCGGTTGGCCTTCAGGATCATCTCCGGTAAAGATTATCTTGTGGTAATCACCGTCGGTGAAACTTGACATGTAGCCATCGCCATTCAGTGCGCTGTTATAGAAATAGGCACTGTTTGTGACGTATACATGGTCGAGAGCTGCCCCGTCACGATCCTTGAGGATCTCTATGTTGCACCTTGCTCCGTAAGAGTAGACCACTGCATAGGAATCATCGGTAAAGCCGCCGCCCACCACATTGTGGAACTGTCCGGGGAACAAAGAGTCGAATCCGGTGTCGTTACAGTTGGCATAGGCGAATCCGCCCCATGCACGGTAATCAGGCATGCAGTAATTGGAGAAAGCGAATGCTCCGCTGAAGAATATGGATGAGCCTCCTTCATCATCCTGTTTACCCCACCAGTATGATTCTTCTTCGAGAAGGTTGTCGTTGAAGTCGGCGTTGGCTTCGGTACCGTAGACCTTCAGCGAGGTAGTAGCCACGGCTTTCTGTCCGTCGGCGCTCGTCACTTCCAGTGTATAGATGTGGGGAAGGTCGGCTGTGATGCAAAGTGTAGATTCATTTCCCACTTCATTGCCGGAGTTGTCCACCCATCGGTAAGTATATGGAGCGTCGCCACCTGTCACGACAGGTGAGATGTTCACTTCATCACCGGCATCAGCGTCCTCCTGCTCGGCTTCAAGCTCAACATCAAGCGGAGCAATGTAGCGGATGGTGATGAACGAGAGGCTGTCGGGGGCAGACACGCTGCCGTTTGTTCCGCTTGCCACGTAGAATACATTATAGGCCGTCTGCTCGGAAAGATTGGTCAGAGTCACAGCGAGGTCTGTGTCGGCCATGATGTCGGAGTGGTCACTGTTCATCAGGGTTTCGGTTGTGGGTGCCGGTTCTCCTTCAGGGAGAACGGCATAGAACAGTGTTCCACTCTGATTCCAGTTGGTGGTGAAGCGAGCGCTGCAGTGGGTGATACGGTCAATAGTCGGATACCCTTCATTGAGTGCAGGAGCGTCAGTTGACTGTGCTGCAAACTCGTATGCGCCTACTGTGGGTGTGGACCCACGTTTCACTCCGTCAAGATCCACATCTATATATTCAATCTTGGACCCTCCGCCAAGCGCTCCCGGCTCAGCGAGGTGGAGATCGGCTGAGGAAATGAACTGCGGCTCTTCATTTATGAGGGTGGTGTCGCCGGTAGCGGCTCCCCAAGCTTCAGCATCGGCACCAAGGTTTGAAAGCTCTCCGGTGCTGAACATCGCGTTAGTGGTGAACGTGATCGCACGTGCCTTGGCGGAATTTACAAGGTTAAACGCACGGCTGGCAGTTGAACCTGTGGTTGCAACTCGAACGGCGTTATTTGCCAACGCAACGCGTGTGAATGCATTGTCGCTGCCGGTGATGGAGATGGCATGGCCCGCCGTTCCCTCGATGTTGATGGAGTTGTGGGAAAAGTCAACATCATGACAGTCAGATGAAATGGTGAGCCCGACAGATGAGGTGCTCGGTGATGCTGTTATTGCCATGGCGTTGTTGTATATGCGGATTGGTCTTTGAGGCGTTCCGTGACTTCCACCTCGCAGATAGATTCCGCCGGAATAAACCAACTGATTGTTGATTATGCGGTTACCGTAGATGTCACTGTTGCCGTCCATACGTACACAGTCTATTGCGTAATAGCTGGTTTTGGTGACAGCAGCACCTGCAACGATGGTGTTTTCGGCCACTGTGGCGTTGCTGACCTGATAGACATAAACAGCTTTGCTTCCTACATCGGTAAAGCGGTTGTTGCGTACAATCAGGCCGTTGAGCGAATCGTAGTTCACGTATCCTTGGGATCCCTGGGCATATACGGCAATGTAGCCACCTGTAAATGTGTTGTCGGTAATGGTGAGGAAATCAGGATTTTTGCCGTTGGCTGCGGGTGAGCTCATGGATACATAGATCATGTTTAAGCCGCTGTAACTTGTGGCTGTTTCAGCTTCAAACACGCAGTTGCTTATAGTGCAATGGCGGGCGGCATCGACAAGATTTATGTAATATGGATATTCAACGGATCCGCTTTTCTTTCCTATTATGGTCAGGTGGTTGAGGTTGACATACTCTGTGGAGTTGATGTTGATGATACCATACTTGGCCGAGCCATATCCACCATCGGAATAACCGGACCCGGTGAGGATCACGTCGGAAGCAATGCCTGACTGCGAAGCGATGGTGATCAGGTTGCGTTCCGATGTGCCCCTGATATTTGATAGGTTGATATCCTCCGCATAGGTGCCCGGTTCAACCAGCAGGGTGACCGGACCTTCTATTGCGTCACCCATGGCGCTTACTGCATCGGCAAAGGTGTGGAAATCGGCTTTTTCAGAGTTACCTACGACAAATGTGCCGCCGGCATAACCTGCCTTGACAGAAGTGACAAAAGGCTGCTCCGATGTTATGGCGACAGCACTGCCTTTAGTGTCCGTAGCCGAAACGGGGCTTACAGATATGCTATGGCCGGTTTCAGCGTCCTGAGCCAAAGAGAGGGTAAGCCAATAGTAGTAGTCGCCCAGCACCGAGCAGGTGTCGGGTGCGGCAATGTTGAATGACAGCGAGCCGTCAGCGTCGGGCGTGGCCGATGCGAGTAATTTCAAAGGGGAAAATCCATCGGATGCGCCGGTGTACCAAAGCTTGATTTCCTTAACATCAGAAAGATTATCGGCGGTCACATTGGCGGTGAGTGCTTTGATCCCAATCCCGTCGAAATCGCCTTTGGCTGTCATGGTCAAACGTCCGAGCGGTGCATCAGTGGCGCCACGTACAGTTTCCTCTTCCGCAACACTTGCTCCGGTGAGTTTTTCAACGGAGAGCGCTGACGGAGTATATTGCTCCACAATCATGTCCCATCCGTCGTATGTACCGTAGGAGTAGGATTTGCATGCCACATTGACAAACATGGCTCCGTCGTCGGCCGCTGACACCATGGGCAGCGAAGGGAAGGTTGACTGTTTGCACTGCCCGAGGGCCTCAAGATCGTTGACCTCGCGGCCGCTGTAGAAGTCAAGAATGGCTGTAGCTGCTGTCTTGTAGTTCACAACTGTTACGCGTATTTTCTTAGTCGGGTCGGCGGGTTGAAAGATTACCGTACCGTTCAATCCGTCCTTAGAGAGGATGTCGGAGTCCCCTCCGTCGTCATAGAAATGGATTGGTTGGTTTATGGTTACTATATGGTCGCCGTCGCTCATTACAAACTGATACTTGACAGTGCGTGAACCTTCGGGGTCACCGTTTTCCACCTCTATCTGGCCGGCGTCGGTGTGGATGACGTTGATTGAAGCATCAACGACCATGTCGGCAGGGGCTGATTCGGCAACGTCAACAAGCAGCAAGTAGGCGTTGGTGCCTTCAATCATTGTATGGTCGGCCTTTACGGCTATGGAGTTTTCATTGGCGTTGACCTCTGCGCTGCCCACAATATTAATTCCACCATCGTCGTCAATGGAGGCGATGCTGATCTTTTTCACAGCCTCGGCGCAGTCCTTGAGCAGGATGTCAACACCTGTTAGCTTGCGGCTGTCGAGAGTGCCTTCTGTAACTATGGTAAGGCCAAGTAATTCCTGGTTTACAGCGCCGGGCATAATGGCCGTGGTGTTGGATTGGGTCACGTCCACGGACTCTACCGTCATGTTGTGGTCAATGAACGGGGTCACCGTTGCGGTCCATCCTTTACCGGCGTAGTAACTGGAAGTGGTGTTGGCGTTGAATACGATTGTAAGGGAGCCATCGGCGGCTTCCGAACGTATTTTGCCAGGTTTGTCTCCGCTTTGGCTCAGTCGCCACATCAGATTGGTGTCTGTGGCGGTGCGTCCGCTGTAAATTTCATATTTTGCTTTTATACCATAGGATGATGAAGAATAGTAGATATCAAAATCCGAAAATTCCAGCTCGCATTTGGCGCCTTCTTGAGGGATGAATGTGACAACACATTCCCCGTCCTTCAGGAGGTATTTTGAGGAACTGATTGGGTCCGGAGTACTGACAAACTGCCACGTATCTCGGATTTCCCTGACATCGTAGCCTTCGTGATGACTGAAGACATTGGATATGGTCACAGCAGTAGGTTCATGCTCACCAACCGGGATTGAAGTGTCACCTGAAACCACTGACACAGGTTTGACTGTGATTATGTTTCCATTCAGTGCAGAGGTGGCTATGTCGGCAAGTATGGCATAGTAATTGGAGCCCTCGCTCAGGGTTGCTCCGTCAAGTGTTATGGTGTTATTGCCGTCGGAAATGCCGGTGAGTTCGCCAACAAGGTTGGCGGTGGAAATCACATTTTCTTCCCCCAGGGCGTAGACTTTCAGTGCGGAGAGCGATGATGCCCCGTTGACGTTCAGGTTGAGTGAAGCAAGGGCGAGAGGATTGAGGGTGTTGGTGGACTTGACGTTTATGGTAGCAACTACAACTCCAGTGTCATAGGCTGAAGCTCCATGTGTGTCGATATCCACAGCCGTAGCCCCGTCAATGGTCATGTCACCGGGCATAAACTCGCTCACCACCGCCTCCCATCCATCGGCAGGCACTCCTGTCTTGCTCGCAAGGGTGATGGTCATGGAGCCATCATCGGCAGTGCTTTTAACAGTCTTGGCTTTGTCGGTGAGCCGGGTGATAAGATTGCTCTCATCAGCGTTTCTGCCGGCATAAAACTTGAACACATCCTCATTTCCCACGCTTACAGCCGAGGGGTTATAGAATATGGCTAGTTTATCAAATTCAACTTTGATTTTATGGCCCTCCGTGGCGGGGACAAATGTGACGGTTCCTGAAAATTTGTTGCCGATTTTTCCTTCAGCACCTCCGTCATCGTAAAAGCCGGCTGCTTCGCTGATGGTGTAGGTAGTCGGTATGGCAGGCATAAGGATGGTGTTGTCAACGGTAACATTGCCTTCCGGAGCTATTTCGTGGCGCTCATCGCCAACTGTCACACTTATTCCGTATGGGGCGGCAATGGAACCTATGAAATCGGCCGGAAGCGAGCCACCTAAATAATATGTATTATTCCCTGCCAGCAACTGCACCGGTCCTGTGAAGTTGATGGCTCCGCCTTCCGAAGCTTCCGCAACCTTACTTTCGGCTGACATGGTAGCATCGTTGTACATAGCCATACCTGAAACGCCGGTACCATTCATACCGCTCACGTTAAGTTGAAATCCGTTTAGCACAAGGGGCGAGTTGATCCCATCTGTTGTTATGGTGAGAGTGCCCAACAGTGCATTGGCAGCCCCGCGGTTCAAGTTTTCCGATGCTTTGTATTTGGCTGAAACGAACTCCATGTCTTTCGGAACAACGCTTTGGACCAGTATGGTGAATCCGTATGCGCTTCCAAACGACGTGCAGTGGAATCCAATCGAAAAAGCTCCGGAAGCATCCTTGGAGATATACGTGCCGGGCGCGGACCCGGTTTTGAGCTCATCACACCATCCGCCCGGCATATAATTGTAGCCAAGTCCCGATGAGGCTCCGCTTTTGCCAATTTTGTCCTTGACATTGTCTATGTCGGTGTCATACAGCAGCAGCGCCGACCCTGAGGCCATGTTCAGTTCTTGTACTGTGATTTGGATCACCTCACCGGGATTGGCCGGCATGAACGTCACGCCGCAATCGCGGTAACTCGGAGGTGAACTTTTGTAACATTTGAAAATCACACTCCCATCCACAGTGTACGTCTCGTTCCCATCGCGGGTCTGGAGGTAGAACACTCCATCCGACTTGTCGTAGGAGGCATGTATGACCGGACATAGCAACCAAATCATACAAATCGCAATTAGGATTCTTTTCATTCTTACGGTTTTATATTCAACAAATGATGCACACGCATCGTGATAATACTCGGTTCGCATTGACGGCTTGCCATCATGTACCGAGGAAAAACCATAAAAAGAGCTTGAAAAGAATACGCTAAAATGCCTGCGTGAAAAGAACACAGCCAAAACGGCATGTGTGTACTTTGATACCCACAATTGCATATTGCGCGTCCAGCCTCAATCCTCGGAAGCATGATTACGCCAATTGGTTTGCGACCGGGGATGGCTGTCCCTGGCTGCAAATCAAGGTATCGGCAGGTATTCTGACTTGCTTCCGACTCTCTTGTGCCGCCTTCCCGGCTTTTGGCCAGTGACTCTATGGCACAGTCGTGAACGAAGCTCACAGCAGCGGGTCTGTTCGGGATTCTCACCCGATTCCCTATTGGATAAATTTCAGGATATTCGCCTTTGATATGGGTTGGCAATAGCCTTTCTCTTTATCTTGACTTACCCCTCGCCGGCTTGACAGGGGGGGGAAGCACCGATTCCGCTGCAAAATTAAGGGGTCAATGTAAATAAGCGGTTGTTAAAATGTATTGTAAAAATACGTACATT
>CAJUSN010000006.1 GCA_910589095.1 uncultured Muribaculaceae bacterium
GGAGGCAGCTTGAGAGTATGAATATGGATTTCCTTAGATTCATTTTCTGTATTGGTTTTGATTTTTATTTTATTATAGTGCTGGTGAATGGATTCTGCGTTGATTCTCATTGGCCGTCATGCTCAAGCATGGAGTCGGCTTCGGGGAGTATGGCGAGAACTTGTGCAAGCGCTTCATCGAGCGATGCGTGAACTTCTCCCCCCGCTGCATTGAGATGGCCGCCACCGCCGAAATGCTGCTCGCAAAGCTGCTTCACGGAGAAATTGCCTTTGCTTCGCATGGATATTTTCACATAGTGGGGTTCATCCTGACGCAGAAATATGGAATAAACCACACCTGGAATGCTGAGAGGCACGTTGACCAACCCCTCGGTATCGCCTTTGGCATATCCGAAGTCGCGACATTCGTCAAGCGAAAGAGTGATTATGGCGCAACGATGCTCGGGAAGCACATGAGTGCGTGCATACTGGCAGTAGCCCATAATGCGAATGCGTCCCAGGGAATTGGTGTTGAAAAGGCGGTTGTATAGTTCGTTTTTATCAACGCCACGTTGCATGAGCTGCGAAAGTATTCTGTAGAGCTGTGGGTCGTTGGCGTTGTAGGCAAAGTTGCCGGTATCGGTCATCATCCCTGCGCAGCAACAAGTGGCTGCATCTTTACCTATGAATTGGTCCAATCCGGCAGCCTCCAACACCAGGTAGAGGAGGGCGCAGGTGGAAGAGATTTCCGGATGGGAGAAATTGACAGCGCCATTGATCACAGGGTTGAGATGATGGTCGATCATCACGATAGGTGCCGATGCGGCCTGCACGAGGGGAGCAGTGCGGTCGATACGCTTAAGATCATTGAAATCGAGGCAGATGATCAGGTCGGCGTTCAGAAACGTGTATTTAGCTCGTTCGCTGTGATATGAAGCCACGGTGATTTCCGAGGCACCCGGCAGAAATGTGAGGTTTCTTGGAGGGGCGTCGGGAGTAACGGCCACAGTGTGCTTACCCATGGCGCGGAGAGTGTGCATCAGGCATAAGCTTGAGCCGAGGGCGTCGCCGTCGGGGGTCATGTGACACACTATGGCTATGCGTCGTGCGTCATTGACCAGTTCACAAAACTGCCTTATTGAATCGGGGGCGAATGTAGTCATTCGTTTTGTTGTAGCTTAACTGTTGAAAAAGTTTGGTAATCAGCTGTGTAACATGCTGAGAAACCGCAAGGTGACAAGCTTGCGGAGTAACTTAGCTACAAAGGTAGTGAATTTGCGCGAAACGCCACGAATGGAGGGCGTGAATAATCTCTAACAAACTGTTTAAATTTATTTTTCCGAGATTTTGTCAGCTCCGGATTTCATACATTCCGGTGGTCTCACACTTGAATGAGCCAACCTGCAAGCGCGGCGATATATACGCAGATAAACCCGTTGGCGGTGCCGGCGAGGACTTGCAGGGGAGTGTGGCGGTTAAGATACAGGCGCGCGGTTCCCACCAATCCGGCAAGCAGAATCACTATGATCATTGGCCATAACATGGGAATCACGGCAAGATGGCGTGTGGTGATGAACATGGCCACAGCTATGAGTCCACCCATGGCTGCCATGTGACCGGAAATTTTCCATCGGAAGTTGACTATCAAATTGACAAGTATGGTGAGCAGTCCCCCAATCATGATGCCCGGGAGCCATAGAGGTGCGCCAATGCTGAAAAGATAGTAGGTTGCCAGCGCATAGCATCCCATTGTGAAGCAGTAAGGAACAGTGCGGTCAGTGCGCTCGTTGAGGCCCGGGTCCGTGATGCGCCCCGTTTTGTAAAGCAGGAAAACGGCGATGGCCGGAATGATGCAAACAAGCAGCATGCACATACCCACCACCAGCAGCCGCGCTTTCAGCGGGACAATACAAAGGGTTGTGGTCCAAAGTGCGAACGCCACTCCGTAGCATGGCACTATGAGTGGGCTGAAGATGGCTGACACTATGCGGAAAAACAGTTTCATGTAATGAAGTTTTTGCTGCCCCCGGAAGTTATGCGGGAGTTCCTGATTTAAAAACGCTGAGTTAGCGTTAAATGTTGTATGCTCCGGGGGTGTTATCGTTGAAAGTGCAAGCGGTTCTGATTGAGTCGCAGCGTATAATCCTGCATAAAGGCGCGTGCCCATTTCATCATTCGGTCGGTTTCGGATGTGTCATAGGTGGTTAGTGGTTGGTTGAGTAGCGGGTCGGCTGTGACGTCAAACACGCGTTCTATTCTGCCGAGATCAGGCGTCATGGTGATGAGATACCGCGTGCCGGTTATTTGATACTGCCCATTGAAGAATCCTATTGCATAATTCGGATCCGAGGAATTTATCACATCCGTACCTGTGGCTACATACGGCTTGCCATAACGGAGCAATCCAAGTATGGTGGGACCAATGTCGAACTGGTTCATCATGCGGCCGCTGATTTCGCCTGCAGGAATAGAGCCGTCGGGCGTGTAGATCATAAACATCACGTGGGGCTGAATGAACGCGCCGTCGTAGGGGGTGTCCTTGAAGTCGCGCGAACCATGGTCGCCGGTGATGATAAAAATAGTGTTGGAGTACCATGGCTGGAGCCGTGCCGTTTCAAAAAACCGGCGCAAGGCCATATCGGTGTACTCAGCCGACCGCAGTGGCGATGGCTCCCTGTGTTTGAACGAGTCGAGGCTTATACGTGCCGGGACAGAGAACGGCTCGTGGAGATGCAGCGTAAACCATCCGGCCACAAACGGCTCGCGAAGCGTGGTCAGGTCCTTTGCAGCGTAGGCTCCCATGGCATCGTCGTAGATTCCCCAAAGGCCGTCATATTCACTATCGTCGGCATAGACCTGGCGGTCGGCAATAAGGTCATATCCCATTGCAGATAGAAAAGAGTCAATGGAGTAGGAACCATGGTTGCATCCGAAATAGAAGCGGGTGGAGAAGCCTTCGTCGCGAAGCAGGCGCGCATATGAGTCTATGGTGTTGGCGTTGTAGGGCGATGACATGTAGAGCATATCGCCAAATGTGGGGAATCCACCGTAGATGGCCGCTATGCCTTCCACTGAGCGGCGCCCGGTGGCCATTACGTTGCGGTTGACAAGCGAAACTGAGGCCAAAGAGTCGAGAAAAGGCATCACTACGTGGGGCGGGCAGCCCGGAATGTCGTTCAACCGGTCAATCCAGTGTTGCGATCCGCTTTCAAGAGTGATCACCATTACATTTTTCCGGAGTAATGAGTCAGGGGGGAAAGAGGGAGTGTGGAGCGAAGAGCGAATCTGTTCTGCTTCCTTGTCACTGAAAAAACGCATTTCCGGCACCCGAGTGCCGCCTTCCACGGAGCGCAATACGCAGAAAGGCGTGTTGAGCACCACGTTTGTTTCAGGAGGCGTTGCCGTGTACCAGACCGCATCGGCAATGGAGAGGGGTCGGCCTTTGACCAAGGTGCCACGCATGGCGCAGAAAGTGGAGAATCCTACCGCAAGGAATATTGCCGCGCGCACCCCGTAAGTGGCTGCCGTGGAGTGAAATTTAGCCGGGGGTTGGGTAGGCTTCAGCCAAATGCAAGCGCCGGCAAGCACTGCTGTCACCAGAAGAGCTCCAGCGAATGCCCACCAATAATCTGTGGCATAGGACAGGATGATGGAGTGCATGTTGGGGTCATGGAACATATCTGTCAGAGCGGGCAGACGCAGGCGCGATCCGGAGAAGCGGAAGAAGGGTATGTCGGCCAGTGCAAGCCAAAGCATCAGCGAATTTGTGGCCACATAAATGACATTGGTGACGGCGATGTACCATCGGCAGCTCACCGTGGGCACGGGCAGGAACCGCATGGCAATAAACAATACATTTGTGTAGGCCCACACGCTCAGGTCGAAGCGCAGACCGCCCAGGGACAGTTGCATCACGCGCCAAAATGACGGATCGCCTACAAGCTGTGCGTTGTAGGCCGCGAATATGAAACGGCTGAGCCAAAGCAGCAGCAGAGGGAGCAGCAGAAGCCCGGCTGTGGAAATGTAATAATTTGAAAGGGAGAGATGACGGAAAGTTCGTAAGTCTTTTATCATAACTGCTTTCTGAGCCTGCCAACGGGTATGGCCATGCGTTCACGATATTTGGCCACTGTGCGTCGGGCAATGTTGATGCCCTCTTGGTTGAGGATGCGTGTGAGAGCCTGATCGGTGAGCGGATGATCAGGGTCCTCGTTTTCAATAAGTTCGCGCAGACGCGCCATTACTGTCGGGGATGAGGTGTCGTCGCCGTCGCGCGACTCGTTGAAGAAGAATTTCAGAGGATAGACTCCATGGGCAGTGGCAACATATTTTCCGGCTGTGGCGCGTGAAATCACGGAAATATCGTCGCCGGTAACTTCCGAGATGTCCTTGAGTATCATGGGTCGCAGCATGGCCGGGTCATCGGAGAGGAAAAACGGGCGTTGCCACTGCATTATTGCCGACATGACTCTGAAAAGCGTGGCTTGTCGGAGCGAAAGCGCCCTGATGAAACCGCCCGCTTCATCGCGGCGCTGGCGTATGAAGGCATTCGCTTGGTCGGCCATTGGATTCTTTTTCTCAACCCCTGTGTCGGCTGCGAATGATGCCGCTATCTGTAGTTGGGGAAGATTGTTGAGAAGAGAAAGGGTCAGGCGTCCGTCGGAGTCGGTCTCCACCAGAAAATCCGGGGCTATGTGGTTTAGCCGGTCATCCTCGCCTCCGGTTATCGTTGCTCCCGGCTTGGGATTGAGCGAGCGTATCACATTGACCGCCTCACGCAGCTGTTCTTCGCTGATGGACAGTGAAGTGCGCAGCTGTTTATAATGCATGAGAGAGAAAAGGTCGAAATAATCGCGCACAATCTCAAGTGCAAGATTCACGGAGGGGGATGGCTTGAGACGTCGCAGCTGCAGCAACAGTGAGTCGCGCAGGTCGGCAGCTCCCACACCCGGTGGATCAAGGGTTCGCACGATTTGCCACACACGTTTCACCTCCTCGGGGTCGACGTCGATTCCGGTTTGTATGGCCATGTCGTCGGCAATGGAGCGGATTGTGCGCGTCAGATACCCGTTAGGGTCAAGATTGCCAATGATAAAGCGCGCAATTTCAATGTCGGAATCCGGCAGCTCACGCGTCTGGCGTAATTGGCCGAGCAGATGCTCCATGAGCGATTCGCCGCTGTCAGTGGCTTCCGGTTCGAAGTAAGTGTCAGAACTTGAACGGTTGGAAGCGTTCAGGCGGTAGTAGGGCGTGTTGTCCCCTGAGTCGGAAAGAGGCATAGGATGCTCGTCGGTTTCCAACGCAGGATTCTCATCCAGTGCGCGTCTCACCTCATCTTCCACCTCTGGAGCGGTCATTTCCAGCATCTTTACAAATTGAAGCTGCATGGGTGCAAGGGTCTGCTGTTGTTTCAGATCCTGCGACAATCGGAGTGATTCGGATTTTGCCATGAAGTGATGATGGTTATGATTTGAATCGGTTGACGAATTGATTCAGTGGGGAAATCCCGTTTAGCGTGAAATGGGTTCGTCAGGTAGAAAATCGCGAGGCGCAGGACGTCCAATCACATAATGCCAAAGCATGGGCGACAGGCCAGTACCGGGGCGTTTGGTGGTGATGTTGAGCGGACTGAAGGGTTCGCCTTTGGCAATGTGGCGCGAGGCCACGATGCTCTTGCGCGCAACAGCTATGTTTGGCCGCTCGCTTTCGGTAACATGCTTTTCGGGTGATCCCAAGGCGGTTTCGACCTCGCGGATTGCGCTTACCATTTGTGCAAGTTCCTCAGGGTCGGCCGAAGCGCGATGGTCGGGGCCGGCCGCATTTTTGTCGAGGGTGAAGTGTTTTTCTATAACCGAGGCTCCAAGGGCCACTGCACCCACCGGGATATTTATGCCGACGGTGTGGTCACTGAACCCAACGGCTCCGCATCCGAACTGTCGCAGCGAGTTCATGGCCAGCAGGTTGACATCGGCCGGTGGGGTGGGATATTGTGTGTTGCAGTGCAGCAGTGTGATATTCTTCCGAGGTGTTCCCCCTCGTTCAAGAACGGCTATGGCCTCACCTATCTCCTGCAGGGTGGACATTCCGGTGGAGAGAATCACGCGGCCTCCTTGAGCGGCTATGGTTTCAAGATAAGGGAGATTGGTGATTTCGCCGGAGGGAATTTTCCAAAAATCCATTCCGAGCGGAGCAAGGGCAAGAATGCTCTCTATGTCGAACGGTGATGAGAGAAATCCGATGCCCTCGTCGGCGCACACGCGAGCAAGCCGGGGAAATGCCTCTTGGGCAAGCTCAAGCCGGCGTAACATGTCGAGCTGCGACTCCGAGCCTCCGCAGTTGCGCTCCTGATATTCAGCACGCGGGGCCGAAGAACACACCAGCTTGTCGGCGCTGAAAGTTTGAAACTTCACATAGTCGGCGCCGGCCTTGCGGGCTTCGCGGATAAGACGGCAGGCAACCTCAAAGTCGCCCCCGTGGTTCACGCCGGCTTCAGCTATGATTATGGTGGGTGTTTTCATTGTTATCTGTTGGTGTTGAGGATAAGTCGGGCCGGATTGCCCACATAGGTTCCGGAAACGGCAGGCGAGGAGATTACTACCGCACCCATTCCTATTACGGTGGAATCAGGTATATGCAGTCCCTGATGCAGCACTGCTCCCGCTCCAATAAATACGTTGCGGCCAACCGTTACTTCACCACACAATATGGCCCCGGGGCCTATGAACACGTTGTCGGCTATATGACAGTCATGCTCCACGATAGCTCCTGTGTTGATCACGCAGTGGCAACCTACATTTGAACGGTTCACCACAGCACGCGACATAACGGCAGTGCCTCCACCCACGGTTGACATGGGTGTGACCAATGCGCTCGGAGCTATGAGGGCGGGGGCCTTGAAGCCGGCATAGGCCTCGATCATCTTGCTGCGCAAACGTAGCGTGCCGTGAGCATCGAACCCTATGGCAATGTGTACGTCGTAGTCATCGGGCGAAAACTCGTCGACTGCCTGCACGTCGCTGCCAAGATATGGTAGGGATAGAGGCACCGGGGCAGGTGTAAGCGCTACATAACCGGCGAATCTATCGGGGCCCATTGCTTCAATAACTGAACGGGCATGTCCGCCACCACCTATAAGCAGAGTTTTTCTCATGCGGTTTGTGAACAGTTAAACACGGACTGTCAGCGGTTGTAGATATCTGTTTTGTAGCAAGCCAGGTTCTCCGGTTTCTTGAACCAGTCTATTGTCAGGGCGAGCCCTTCTTCAAGGGTGACTCGCGGGCGCCAGTCGGTGAGCGAAGTGATGAGGGTGTTGTCACCAAGCAGGCGGCGCACTTCACTTTTAGAGGGGCGCAGTCGCTCCGGATCTGTTACCCATTTTACATCTGCGTCCATCAGTCTGGCAATGGTATGGAGTGTGGTTTCCATAGTCACCTCACGTCCGGTGGCTATGTTTATCTCCTTACCTTCGATGCCGGGGGTGGTGGCAAGAGCAATGAATCCGGCAGCGGTGTCAGTGACATAATTGAAGTCGCGTGTAGGAGTAAGGTCTCCTACCTTGATTTCACGTTTGCCGGAGGCAATCTGAGTAATGATTGTTGGTATGATGGCGCGGGCGCTTTGACGCGGGCCGTAGGTGTTGAACGGACGGGCAATCACCACCGGAGTGTCAAATGCGTTGTAGAAGCTCATGGCAATTGCATCGGCTCCGATTTTTGTGGCGGAATAGGGCGACTGAGGCTGACGCGGATGTTTCTCGTCGATAGGGACGTAAAGAGCGGTGCCGTAAACCTCGCTGGTCGAGGTTACCACAATGCGCTCCACCCCGCAGTCGCGGGCTGCCTGAAGCATGTTGAGAGTGCCGCGGATGTTGGTGTCAACGTAACTGTCGGGTGCCACATAGCTGTAAGGGATTGCAATGAGGGCGGCAAGATGAAACACCAGTGTGCATCCGCGTGTGATGTGACGGCAGAATTCAGGATCACGCACATCTCCGCTCACAACCTCAAGGTCCGGATGACTCATAGAATCAAGCCATCCCCAGGAGTTGAAGGAGTTGTAATAGCTCAGTGCTTTGACTGCGTATCCTTTATCAAGAAGGGCCTGGGTGAGATGCGACCCTATGAAGCCGTCGGCTCCGGTAACCAAAACTTTTGTCTTGCTCATAATTATATCGGGGCTCCAGAATGAGTATGTTTCTGAAGTTTTTAATGCAAATTTAACGCTTAATTCTTAATTTTGCATCCAAATACAAAGAAAAAACGTCAAGAACTTGTTTAACAATAAGTACCCTATAGATCCTGATGGTTTTTCACTCCTGAATATTTACATCTGTTTCAGAGCATAATTATGATACTTAGCATTGCCTGCCTCGTTGGAGGATTGATACTGATACTTGCCGGCGCCAACTTTCTCACCGACGGCGCTTCAGATGTGGCCCGTCGTATGGGCGTGTCCGATCTCATAGTGGGCCTCACGGTAGTGGCATTCGGCACGTCCGCCCCTGAACTTGCCATTTCAGTAATATCAGCAGCCGGTGGTTCGCCGGGGTTGGCTGTAGGTAATGTAGTGGGTTCAAATTTGTTCAACACGTTGGTGATTATAGGCATCACTGCCATGGTGCGTCCCATTGTCATAGGTCGAAGCATTCTGACCAACGATATTCCTTTGGTGGTGCTTTCGGCCGTGGTGCTCCTTGTGATGGGTAACGGTCCGCTGCTCGACGGAGGTTCCACCCCGGTGATAAGCCGTGTTGACGGGTTGCTGCTCGTATGCTTTTTCATGGTGTTCATGCGATACACTTTCGCGCAAGCCAAGTCAACACCCGAGCCGGTAGCTGCTAACGACCCGTCGGCACAAGCAGCGGCTTCCCAACGGCAAATGCCGCTGTGGCGCGCGCTGGTGTATGTGGTGGGCGGTTTGGCGGCTTTGGTCTATGGTGGCGATCTTTTTGTTGACGGCGCCTCTGACATTGCCTCATCCCTTGGAGTAAGCGAGGCTGTCATCGGACTAACAGTGGTGGCGGCCGGTACTTCTCTTCCTGAACTTGCGGCCTCGCTTGTGGCGGCTGTAAAGGGGCGCACTGATATGGCCCTTGGCAATGTCATTGGCTCCAATATATTCAATATATTCCTGGTGCTCGGCGCAGCCGCAACCGTCACCCCGCTCCCGCTCGGTGGAATAGGCAATTTTGACTTGCTCTCACTCCTGGCCTCATGTGTGCTCTTCTGGGTGTTCGGCTGTTTCTTTGCACGTCGCACCATCACAAGGCTGGAGGGAGCACTGATGGCAGGATGCTATGTGGGATACACCGCCTGGCTCATAGCCTCGCTTTGAATGGAACGGTAGAATATGCCGGGGGGTACGCTTGGTCAGGAGAGCCGGGAAAAATAGCGGTCGGCGACCATACGTCCAATCAGCAACTCGCGGCGTTTGTCAAGGAACTGAGCCACATACTCATGGGCATGTGCTATTATAGCCTCCGCCTCTTCGGGATGGTCCAGGTAATATTGGATTTTTTCCGGGAGGTCGGTATAGTCGTCCCTGACCTCTATGTAGTGGTATCCGCCTTTCAAGCTCCCTTCCATGAACCATGACTCTATTTTAGGGCGTGGCATGACGGCAATGGAGTTGGAACTCATGACCCATTTTAGATTGGTGGCCACATCATGTCCCTCGATTGTTGCTATGAATTTGTAGCCAAGCTGCTGTTCTACGGACATATAAGGCTTTATGAAGGCGCGGTTCGTCACATATTCGTCGTCGTTCACCTGTCCTGCGTCGCAGAGCGGATGATTGTGGTAGAGTTCAAGGAAGGCAGTGCGATGAGGTTGGAGCCTCACAATGTTGCGGAACACAACCTGCGGCTTCTTGTCCCTGTAAGCAACCGTATCATTGACAAATGAGAAATGACGTACGGAATCAAGTTTAACCAGTACGGAATTTGTGCCTTCGCGGTCGGCTACGGGACGCGATTTCACGAATGCCGCTGTCGGAGTTTCATAATTAATGTCGCCGAACAGATAGTTGAACCGTGCATCCGGTGCTCCAATTCTCACCAGAGGAAACAGATCGAAGAAATAGCCTGAAAACCGGTGCTTCTTGTGCCAGGGAAATTTGAAATCCTTTACGGCAACCGCCGTTTCAGGGTCAAGCACGGAATTGGAGCCGAGGTTTACATAATAATTCACTCTGGCTTCGGCATAGGCGCGCTGTTCCGGAGTCAGCTTGCGTAGCCTGCGCCGGTAAAAAGCCCGAAACAGGCATGAAGGCATGTAATAGCGCGCAAATCCTCCGGCATAGAACCTCACCCGGCGTCCGAACTTGGCCAGCGAGTGGTAATCAAAGCGTATTCTCATGGCCAGTTACCTTGGCTCAAGCCATGTTTTTCGACTTCATGTAGGCTTCCACGCCGTCTATGTCCTTGCGGTTATCCACCGACAGGGATTTGCAGTGGCAGTTGTAGTAGTAGATAGGCATGTGATTCTCAAGGAAGCGGAAAGAGTCGTTTTCTTCGATTTTTTCAATCGGTCCACGAGGGGTATTATGATAAAAATCAAGAGCTTTGCGTGTAAACGCGCCAACGCCCACGAACTTGTGGAACACGTAGTCCATCGCACCCTTGGGGTAAGGGATGGGGCTGCGTGAAATGAACAGGCAGCGGTCATCGGCAGCCGTAACGATCTTGAGGTTAGTGGCATCAACCACTTCAACGGGATTGGAGAAGTCCGTCATGAGGTTGCTCACGAAGAAATCGTCAGGTTTCAAGCCTTCGGGCACGCACTGAACAATGGCGTCGCGGGTGAGCAGCGGTTCGTCGCCGTTGACCATTACATAGAGGTCGGCGGGGATGAGAGTCGACACTTCATAGAGACGCTCGGTTGCCGTGTCATGGTCGGAACGGGTCATCACAACCTTTGCGCCGAACTTCTCAGCGGCGGTGCGTATTTTGTCGGAGTCGGTTGCCACATACACTTCGCTGAACATTTCAACCTCGCAGCAGTGTTCATACACCCACTGGATCATGGGTTTGCCACAGATCAGAGCGAGAGGTTTCTCAAAGAAACGGGTTGATTCGGCGCGGGCCGGTATGACGCATATTATTTTCATTGTCAATGATTGATATATTTATGGTAATGAGGTGAATTCGGTTTTTTAAATTTGTTGGATTCCTGTTGGCTGAACTCATTCTTTTTTCGCATCAGGATGGGTGTAGCGCCATCGTTTGTGCGACCATAGCCAGTAGGGGGGCTGACGGCGAATGTTGGCCTCCAGCATCCGCATGTATTCGCGCGACACCGGATAGTCCTCGCCATTCTCTGTGGCAGTCACATCTATCGGTTTGAATGTGAGTGTGTAATGTCCGCGTTTGGTGCGGTCTATGTCAAGGTATAGGAATCGGGCTCCAACACGGCGTCCTATCTCTTCGGCGCCCACATTTATGATTGTGCCGGGGTGGGACAGGAAGGTCATGTAATGGTGAGAGCGGTCATGATTGGGGCTGTGGTCATCGAGGATACCCACAATGTAGCTCCCTTGACGCTTGAGCGAGATAAGTGTGCGCAACGCTTTATCCTGAGGGATGTTGAGGGCGTTGAAGCGGGATCGAACCTTAAGCATCACGCGGTCGAATGCGCGGTCACGGAGCGGTTTGTAGATCTGTGCGCAGGTCTCCGGGCGCGAGAAATGAAGCGTTATCGATGGAACCCATTCCCAGTTGCCTATGTGGCCGAGATACAGGAACACAGGTGCGCCGGTGGCGGCTATTTCATCCACAAGGGCGGCATTGCGTACATCCACTCGTTTCAGGATGGTGCGCGTGGAAATGTGGAGCAGTTTGATTGTCTCCACAATGTTGTCGCACAGCTGCTTGTAGAATTTACGTTCTATTTCCAAACATTCTTCCTCAGTTTTCTCCGGAAATGAGGAGCGGATGTTTTCACGCACCACTTTCACGCGATAATGAAGACACCGGTAAAATATAAAGCGCAGCACGTCGCTGAACATGTACAGCACCCGCAGGGGAAGCCATGCAAGCGGCGTGAAGAGCGCCATGTAGATGCAGTACTTTATTTTTTCGGCCATAGAGAGCTGAAGATAGTGTTGGCTATTTCATTGGTCGAACCAATGTTGTGATTAACGTAGTGAGCTGTGACCTTTTTCACCTCCGCTAACTTTTCAGGAGTGAGGGTATCTATCCATGCCGACAGCTTTTCCGGTGAGTCAACCATGGCTCCGGCTCCAATCTCCATCAGTTGGGCGGGTGTCACTTTACGTTCTATCCGGGGACCGAAGCTCACCGGGATTCCATATACCGTGGCTTCTATCACGCTGTGAAGCAGCGGTGTGAAACCACCTCCAACATATGCCATCGTGGCATATCGGTACATATAGGCCAGTTTGCCTACGCAATCCACGATGATGGTGTCCACGTGGCTAAGATCCGTATCGGGTGTAATCTCAGTGTAGAGCGCTATATTGCGCGAAGGGAGGGCTCGGCGAATGGCCCGTATGGCCGATGGCGAAATATCGTGTGGTACAATAGCCGATTTAAGTTCCGGGTGGTCGGAGAGTGCGCGCGCAACAAGTGCCAGATCGCGGTCATCGCTCACGCTTCCGGCCATGAAGAGGGGCTCGGTACCTGCGGAGGTAAAGCGTTCCATGGCGGCGTCGCTCCATTCTGACCGGGCCACAAGGGCTGCATTGTCAAAGAGTGGGTCGCCCGACAGGGACACATTCTCATAGCCCAGCACTTTCAGGTTGAAGCGAGAATTCTCGTCAAGCACATAGAAATGGCGGTAGGAGCTCAGGGCCTTGCGGAATATTTTGCCGTACCAGCGGAAAAACGAAGCGTTGTCTCTGATGAGCGCCGACACAAGAAACGTGGGGACCGAACGGAACTTAAGTTCCTGAAGCATGTTGGGCCAGTATTCCGATACAAGAAAAACGGCTGCCGATGGTTGTACGGCCTCCAAAAATCCCCGCACATTATTGCGGGTGTCCAAAGGCAGATAGAACACATGGTCAATTCCCGGATGTTCCGGACGAAGCACACGGTAGCCGGAGGGTGAGAAAAAAGTAACCGCTATCCTGACATCCCCTTTTTCACGCAACCGCGCGATTAGCGGACGGGCTATGGCAAATTCTCCGAGCGATGAGGCATGGAACCACACAAGCGGACGAGAAGTGTCGTCGCCCTGCATTTCCGCCGCTATACGACGGTTCAGCCCCACGCGGCCTTTCACAAATTCGGGGAATTTGCGATTTACCTTGCGTGGAAGGCAATGTGCATATATTTTCAGGGCGGCATTAACTGTGTTGACCGCAAGATTGTACTTAACGTTCATTTCTGAATTGTAAGTAAAGGTGCGGAGCGCACATGGCAGTGATGCTTCGCTCCACGGCACACCTCATTCACACGCAAAAATACAAAAAAGAAATGGAACAATTACGCTTTATCCGTTTTTTTCACTACCAAACTACCGGGGAGGGCCATTTCCGTGCCGGTCAACGTAGGCCGTGCTCAGCGGCTTGGAGTAATGCGCAGTTGCATTGCGGAGTTGTCGATCTCTATTTTTCCGAGGCGTCCGAGCACAGACTGGCCTAACAGCAGCGGCGCTTTCTGATTCCTTACCACGGAAGCTCTTACATTGTCAAGATGAACGCCGCCAAATTCCACGTTTTTCAGGTTCAGGACCGTACCTTCCGATATATTGCCGTTGGCATCCATGTAATGTTCCGATCCAATGACATCTGCCGGAGTGATATATTGGTTCTTCAGCATGAAATTGGCTTCCACCATGGAGATGGTCACTTGCGAGGCGCCTGTGTCGAAAATGAAATAGAGTGGCAGCCCGTTGATGGAACATTTCACTTTTGTAACGCCCGATTCCTTTGTGAATGGCACTGATACAGCGGTGCTCACCGCCACTATGTCGTCAATTCCGGTTTCGGGTTTTGTTACGGGAGTGGGCGGGTCGATTTGAAGTTGTACGCTCCGCAGCGAATCTATTAAGGCAGAGTAGGCCGGCATTGAATGCAGGTTTCTCAGGTCAGGGTCTGAGGCCACGAATTCAGGCGCCAAGTAATCGGTGGCAACAGCACGGTTAAGGTAGCTCATGGCCGAGTCGGCTTGATTGAGCAGCGCGAGTCCACAGGCGATGTTGTAGAGGTTGGCAGCCCGATATTCCTTGTCAGTTATTGTATCGGACTGGGCTTTGAGTGAGTCAATGGCTTCCAGTGCGCGTTTGTTGTCACCGAGATACCCGGCTGCTATTGCGATGGCTTCGTAGGGCCGCTCGGCCACTGTGTCACACATTGCTATGGCTGTCTCGAAATCCTCCATTCCCAGCTCCTCATTCCCGCTTGCAAGGTGAGCGCGTCCTCTGCGTGTGTGATAGCTCTGCTCCGTGGGATCAAGCGTTATGGCCAGGTCAAGGTCGGCAATTGCTCCGGCATAGTCACCCGTAATAAGCTTTGTCCATCCTCGGCGTCCGTAGGGTGCTACTTCATCTGGATGTTTGGCTATGTAGAGGTCGTAGGCTTCAATCTCCTCAGTATGACGGCCGAGATTGCCCAACACAACTCCGCGTTGCATTTGCAGTTCGACATCCTCCGGATCAAGGTCCACGGCACGGTCCAGCAGCTTCAGTGCCGCGTTGTTGCGTTGTTGGCTAAAGCGGCAGGTTGCAGCCCTTACCAGCACTGTGGGGTTGGCATCGGCATCATTGGACTTCATGTAGCTCTCCACGGCCTTGTCATATTCATCGTTCACTTCATAGAGCATTCCTTGATAATAGGGCCACAGGGGATTTTTCGGTTCCTGAAGCACCTTGCGCGTGAGTTTCGAATGCATTGATGCAAGCCCTTCTTTGGGAAATGTTCTCATCTCCATGGCAGCCTTGGAATCATTGTCGGTGAGCGCGCGCACAATGTCCTCGGCTGCGTCATTATATCTCTTCAATCCTATCAGGGCCTCGGCGCGGAATGAATATGCGTTGGCATACTCCGGTGCCAGTTTGATGACGTGATTGAAACACTCCACCGCGTTTCCGTAGTTCTTGCGGGCCGTTTCGTTGCGACCTTTGCCCATGAAACCGAGTGTGTTTCCCGGTTCAATGGCTGTTATTTTGTCATATATGGCATCAGCTTGATCAAGGCGGTTTGTATCATAATATAAGTCACCGAGCATTTGGTAATTATCGATCTCTTCCGGAAGCAACTTGACGGCTGCAAGCAGATCGGCCTCGGCTTTGGTGGTGTCGGAAATCAGCATATAAGCCTTGGCGCGGGTACGATAGGTGGTTGCGCGTGTCTCCTTATCCTTGGCGGGGAGATATTTGAATGCTTTGGCAGTGGAGGTCAGAACCTCTCCAGCCTCATCCGAAAGCAGATTTATAACAGCCATATACAAATGGGCATAACCGTTTTTCTCATTATCATTAAGCTCCTTCCGAAACCATGAGGACGCCTCGGAGTAGTTTTGCTGACTGAATTCCTCCAAACCGCGAGTGAAGTTATAGGAGTCAGGTGCGGTCGATTTGTTATCCTTTGCCTGCGCCGTTACGGCCAAACTCGCCGCAGCGATTATCAAGAAAATGAAACGATTCATGATGCCCATAATATAGATTGGTGTTGATAATATGTTTATTAAGTGATTTTAGGAGAAGAGATTGGGAGAGTGACTCTGTGAAAAAGATCAGGTGAAACGGAATGACGAATGATGAAAAACAGGGGATAAGTGTCTCAAATAAACATTAACTCATTTATTATAGCCACTTATACACAAATTTAAGAGTTTCAATTGAATATTCAATTCAAGAACTGCGGGTTTAGCATATTTTAACATCGTGTGCTTTTTTATGTACCCCTAATTAACCTTGATATTCCCATAATGGCTATTGCCGATCTATTTCTTTGGCAAAACAGATGCGACAAGGCTTAGCGCAGAGAAGTAAATCCGTGCGGTCAGCGGAATGTGGCGAAGCCGGAGAATCTGACCGTTTATCTCCGGATAAGTGGCACGCCACTTCCGCAAATCGGGCGCCGGGCGCCGGGCTAATTTGATTTTTGCGCAGAATTTCAAGTGACGGATAAAGGAGTCGTAACGGTCAAGAAGATTGTGAGAGCGGAAATAGTCTATGAGGCTGTCGGCTATGGCGAGTCGGTCGGCGAGGAGAGTTGGCTTTGGACTGCGGGAGAGAGACGGGCGCGAGGGCTCGTCGGTGTAAGCATAGACGGGAGTGTTGATCACCGTGATGCGCTCGGCGAGGGTCATGATGCGGGCTATCATGCCGAGGTCTTCCCAACGGTCAATTCCGGGATAAGGCGGAAAGGTTTTGACAAGGGAGCTGCGTATGATTTTGTTCCAAAGAGCGAAGTGAACGGTGTCGAGGGGCATGTCGTTGAGGGAGTTGATCGCCGGGCGTGGATGAACTACGGAGGTGGATGAACCATGCACTCGGATGTAGGGGGCGAAGACTATATCGGCGTCGGAAGCGAGGGCTGCGTTAAGCATGGTGTCGACAGCGCCTGGAAGAAACCGGTCATCGGCATCGCAAAACATGTAGTAGCGCGCCTCGGAGCGACGTATCGCTTCGGCCAATGCAGCTGCTTTACCTCGGTTGGTGGGGAGTGTAATGGTATAAAAGCGCTGACACCGGCCGTTTATGTGGCGTAATATTTCGGGTGTGGAGTCGGAAGAGCCGTCGTCGACCACGAAGAGGACTGCCCTGTTGTTGAGCTGGGGAAGTATTGAGCGTATGGCGCGTTCAACGGTGGGGGCCCCATTGTGGACGCAAAGTATGATGGCGATGTCGGGGGGAGGAGGTATCATGGAATATCTGATGGAGAAGAGGCGGAGATAAGGAATTCGCGGTTGATGAATTTGAAATCTATGACACCTAAAGTGTAGAGTCGGAGTATGGTTTCTTCGGCTGCCGGACGTGAGAGCATGCATTGGCACATCACATCAGTGAGCGACAGGGCCGCTTCATCCGGAGCAAGTGCGTCGATAAGTTTTTGCTCGGAGGGTGTTATGGTCAGAAGTGTAGGACGTCCTGACGCTTTCCTGCGCCAGGCTTTCACCATTAGCGGTGAGGCGAGGATGTTCTCGTCGGCTACACGGAAGTAGGCACGCCAACTGCCGTCGGGTCCGGAGGCTTGGACCGGCCGTTGGGGCGAGGCATCGATGTCCACGCGTATCACCACCGCTCCGTCATCGGCTTTCAATGCAATGAAGCGTGGATGCTGTTCGGGTCGGCAGTAAAGCTGTGCGGCTTGTTCCACCACATAGATGTCCTCCTCATTGCGTACCCCGGCTATCACGCCGTTGTCCTTGACCCCTATCAGCAATCTGCCACCTGAGTTGTTGGCAAACGCTGAGATGGAACGGGCAATCTTGCGCGCATCGGATATGGCGAACTTGAAGTCCTGATGCTCATGCTCGCCCTCGGCAATTATTTGCCGGAGATAGAATTTACCTTTTATGGCGCGGAGATCTTTCACGCGGGATATTCCAGATTTTCAGCTTTTGGATTGTCAAGCACTTCCGAAAGGTATGTGGCGGCCGCAGTTTTGGCTGCCGCAAGGTCCATGTAGGAGTAATTGCCGCAGTCGCGCGGAGTAGCGCCGGGGATTTCCCCTTCGAAATTGGCTATGAAGCTGAAGGTTTCACGCAGAAGCGGCAAAATCTCTTCAGGGGTGTGCTGTCCGGAAAGGATGAGGTAACATCCTGTGAGGCAGCCCATCGGTCCCCAGTATATTATGCGGCTCCCCCATTGCGGATGATTACGCAGGAAGGTTGCCGCCAAGTGCTCCATGGCATGGAGGGCGGCTCCGCTGAGGGGTGCCTGACGGTTTGGCTCGGTGAGGCGGATGTCGAAGGTGGTGATGATGTCGCCTGAGGGGGTGGTGTCGGTGCGTGACACATACACTCCCCGCAGCAAGCGCAGATGGTCCACTGTGAAGCTGGCTATCTTTTCCATAACAGATTAGGTGTGAGGTGGTGTGAGGTGGTTACAGTTGCTCGGTCAGCTGTTCAATTACAAGACTCAGGGTCTGGAATGTGTGGCGCGGCGCATCTTCCCAGAAGTTCTGGTACTGGGCTATGTTGTCGTCGGCACCCGGAGTGTCGGATATGACGCGGATGCAGGCGAATGGTATATCGCGCAGATAGCACACCTGGGCTATCGCGGCCGACTCCATATCCACGGCATCTACATCAGGGTAAAGCGTGCGGATATGAGCTACGACTTCTGGGTCGGATACGAATATATCTCCCGAGCAAACAAGACCGTGTTTCACGGTGTCGCCCTCGTGAAGGCAGGGAAGAGAGTTGACGACTTGGGTGGTGTGAAAATAGCGGGGGCAGCCTGCTGCATCGCCCCATTCGGTGCCCGGTCCACACCACACGTCGTGGTAAGCAATGCGTGTTCCTACCACAATGTCCAATATGCCGGCATTTCCTCCTGTACCTCCTGCAACACCGGTGTTGATGATGAGAGCGGGGGCGAAGTTGTCGATGAGTGTGGCGGTGCCGAGGGCTGCATTCACCTTGCCTATCCCGCATTTCATGGCAATGATCGATGCTTTGCCTATGCGTCCGGTGTGGAATGTGTAGCCGTTGATCTGTGATGTTTCGTAGCCGTTGAGAAGTGGGAGCAGGAGCTGCAGCTCCTTGTCCATGGCCACTATTACGCCTATTTTCATGGAAGAATGTGAGAGAATTATTGTATGTTTACGAGCTGACACATCATTTTTTATCGCAATGAGTCCGCTCGGGTTTGATTATCAGATTATATGGGAGAGGTTTTCGCGCCGGCGCCGGCGGGCAGCGACACGGGCAGCGAATGTACGTATCGGACGAGCCCAGCGCAGCCAGGGGAGTGACCAATAGAGCCGGCGGTCGCCAAGAGCGGTCGCCGTGCGTCGCCACTGGGTCATGGCCGTGAAGCAGAATATGAGCGACAACACAAGCGAGATGACAGCCGGAATGAGCGAGGGCAGGCCGATTATGGAAGCCCCAATGCCACAGAGTGCCCATCCCCACCATAGTGCGGAGGTGAAAGCAATGGAAAGATAGGGACGTTGTGGCAGCATCCGGGCCGTGAAGTCGCGACGACGACGTTCCACCGGAGCCATCTCGTTGACCAATGGCTCCACGAGGATGGTGCGGGCTTCATCGGATAATTCCACGGCCGTGTTGTAGGGCGAGGTGATTTCGTTCACAAACACGTCGTCGTCGCCATATTTAAGATGCAGTGTGCGTGAGAATCCCTTGTGATCAAAGAAAAGTTTGCGTTGGTAGGCAAGGTTGCAGGCTGTGCCTCGGAAAGGATGGCCTGTAATTGCAGCCGAGAGCCAACGGGTTGACTCCAGGGTGCGATCAAAGCTGAAACGGCGTGCAAGCGGACGGGTTTCTTCGGCTTCACGAATCTGGGAATAGCCTATGACCACTTCAGCACCGCTTACCATGTGACGCATCATGCGGCGCAGCCATAGAGGCGAGGCCACACGGCAGTTACCGTCAGTAAGCATCACCACACCGTAACGGGCTGCCTTGATGCCAAGTGTGATGCTGAGCTTGCGCCGGCTCAGCGAGCGGGACTGCTCGGGGGTGAAGGTCATGTAGAGATTGGGATAGTCCAGCTCTAACTCCGACACAATGTTTTCAGTGTCATCATCGGTTTCGTCATTCACCACAATCACTTCGAGCGGCGCAGGATAGTCCTGCTGTAAAATCTGCGGGAGTAATGTGCGCAGGTTTGACCCTGCCGATTGGGCGTAGACCACCACAGACACCGAAGGGTAGCCTTCGGCCGGAAGCGGCGTTTCATTATCGGTGGCAACCCGCCGGCGCACACGAATGAGCTTCGGCCACATAATGGCCCCGGCAACTATCATGCACACCAACATGGCGCCGAGCAGGCACCAAGCGGCCAGGGGTATTTCCAGAGAGTATAGCGATTCGTCAATCATAGGGAAAGCAAGGGAAAAAGCGTGGACATTTCCGCGGTCAGTTTCAAAGTAACTGCAAAGTTACGAAATTCCCCCGAGATAATCCCCCTCACCCCGATACAATAATTATTGACACAATTGAATTGATATTTGTGCTGAAAATAGGCTCGCTACGCTTTTCGGCGAAGAATGAAACGCTTGGTTGCAGTTAATATTTGCATGAGTTTGGGCCCGAAGGTGCGGTGCATGCAATGACGCAACTTGTATTTGCCTTCCAGCCATGTTCCGGCAAAATGATGGTAGCAGAAGGTGTTTTCAGTAATGGTGATACGATGAGTTATGTTGTTGAATGGGCAGACGTATTCGGCCGGCAGAACAGTCATATATGGTAGACGCTGGAATGAGCCGTCTATTCTTAATCCACATTCGCGGAGAATGTTTGTGAGCCGTTCGGCGTTGGTTGTAAGGTCGCTACGCCCGTTATCTTTCAGGAACCGCATCTTGGTGTATGATTCAAGCCATTCTGAAAAGATAGGATTTCCCGGGGCCGATGCCATGAATGCAGTCTGAATGCATCTGTCAGATTCGAATCCTATTACGGCCGGTTGATTGTCAAGGATATGGGAGAAGCCACGCAAAAGTTCTACATCGGTATCAAGGTAAATTCCTCCTTCATTTACAAGGGCGTAAAGCCTGGCGACATCTGACACAAAGGCGAATTTCTTGTTGGCATAAGCTTGTTGGACGTAAGGACATAAATTAATGTCAAAGTTATCCTCGTTCCATAATTTAATCTCATAATCCGGCATGAACTTGCGCCAAGTTTCCATATAAGCTTTGTCCTTTTCAGGGAGTGGGTTTGGTCCAAACCAGCAATAGTGTATAGTCTTTGGGATCATGGTTGTACAGATTATTTAAGGGATATATGAATCAAGTGGCCATGTGTAATTTTTGCTTTACAAACATCAGCATGGATCCGGGCATGAGGAGCAAACACAAGATTGAAACAACAACAACAGCTATAGATAGAGTGAGGGTGGAGTTGCAAGCATAATACGGGTAAATGCACAGGAGCATCAGTGCGAGGATAAATATTGTACGTGCTGAAAGGCTGATCCTGAAATAACGGCGCGTATCGATGGCTCTAAAGACAGTAAGGCACAGGTACGTGAAGCACGAGCAGGCCAATGCTCCGTAAAGTCCGAAAAGAGGGATGGCTATCCAGTTGCCAAGAAGTACCAATATGGTGGTGGGAATCAGGCTGTAGAACGAGCGATGGGTCTCTCTGGCACATTGATACCCTACGTCGAAAAAGAATGCGAGATAGGTGAGCAGTCCGAGAACAAGGAAGAAATAAACATAATCGGCACTCTCTTGATATTCAGGCCCAATGATGAACGGGTAGAAGAGTTTGATGCCAAATGACAGGATGATGACTCCTGAGGTAAGTACCCACGTGTATGAATGGAAAATTTTGGAGAAAAATATATTACGGTCAGCATCGTTGTAGTGTTTCATGGCCATTTCTTGCCACGCTTGAAATATTACAAAGGCGATGGTTTCGAAAATAGCCGAGAACTTTTGAGCTACAGCAAAAATGCCATTTTCATCCAGCCCGAGAAAGTGTTGAATGTATAGCCTGTTGGAAGAACTCATGATCCAGATCAGGATGTTGACCATGAGCATTGGAAGGCAATATTTATTCAAAGCTTTCGAGATCTCTCTGTGCGGATACTTCATTGATCGGAGGCCGGTGGAGAGAAACTTTGTGCGTCGGTCAATGTAAAGCAGCCCGAGGACTCTGCCGGCGATGTTTCCGATAAACACTCCTTCAATACCAACCTTGAAGACTACAACCAAGATTATGCTCAGGGTGCAGATTATCAAAGAATTGAAGATGCCGGCGGCGGCATAGGCCACGTTTTTTGAAAGACCACGGCATATTTGCAGCGACACTTCGTACCATGCAAATGAAATGCCGAAGAGAGCTGTTAGCCAGAGGTATTTGACTGGATGGATGATTGAAATGGCCAAGCAAAATGTTGCAAAAACCAAAGTGTTGATGAGCAACCTTCGGACAATAGGGCCGATGACAGATTGGATAGATTCTTCGCTTTTGGCATCAAGAAGGAATCTTAGAGCTCCATCCCTATATTGAAAGGAAAGGATGGGTCCAAGGAGAATGACAATGTTGAGGCAGATGTCGAAATATCCATATTCGGCGGGCGAGATGTAAAATGAATAGATAGGAACCAAAAGGAACATGAGCAAACGAGAGCCGAAGGTCCCGATTGCATAAATGCCGGTGTTCTTCACCAAAGTGTTGCTTCTGCTTTCATCTTTTGTCATATAGATTTTACGCTCAATTTAAATTATTATTGTAAATTTGCTGAAAAAAATAACGTTTCACTTATGCCTGTCGGAGTAGCCAAAGGAAGAGCCATATATGTAGATGCCCTAAAGGCTATTTGCATACTCCTTGTAGTCATCGGCCATTATAATCCTGAAGGGGTTCCGGTGCACTATAGTGCGTTTGTTGATTACATTTACACGTTTCACATGCCCGCGTTTATGTGGGCAAGCGGGTATCTATACACGTTAACATTCCGAGGGAAACCATATTGGCAATTCCAACTCGGAAAGATGAAGCGGTTGATGCTGCCGTATGTGTGTTTGTCAGTGCTGGTCATCATGATAAAACTACTGACATCAGGCGTGGCTGATGTGGAACATCCGGTTGATCTAAGCGCCTTTGCAAAAATGTTTTATTATCCGGTTGCCGGATATTTCTTATGGTTTCTTTGGGCTCTGACGCTTATATTTTTGATTGCCCCTTTCTTTACATCGCCGGTCCAGCATTTGACGTTGTTTCTTGTGAGTGTGGCTTTATGCGTTCCTGAGTTGCAGTGGCCTGACGCGTTTTGCATAGCACAGTTTGTTGGTAACCTGCCGTATTTTGCTTTTGGAATGTGTTGCGCCGACTTTGTCAAGTCAACGCCCCAAAGAAATTCAAGATGGTCAACGTGGATGTTCGTAGCCGCATCGTTAGCGTTTATAGGATTGTCATTGGTTCTTTTTGTACTTGGTTATTCAGAATCGGGTAATGTTGGAAGATTGGTTGCAGGATTGATAGGAATATTAATGATCGTACCGGTTTCGGTGTGCTTGAGTCGTTTGAGGGTTGCGCGGATCTTAGTTGTGATTTCGGAAGTGTCAATGAGTATATATCTGTTTCACACCACGTTCCAAGGCTTTATGAAGGCCCTTGTGGGACGATTGACTGTTGAGACGGGATTTGCCGTAGATGTGACATTGATAGTGGCGGTGGGATTCTTAGGCCCTATTGTGCTTCATCGTTATGTGCTGCAACGATTTGGCGTGACTCGATGGCTTTTCTCATTGAAGGCCCCAAGCGCGAAGAACGTTCCGCCGGGCCACAGCGATAAGAATGGTGTGATGCAGAGCAATAAATCAATATAGATGCCGTTATGTTTTAAGAACTATATGTAAAAATTTATGAATGCGAAAATCTCTAATATATTTATAGTTTTGGTTCTAAGTGTGGCTGTGATGTCATGTAAGACTTCGAATCAGCATCTTGCGTATTTCAAGGATCTTGATGCGCAGGCAACGGGTATTCTTGAAACTTTACCCTATACGGCCGCTATTGAGCCGGAGTCGGAGTTGACGATAAATGTTATGTCGGAAGTTCCGGCAGCCACAGCAGAATTCAATCGGCCCTATGTTAATCCTGCAACGCCAGGTACAAAAGAGCTGGGTACTCAGCCTCAGATGCAGACGTACATTGTGGATGACAAGGGGTTTATAGATTTTCCCAAGCTTGGTGAGATTCATGTGGCAGGTATGACCACCTATCAACTAAAGGATTATCTAACCAAGCGGATATCAGAATATGTAAATAATCCTACGGTTACCGTGACCATGTCGGGGTATCGGGTAGTTGTTATGGGGGAGGTGAAATCACCTCAAGTCATACAAACGGATGCTGACCGGTTCAGTATTCTGGATGCGCTTGCCGAAGCGGGAGATCTTACCGATTATGCGCTGCGAGATAATGTATTGGTGCTCCGTCGTGGCCAAAATGGACAGATAGAGTATGCACACATCAATCTGCAGTCATCTGACATTACAAAAAATCCATGTTTTTGGTTGAAGAACAATGATGTGGTTCTTGTGTCGCCCAACAATATAAAGGAGGATAACTCACGCTACAATCAAAACAATGCTTACAAGCTGTCTGTTATCTCCACCATTGTAGGTATGAGTTCCGCTATAATCTCCCTGGTCATAGCGCTTGCTGTAAGATAAAGACCTGTTGATACGAGATTGATGAACTGACATAGCAGACGGATATGCTTAAAACCGATAGATTATGTGTTTGGGTGCTTATCTTTGGGTTTGCCATGTTCATTCCAAGCATCTATATTATTAAGTTTGCCGATGAACTGTGTGCTTTGATGCTCGCTCTTGTGGTGGGATTGGACTGCATTGTCAATGGCAATTGGAAAAGGTATGTTCCACTGTGGTTGGTTGTGGCGTTTTTTGGGGCTTACGTTGTGTATTCAATATTCTTTGTTCATTTCAACACAGTGAATTATGTGCTGATGGACTTTGTTATAGAGATAAAGACGTTAATTTCATTTCTGACCTTTTATTGTGTAAAACCACGATTGACTTGTAAGGATAAAGCTGTGTTGCGTCGCATAGCTTTGATTAACAGCAGCATCATAGCTTTGTCTTTTTTAGGTGGATACGCGTTGGTAGCTTTGATTGTGTTCCATGTGGCATTTGCGGGTATAGTGATATTCGTGTCCATGCTTATATATATAAGCTGTAGCATTCAAAAAGATGGAACATTGGACAGGCATACTATCCGTACCGCGTGTATATATATGTTGATTGGTATTGCATGCACCCGTTCGAAATATTACGGCGAATGCGTTTTGTTTTTGTTCATGATGCTGATTTACAAGCCAAATATGTTCAATAAAATCAACTATAAGCATGTGTTTATGATGATTGGCGTTTTGGCTCTTGTAATTGCGGTGGCTTGGCAAAAGATTCAATACTATTTCCTTATGGGAGGTGGTGAAACATTTGACCCAAATGAAGTGGCCACCTTTGCTCGTCCAGTGATGTATGCTACCGGTGCGCTTATACTGGTGGACTACTTTCCGTTTGGCACTGGACTTGCTTCATTCGGATCGTATGCCTCTCAGAATTACTCCGACGTTTATTATGAGTACGGTATTGACAAGGTGTTCGGACTCTCTCCGCAGATGCCGGACTTTATTTGTGATGCTCTCTATCCGTCACTGGCACAATTTGGGGTAATTGGTGTTATACTGTTCTTTGGCATGTTTGTATGGATTTATGGACGGTTGGCAAAGTTGCTTGAGGGTAATCCGAAGAAGTTTCATTACCAATTTGTGGTTGGTGTCTTAGGGATTTGCTTCATATTGATCGAAGGCGTGGCGGGGACTGCGTTCACCATGAGTTGCGGCTTTATTATTATGGCTTATTTGGGCTACCTTTGCTCAATGAAAACGGAGACATCAGAATCAGTTGCTCCTGAAGAAAAGTTATCACATGTATGTATGAGAAAGATATAATTTTGATATGGAAAAGGAAAATATAATAGATCTGCGTCGCTTCAGCCGCTCCGTCAAGCGTCTGTGGTGGCTTTATTTAGTGTCATCGCTGTGCATGCTATGTGGTGCGTTTTGGGTAGTGTCAAGAATGCTCCCTAAGGTACCGATCGGTGGTGAGATGCTGGTCGGTGAAGATAGTCTATCTGATGGCGGCGCCGGGCTTTTGAGTTCCGCAGGAAAAGGAGCTGGAGGAATTGGCCAAATCATGAAAACGTTCTCGGTGGGCGGTTTCGGTGCATCGGCAGTGGATAATGAGGTGCTGGTGTTGGGCAGCCATGACGTGTTGGTGAGAACAGTGAAAAAGCTGTCGCTCAACCGTTCCTATGTGGGCAAAACCGAGGATGGCGAGAAGGCTCAGCTGTGGGGTGATTCACCGGTGGTGGTGGAGGCTTCGGCCGAGTATTTCGACACGTTGTCGGTCAGCTACAATGTGAATGTGAAGCTGCTCCCGGGCGGCAAAGCCGATATCAAGGCAACGAAAGGCTTGTTTAAACGTGTGATTGCTGAAGCCGAGGGCGTTACACTGCCTACGAATTTGAAAACCCCCTATGGCAATATACAGATTCTTCGTGGTGAGACCTTTGATTCGTCGCCTTATCGTGAAATGTCCATAAATGTGTTCGGTAATTCGGGGGCCGCAGTTAACCTCGCAGCTCTGCTTGATATCGATGTGATGACGAAGCTGAGCGACGTGATTGAGATAAAACTTGAATATGCAAATGCCGAACTTGGGAAAGCAATAGTGGACGGGGTTATGGCTGAGTATAATGCCAAACGTCTTGACCGTGTGCATGAAACGGCTGTGAACTCCATAAAATATTACGATGAGCGCATTGCTGAAACGCTCAAGCAGCTTGAAACGGCTGAGCAGAAGGTGACCGACTATCAGAAAAGCACTTCCATGTCGGCTATAGAAGCTGAAGCTAAACTTATGGCTGCTATGGGCGCGGAGGGTAAAGCAAGCCTCTTGGCCGCAAAGAGCAAGAAGGATTATTATGAGAGGGTGTTGTCATCGATAAAGAATGACCTGGGTGCCGATGTGCTTCTTCCGCAGGTGACTTCAATGGGTGATTCAACCATCATGCAGTACAACAAGTTGATAATGCAACGCCGTGACTTGCGCCGTTCGGCAACAGAAAGCAATAACTCGCTGCTGCTGTTGAATCAGGAAATAGCCACTATGTCGGACCTGATAAAGGATAATGCCCGAACAATAATAGATAAAGCCCAAGCCGAGATTGATCTTCAAACCGGTTTGACGGGAATGGCTGCCAACAGGCTCAGCCAGTATCCTGACATGGAAAACAATTACACCTCACTTGCCCGCGACAAGGAGTTTCAAAACGCGCTCTATCTTTTCCTTGTGCAGGCGCGTGAGAATGCAGTGCTGAAACTATACACGGATACCGATCTCGGGTATGTGTTCCAGCCGGCCTATGTGCAAAAACCCGGTCTTCCGGTGAAGAAAATACTGGTGATTCTCGGAGCACTCATCCTTGCTCTTGTGGGGAGCACTTTTGTGGCTATGGTTGTGATGTGGTGTCAGCGTCGTGTGAAGCAGCCGATGGATGTTGCGTTCATGGGTATAGACCAGCGGGCTGTCAGCGTGAAGGACACGGCCGATCCTTATGAGAGGATGCGCACCTTGTTGTTGACTCATCCTGACCGCCGGGTTGTGTATTGGTCAGACTTTTCCGATTATGCGGAAGCCAAGGAAAGCTTTATCCAGTCGTTGCAAGCAGCCGGTTTTTCTGTAGAAGAGGAGTCGGGGCTCTCTGTGGATGAATTGTCCAATCCGAATGTGGCCAAGACATTAGCTGAAAAGGCTGCTACGGAAGGCGCCTACGTGATTGTAAATGTTTCGGATGTCGAGAAACTGTTCATGCTTGAGCATGTGGCTGATGCGTATGATGCCAATTTGTTGGCGATAGTTCCGCAGTCAATGAAACGAAAGACCCTGCAAGCACTGCTCAAGGGTCAGACAGCCGAACGTGTATATACCCTTATAGTGCCTTGAAAAAATGAGGGTCCTGATACTTAATTTTATACTTTCCACAGCTGTTGACGGAAAGATTCTGCGTCGCAAGTCGAATCACGATACCATGATCTACACCATGGCCCGCGGTTTTGTGGCCAATGGCCATGAAGTAAGGTTGCTGGCGTCGGAAGATTTCCGGCCATTGGAGCCTGAAAGGAACGAGTTTGAGGTGGTGTACTTCCCATCTGCGCTGCCCTCTGTGTTCAAGCCTCATTTATTGCCAAATCCTGCGGGGCTCCGACGTTATCTTGCTCAAAATGCGCATGATTTCGATATGGTGCTTTCGGTGGAGTCTTTCTCGATACCCACGTTGATAGCATCGATGGTGTGTCCCGAAAAGCTGATGATATGGCAGGAAGTGGGCGTTTATCAACGTTTTGCAAAAAAAATTCCTGCTAAGTTTTGGTGTCATTGCATTGCGAGGCCGTTCATGGGTAACACGCGTCTTGTGGCCATGTCGCCCGGAGCGCGATCGTTCAGTAAAAGATTCATGAAACGTGTCAGCGAAAAGGTGGTGGCTCATGGAGCCGATGAAACCTTGTTCTATCCATCGGACCAAAGTGAGGATTATTTTGTCGTGATAGCCATGCTGGTCAAGAGAAAGCGCGTGGATAGCATAATAGAAAAGTTTGCTGATTTTAACAGAAGTATCCCCAGGAACATACCATGCTGAAAATAATAGGGGAGGGCCCTGAAGAGGATGCTTTGAAAAAGCAGGTTGAAGCTCTGGGAATCTCTGACAGAGTGGAGTTTATGGGCTTTCTCGCTCATGCGAGGATGACCGAAGTGGAGCGTCGTGCGAAGGCTTTTCTGGTCAACACAGCTTCGGATCTGAATATGGTTTCAGTAACGGAGGCTATAGCCAACGGTACGCCCGTGTTGATGAACACCGTGGCAGAGACTCATGCCTATGTGAAGAAGCTCGGGTGTGGTATTGTGCGCGACAATTGGGGCGCTGATGATTTGAAGACGATGCTCGACAGATATGAAGAGTTTCATTCAAAAGCGATCGCGGGACGCAACCAATTTCTGAACACCGGGGTGGCCGAGGCGTTGGTTGATATCTTCAACGAGGACAGAGGCAGATAAAGATTTCGGAAGAAAACTTTTGAAAAAAAATGCGTGGATGTACTAAACAGGCCTGTAATTACGTTAAAAAATAAAAAAGATGTTGGCTCCGGCCATTTTCCATACCATATGAAAAATATTGTTCAAGGTAGCCTTATAACCACTTTCCGGTGCAATGCCAAGTGCAACATGTGCAATATCTGGAAGTTCCCTACTGCACCGAAAGAGGAGATAGATGCCGAATATTATAAGAAGTTGCCACCGGGATTGCGTATCAACATAACCGGAGGCGAAGCAACAATCAGAAAGGATATAGATAAGATTTTCGAGATTCTGTATCCCAAATCCTCGTTGCTGGAGCTTAGCACAAATGGCTACAATACGGAAAAAATTGTTGAGTTGGCCAATAAATACCCTAATATTCTTATAAGGGTAAGTGTTGAGGGGCTGCCTAAAATCAATGATTCCAAACGCGGGATTGTTGATGGCTTCGACCACGCGCTCCGCACCATGTTGGAATTGAAGAAAACGAAATGCCGCAACATAGGATTTTCGGTGGTTATATCACCTGATAACTATAAGGATCTTCTGCATCTGTATGAACTGTGTGTGGCTCTTGATGTGGAGCTCGGTAATTCAACTGTTCACAATTCGTGGTATTTCCACAAGGACGACAATCAGATTGAAAGTGCTGAAGCCCTTGCCCAACATGAGCTGTTTGTGAAGGCGTTGCTCACTTCCAAGCGACGCGGGTTGAAGAAAAAGCTGAAGGACTATGGACGTGCATTCTTCAATCGGTCGATCCATCGCAGATTGCGTGGCGACGAGAGCGGATATCGTCCGGCCTGCGGAGCGCTGACCGACTTTTTCTTCATTGACCCTTGGGGCAATGTGTCGCCGTGCAACGGCTCGGGCGAAGAATGGGTCCTTGGCAACATCAAGGAGCAGTCCTTTGAAGAGATAATGGCTTCCGATAAGGCCAAGGCAGCTCTTGAGAAGGTGAAAAACTGCAAGCGTAACTGTGCCTTCATTGTTACGGAGCGTCATGACATGAAGCGTCGCCCTTGGGTTCCCATCAAATGGATTTTGAAAAACAAGTGGCGCATCCGTCAGGGTAAGGATATCTGTTGGGATTGATTTTCTCAATCACTTACTACTTTTCCGGATTTGGGTAAAAAGAAGCGCATAGCTGTAATAGGAATACGCGGTTTCCCCTTTGTTCAAGGGGGAGTGGAGAGCCATTGCCAGCGGTTGATGCCTTTACTGTCGCGTGAATTCGCAGTGACGGTGTTCAGGCGCAAGCCGTATCTTTCTGAAAAGTCCTGTGTGGAGATGGATGGAATTGATTTCATAGACCTTCCCTCCACCCGCATAAAGGGTTTCGAAGCGGTGATCCATACATTGTTGTGTGTTATCTACCTTACGTTTCACCGGGTGGATTGCGTCAATGTGCATAATATCGGACCGGGGCTGTTCATACCGTATCTTCGGCTGCTCGGTTATCCGGTTGTGCTGACTTATCATAGCCCTAATTATGAACATGCCAAATGGGGTGGTTTTGCCAGGTGGATATTACGCTTGGGCGAAAGGCTCTCGCTTAAATTTGCTTCGGCTGTCATATTCGTTAGCCCGCTGCAAAGGGAAAAATACCCAAAGTGGGTGCTTGACAAGTCGGAGGCCGTTCCGAATGGGATTTCAATAAATAAAGTTGACGAAAGCGGAGAGAAATTTGTCAGGCGCATAGGAGCCGTTCCCGGCAAGTATATTCTCGCGGTGGGCCGATTGACACCGGAGAAAGGATTTGAAACGCTTGTTGAGGCTGTGCAGGAAATGCCGGAGGTGTCGCAGCTCGTTATTGCAGGCGACTCGGATCATGACCCTAATGCTCGTAAGCGACTTGCCTCGCTTGACCGTGCTGGGAAAGTGATTCTGCCGGGGTATACCACCGGCAATGATTTGGTGGCGCTGTATGCCAATGCCGGCATGTTTGGGCTGTCGTCCTATTCCGAGGGGTTTCCACTGGTACTTCTTGAAGCAATGAGTTTCGGATTGCCCATCGTGGCTTCCGACATCCCCGCATCTCATATTATTCCGCTGCCTGAGGAGGCTTATGCCACCCCTGGCGAAGCATCTTCATTTCAGAGTGCAATCCGCAAGGTTATGGGCGCCGGAAGTGGTCCCAGGGAATATGATTTGCGAGAGTATGATTGGGGTATGATTGCTCAACGCACTGCCGAAATCTATGAGAAAGTACTGGCGGAGAAATAGCGGATGGTATATGTGTGTGCCATAAAGCCATCACCCACAAAAGACTCGCAATGAAACAATAAGTGTTATGAAATGAATAACTGAAGCAGCAGTTGCTATTCAAAATAATTCAACCGAGTGTTTGCTACCTCGTTAAAAAACAATGAGGGTGAAACAAAGGATAAATAAAAGTAAATCAAAGGTAAATAGTTCAGTGAGTTATTGGCTTTTGTGTATTCGGTTGTTTCACTATGGTTATGGTATAGTTGTGGTATTTTTGTTACTATTTTGTTACTCGTATTTGTTGCGATGAGGATTTTGGGTATCTTTGCATCGGTAACAAATCACAGTAACAATGGCAAAAGCTAAAAGGCAAGCTGTAATAAAGGAACCGATAAGGCTCCGCATAAAATCATTAGCTAATGGGAATAAGTCGCTTTACCTTGATAAATACGTTTCAGGGCGGCGCGAATATGAATTTTTGAAACTGTACCTCATCCCTGAAACAGATGTCGTTGCCAAGCAGCGTAACGCCAACACACTTCAGGTTGCCAACGCAATAAAAGCCCAAAGGCTTATTGAACTGGCCAATGAGGCAGCTGGGATAACCAAGCCGATAACTCGTGAGAAAATGCGGCTTGTGGATTGGATAGACGCTCAAACTGAAGCGGTCCGGAAAAGAACGACCGACAAGACGGCACGGATTTACAAGAGCCTGCGTGGTCACGTGGTCAACTATGCCGGCGATCAAGTTGTAATGAAAGATGTAACGCCTGAGTTCGTACGAGGATTCAGCAAGCATCTCGCTGAAAATCCGGGACGGTATGGCCGTGCGCTATCGCGCGGATCGCAATATATTTATTTCAAGTGCTTGAATACTTTGCTTAACAAGGCGGTTAACCGTGGGGTTATAGCAGACAACCCCTACACGCGTTTGAGTCTGTCCGACAAACCCAAGCAGGCAGAGGGCACGAGAGAATATCTTACCGTTGAGGAAGTGAAAGCGCTTATCGCTACACCGTGTGAATCTGATATTAAGCGGGCGTTTCTTTTTAGCTGTTTCTGCGGTTTACGTCTCTCAGATGTTAAGGGGCTGACGTGGGATAACATCTATGTAGACCGAGGGCAGCATTTCGCCAAAATCCTAATCAAGAAAACAGGAAAGCCATTTATAATCCCGCTTTCAGCCAACGCGGTCCGATGGATGCCCAGGCGCGAGGATGCCGACAAGTCAAGCCTTGTTTTCAATCTTACTTCAGTAACGGACTTCTCCCACGCTTACCACCTCCGCAAATGGGCTGAGAGAGCCGGAATATCTAAACATGTGACTTTTCATGTAGCCCGGCACACGTTCGCAACTATGATTCTAACGGCCGGCGCTGATCTTTACACTGTGAGTAAGCTGTTGGGACATGCCAACGTTTCCACAACGCAGATATACGCCAAGATTGTGGACGCCAAGAAAGTTGAGGCCGTCAATCTCGTTAACGGCATTTTCTAAAGCTCAAGAAAAACGAAAAAGCAAATATATTTGTTAAATATTGAACTTTTTATTAATTTTACAGTAATAAAAGAAGAACGAGCCCGAGGCCATGACCGTTCAAGTTTGTTCGGGGTATGGTATGTGATGATGTCGTCTTTAAGAGTTTAGGACAGGGGGGAGGGCGAGTGTATATATAAACTCATTTTCCCAATTTATGGAAGAAGTGATATTGGCCGAGTTGGCCGAGATCAAACGTAACACCCTCTTGGCTGCGAAAAACGTGCTAACATTTGAGGATGCGGTCCTGCTCACCGGTATAAGCAGGAGCCACCTCTACAACCTCACCCACCGCAAGGAGATCCCCTATTACCGACCGCGAGGGAAGCAGATTTACTTTAACCGCGCCGAGGTTGAGGCGTGGATGATGCAGAACCGCGTGAACACACGCACTGAGGCCGAGTCGGCTGCGGCAGCATACTGCACCGGGAAAGGAGGCGAGAAATGAGACCTCAGCCACATACGCCGATACTGACCGAGCAAGAACAGAAGTTTTATAACGTCCTCCGTCGTGAGGGGCGTTACACCATTGCTGATTTCAGCCATGAGTTAGGAATCTGCAAAGTGTTCGGGATTGTGATGAGCCTGCAATCCAAAGGCATTGGCATAGCCTCAAAGGAGGTGACGAGAAATGACGGCTCCAAGTATGAATTATTTTGGCTTGCTGAGTGATGGAACAAAGGGAGAGTTTTATTTTTCACCGCTCGTTCCTGGAGTCTATCGAGGAGGCACAGCCGGAGGAGCAGTTGCAATTGTATCGTGCAATTGCGCTATACGCGTTGAATCAGGAAGAGCCCAAATTGAAAGGGCTTGTGAAATCTGTATGGCTTGCAATCAAACCTCAACTTGATGCTAATTTCAAAAGATACATGAACGGCAAAAAGGGAGGCGCGCCGCGTGGAAATTCCAATGCGAGAAAACAACCAAAAAACAACCAAAAACAACCTAATGTAAATCCTAATGATAATCATAATGATAATCATAATGATAATCATAATGAAAATGTAAATCAAAGGAACGCTATCCGGAGTGCGCGCGTCGCTGTTCCAACACAAGATGAAGTGAGGTTGTTTTTTTCAAGCCATTCAAAACCGGGACAAAATCACAGTCAGATGTCTTTCCTATTTTTCAACGAGTATTCCGCTGTTGATTGGATTGACTTAGACGGCAACCCGATTGAAAATTGGCGTGCTATGGCAATGGCATGGATTAATAGCAACAATTCCCTTAACTATGACAATTTGGGCATTGACCCGTGGCAATACTCAATGACCGATGAAAAATAAAAATCATATCCGGCTGACGGAAAAGCAGGAGTTGTTTTGCCGTCACTATCTCGATACTGAGGGGAACGCGTCCGAGGCTTACCGAATGGCCTACGACACTACCAAGATGCAGCCCGCGACAGTTCATCACGCGGCATGGGAGTTGATGAGTAACCCCAAGATAGCCCAAAGGATTGACACCCTCAGGGAGGAACGCCGACAGTTCACTGAGGAGGAACGCCGACAAGTAGAGCAACGTCTAATCGACATTGTAACCGCTGACGTGTCGGAACTCTACTACACCGACCCCAAGACCGGGCAATCGAGAATCCGCAAGCCGTGGCAACTTTCTAAGAAGATGAGGAATGCAGTTAAGGCCGTTCGGGGAAGCGGTGATAGTCTTTCTTATGAGCTTCATGGAAAGATAGAGGCCGCAAAGCTGTTAGCCTCTCTCAATGGATGGAACGCACCACAGCAAATGAACCTCCGGCAAACCGGGGGATTGATAGGAGAAATTAGAATAGGCTTCGATGATGAGGAATAACAGCACACCCGCCGATGTTGAGGTTATAACCGGGCAAATCGTAGCCAAGGCAAACAACTACCAATCCGTGCCGGATAAAGCTACCGGAGGCAGACGGATAATTAAAAATTCGCGGGTAAGAACCTATGAGCGCAATTTCCTGAAGCAATGCCGAGTCTATGCCGGGCGTATGATAAACCGCCCGTTTGAGTTGATTGTGACGGTATACTATCTTCACAACAACTTTGGGGTCAATGTAAATAAGCGGTTGAAGTGTTAAAAGACGGCTTGGCGGTGTT
>CAJUSN010000007.1:0-29360 GCA_910589095.1 uncultured Muribaculaceae bacterium
CTCGCCTCTTATCACATGGCTCACCTCCATCAGATGGTCATCGACAATGTTGGCCAAGTGATAGGTGGGCAGATCGTCGGCACTTTTATAAAGCACTTTATCGTCAAGAATGGAGGAGTTGATGGTGACTTTGCCGCGAATGAGGTCGTTGACCACCACATCGTGGCCAGGCTCAATCTTGAAGCGCACCACATATTTCTCACCGGCGTCGATGAGCGATTTCACCTCTTCAGGAGAAAGGGAGAGAGAATTGTGCATGGAGCCGCGGGTGGAGGCATCATACTGGAAGTTGGGAGTGGCCTTGCGGGCAGCGTCAAGCTCTTCGGGGGTGTCGAAAGCAATGTAGGCCTTGTCGGCATCGAGGAGTTGCTTCACGTAGCGGCGATAGATGTCACGGCGCTCGCTCTGACGGTAAGGGCCATGAGGACCACCGTAGCCCACACCCTCATCGAATTTGATGCCGAGCCATTCGAGAGCCTCGATGATGTAATCTTCGGCACCGGGCACAAAACGGTTTGAGTCGGTGTCCTCGATGCGGAGAATCATATCCCCACCATGCTGACGCGCATAGAGATAGTTATAAAGCGCGGTGCGCACACCGCCAATATGGAGAGGTCCCGTGGGCGACGGGGCAAATCTCACTCTCACTTTTCGCTGTTCCATATCGTTTTGAAAGTATTTTACTGATTTTTTATGGCGCAAAATTACTCATTTTGCGCGTAACCGCCAACTCTTCCGCGCCCTATTCCCCAATGGACACGCCTGCACATGAGGCCGCGGGACCATGAGGCTTCCCTATGGTAAATCAAAGGCTTCCCCATCAGCCGATGAAGAAGCCTTTGTGTAGACCGTATTTTTCAAGAAAGCTTACGCTTCCGGAGTGGCCACTACAGCCTCGGATGAAGCTGCGGGCTTGGCTTCCCAACCCAGGGCGCTTGCACCGAGCACGGCTGCATCGGCCTCTTTAAGTTCGCTGAGGATAACCTGAACTTTGCCTTTCCAGATGGAGAGCATGTTCTTCTCCATGGCCTCGCGGATGGGCTTGAGGATAAGGTCGCCGGCTTTGGCCAGACCACCGAAAATCACAAACGCTTCAGGCGAAGTGAACACAGTGAAGTCAGCAAGGGCTTCGCCAAGGATTGTACCGGTGTAATCAAACACACTCTTGGCCAGCTTGTCGCCTGCCATGGCAGCGTCATACACATCCTTGGAAGTGATATCCTCAATGGGGAGATCGCGGAGAAGCGAAGGGGTATCGGTCATTTCAAGATACTCACGCGCGGTGCGTGCCACACCTGTTGCGGAGCAATAAGTCTCAAGGCAGCCGGTGCGACCACAACCACACAGACGTCCATTGTTACGCTTCACAATCACGTGACCGAGCTCACCGGCAAATCCGTCGTGGCCATACACGAGCTGACCGTTCACCACGATACCGCTGCCAACACCGGTGCCCAAGGTGATCATTATGAAATCCTTCAGACCGCGGGCTGCGCCGTAGGTCATCTCGCCGATAGCTGCGGCGTTGGCATCGTTGGTGATGGCAACGGGAACGCCCATCTTGTCAGAGAGCAGCTTGGCAAATGGGATGGGGGTGGGCCAAGGAAGGTTAACACCATCCTCGATCATGCCGGTGAAATAGTTGGCATTGGGGGCGCCCACACCTATACCATAGATCTTATCTTCCGCTTCAATGGAGGTGATGAGGCGGTTCATCTCCATGCAGAGTTCATCGATATAATCCGAAATATTGGAATGTTTGCGGGTTTTGATGGAGTTGCTCGCAAGCACTATGCCGCGAGCGTCGACAATACCGAACACGGTGTTGGTGCCACCCATGTCGATACCAATCACGTAAGGTTTAGAGTTTATCATTGGTTTGATTTAAATTAAGTTTTTCACAAAGGTAAAGAAAAATATCGCAATAGCGAACTGTAGGCCCCAATTTTTCACAATTTTCAGCATTCAGAGCGCTATAACGGGTTCTAACATTGGGTATCAACATACTTTTTTGTAATTTTGCACACTATGAAACTGAAAACTCTCATCCTTACGTTGACCATCATGCTCGCCGCATGTGTCCTCGGCTCATGTCGCGACGAGGCGCCTGCGCCGGCCCCCGGCCGAGCCATACTGATATATATGGTTGACAACAACGACCTGCACAACTATTCCGAACTGGACCTTCTGGAGATGAAGCAAGCTATGCGACGCATATCCGAAGGGAGAGTGTTGGTCTATCGCAATCCCACTGGCACGGATGCACGACTGTTTGAGTTGACATCCGACGGCTCGGAACACACACTGCGCTCCTACCCCGCATCTGAATCATCTGTGACCATTGCGCGCATGAAGCAGGTGGTGACCGACTTCAATAACGCCACGTCTTCGGCCACTTCACGCGGGCTGGTGCTTTGGAGCCATGCCACCGGTTGGCTCGCCGATCAGGACTCATTCAGCGATCCTGACTTCATAGCACCCCTGTCATTCGGCCGCGATGAAACCGGAGGCACTAAAAAGATGAAGCTCCCCGCCCTGGCGCAAGCCCTGGAGGGTAACCGGTTTGACTTCATCTACTTTGATTGCTGCCACATGGCCACTGTGGAAGTGGCCTACGAGCTACGAGCGCTCACGCCTTACATAATAGCATCGCCAACCGAACTGGGCACCGACGGAATGCCATATACCCAGAATCTTCCGCTTCTGCTGAGCGAAACGCCTCAACTTTCACAAGCATTGGCCAACACTTTCGGGTTCTACAACAACCCGCTCATCAACGGTTGTGCCATAACCTTGATTGCCACCGAGGGGCTGGAGGAATTGGCCAATGCCTGCCGTCAACCACTACTCCAGAAGCTGCCCGACGGTTACTCGCCAGTGCCCTACTTCCGCAAGGCAGTGATGCAGACCGGAATTTTCGACATGCGCCATTATTTCCATGCCCTCACCGAAAGCAGGCCTGATCTGCGCAAGGCATGGGATGAGGCATATAACCAGGTGGTGGTCGAATTCCACACCACCCCGGCGGTTTATGGCCTGAACGCTTCGGAGTTCAGCGGACTTGGCGTGAACATTGTCAATGAAGATAACCCGCCCTACACTTACGGCTACCATGAAACGGCATGGTATCGCCACATCACAATGTCCAACTGACCATCAACATCAACCAAATTCTAAGTATAACACCTGCAACCGCAATGATTCTGAATCAGATCCCCCTTCCCGGAGTAAGTGACTCCGCCCCGGCCGACACTGCGGCCGTAGATATGAAAAAAGCATGGAGCGCGCTCAATGCCGTTTCGTTCGATGACCTGATCAACCGCATAGCCTCCACACTGGTGGACTTCGCCATTCATCTCGCAGTGGCCATCCTGGTGTTCTATGCCGGCAAGTTCATTATCAAGAAGCTATACACGTTCACGGCCGGTATACTCGTGCGCCGCAAAGTGGACAAGTCGCTCACCACGTTTGTGCTTTCACTGGTCAACATGGTGCTCTACTTTATCCTTGTGGTGACAGTGATAGGTATTCTTGGCATAAATACCACCTCGTTTATCGCCATCTTTGCCTCGGCCGGTGTCGCTGTCGGTATGGCCTTGAGCGGCACCCTCCAAAACTTTGCCGGAGGAGTGCTCATTCTCCTGCTCAAACCCTATAAAGTTGGTGACTACATCGAGGCCCAGGGATATGCCGGCGTGGTGAAGGAGATACAGATTTTCTCAACCATCATAACCACACCCGACAACAAATCGATCATAGTGCCCAACGGTCCCCTCTCCACTGGCTCCATAAACAACTGGAGCCGCGAGGAATATCGCCGTATAGACTGGAGCGTGGGTATAAGCTATGGCGACGATGTGGCCCTGGCGCGCGAGGTGATTCTTGAAATTCTCGCCGCCGATCCGCGCATAGTCAGCCAGGCTCCGGACAACGACCCCGTTGGCCGTTTAGCTCAAGAAGAGGCCGATGCCTCGGATGCCGCTCTCCATGCGCCCAAGAAGCGTTCGTTGTGGCAACGGATGCTCCATCGCGGCAGCAAGGTTGTTGATCCCGAAGCGGTGGCTGTGCCCTCCATTGACATCACTCCGCTTGCTCCGAAAATCAATCACACACCCACAGTATATCTTTCGGAACTCGCCGACTCCAGCGTGAATCTCTCTGTGAGAGCTTGGGTGAAATCGGCCGACTACTGGGGAGTGTACTTCGACGTCAACGAACGCATCTACAACACCCTTCCTGCCCGCGGACTCAGCTTCCCCTTCCCGCAGCTTGACGTGCACCTCCCCGTCACGCCCCAATGATCAGCCAAGAGAGAGAAGATAGACTTTTTTGGACCAAAAAAATATTTTCAAATTTTCATAAAAAAGCTTAACTTTGCGAAAATGCATATATTTACCTTCGATTTATAACCAATTAATACCATCTTTCGCATGAAAAGTTTTTTTAAAGTTGTTATGTTAGCCGTGGCGCTCGCCATGACTGCCCCTGTGGTATCGGCCCAAACCTATGGAAAGACTGAAAAGGAGATGAAAGCCGATCGCAAAGAAGCCGAAAAGCAAGCCAAGAAGCAGGCCAAAGAGCTTAAGAAGCAAAAATGGGTCTACTCTGGTGCGAACACACTTGAAGACGAACTCACAACTTTTCTCCTTGCAACCACATTTTCAGGTGGCAAAAACGAAGCTATGGTAGAGAATGTGCTGCAGGCTCCCTCCATCCGTCGCGGAGAATCAGAAGCCCGCTCGGCTGCAGAAAACGACTTTGTTCGTGAACTTCAAATTGCCATCAAGGGTGAAATAGCTGAACTTTCGGGTAATGCCTCAGGAGAATATGTGGAAACCCAAGTGGATAAATGGTCAAAGCGTGTGGCTCAGGAGCTCAATGGCGACATCAAGCGCTACTTCTATCTTTACAAAGAAAATCCCAACCACACATTTCAAGTGCGCGTCTATTTCTCCCGTCCGTCTGTTGCCGGCAACTCCGCTCTCAGAAACAATCTGAAGAACAACATGGAGTTCGTGGAGGATATTAAAAAATCCATGGACTAAGAAACTGTTTAAAGTAATTCCAAGAACAGATTCTAACCCTCCACCCCATCAAAAAGTGACAGAGGATGAGACTGAGCCGTCTCCTCCTCTGCCCACTTCGCACCCGTTACCCTCACCCATTTCACTCACTATAATTTGCAATGAAAAAGATACTTACGGTCTTTTCCACGCTATTTGCAGTGCTATGCCTTTCGGCACAGACACCCGAGCAGTCGGCCCGAATTCAGGAAATAAAAGCTGATGAAACCAAATATTTTTACGGTGAAAGCACCAGCCTGATAAACAATGCGGATGCCTTCAACGCCGCCATCCAGGACATGTCGCGTCAAGTAAAATCGACCGTCGACCTCACTATCACGGAGATGAATGACCGCTACGACACCGAATCCATCATCCGCTCGGCAGCTGCTTTCAACAATGTGAACAAAATTGACTACTCAACCGAACGTAACGGACAGAAAAGCTATGTCACATTCGTTTACATTTCCAAGGCCGACTACATCAAGCAGCTTAAGGAATCGGAAGCGCAAGCAATAGAACGCATCAACAACCTAATTGAAGAAGCCATTTATCAAGAAGGTAAAGTGAATATTGCCGACGCCCTGCGCAATCTCGGATGGGCACTTCAACTTGCGAAGCAATACAAGTATAACACCAAGCTGGAACTCACCGACAACCGCATGGTGCAGTCATGGCTCGACGATAAAATCAAATCCATCCTTGAAAGCATTGAGGTGGTTCTGGAGGATGAAAAGGTTTATTACGACCCGATAGACTATGATCATTACACCATCAACATCTACATCTCCTACGGCGACCGCCCGGTGTCCCACCTTGACATCAACTATTTCAACAATGAGGAGAACCGTAGCGTGAGCGTTAAAAACGGTCGGGCAGCACTCAAATACCCCAAGCTCAGCGGCCAGAAAAACGTAAGTTTCAACATACGTTACCGCTATGACAATCCCGATGAGATGGAAGAGGATATGGTACGGGCATTCAAATCGGGGCCGAAAATATCGTATGACCGATTCAACACCAAGACCATCCCGGTGAAGCTCAACGACGAGCAAACCCAGGTGCAAGCCGATGCCAACGGCGACTGGGGAAAGATGAACTATGAAATAGCTGAAATGAGCGAGGGCATCCCGGCCCGCGTAGAGGAACGCTACAGGGAGGTGCAACGGGTTTTTATAGATGCAGCTACGGAAAGTGCCGACTTGCTGACCGCAGCTGCTGATATTGAAAAAGCGCTCCGCTCACGTGATTACGAGTCGGTTTATAAATATTTCACTCCCGAAGCACTCGTCAAGTTTCAGATGATGACAAATGCCGGGCAGATAAGTGTGAGCAAAACTCCTCAGCTGAAGTTTGAACGCGCCACGCATTACATTCGCTGCTCATCCATCCCCGTATCCGTCAAAAACGGGAAACACAGCCGCAACGAAAGCATAGTGCTGCGATTCGGGCCCGACAGCCGCTTGGTGGAGAGCATCGGTTACGCCCTCACCGACAATGCCGAAAACGACATTTTCCGCTCCGCTGACTGGCAAATGGACAGCCGTTACGCCATAGTGAAATTCATGGAGGACTATCAGACCGCCTACACCACCAAGGACAAAGATTACCTTGACATGGTGTTCAACGGCGATGCCATCATCATCACAGGCTCCGTTTCCCAAAAACAGCAAAAAAACAAGAAATTCATGAAGAGCCTCGAGAGCAACGACGGGCCCCTGTATGTGAAGGGTGTGTTTTACGAGAACTTCAACAAGGACCAATTTTTGAAAAACCTTGAACAGACATTTGCAAAAAACAGCTACATACACCTCAAATATCATGACGCCGTTCTAACAAGAGCCGTCACGCCTCCCACTCTCAGCGAAGCATTCTGGATTCAGCTAAAGCAGGATTACAACTCATCAAGCTACAACGACAAGGGATTTCTCACACTGCAAGTGGGAATGAAACCGTCGGGCGCAGAAATCTATGTGCGCACCTGGACGCCCAACCGCGTGAGCCTCTCCCGCATGAAAAGTCTTTTCCCACTCTCTAACTTTGACACAAGCCTATGAAATCAAGAATTACAATATCAGTCATCCTGCTCATCATCTCCACGATGTGCAGCTATGCACAACTCAGAATTGTGGACGGTTCGATAAAAGTTGACGGAGGAGCCACCATGGGCATCTCCCCGGTCTGGCCTAAGGAAGATGCCGACGGCAACCGCAATCCTGAACAAGCACTAATTGTTATAAGCTACGATGGTTTCCCTGAAAATCAAACAGGCAACACACAAATATCCACAGATATCTGCAATCCCAATGGGATAAAGCAAGAAACCACGGAAGCGGGTACTCCCCTCACCTTCATATACATATCCCTTGAGGAACCTCACCTCAATTTTTCCCATCCAGTGTTCGGAGCTGCCCGAGTGAAGCTCCCCGCCCTCGCCAACAAAGGGATATATGGAGTGACGCTACAGGTGGACAAGCGCATGACTATCGACCTTGAGCCCCTTTCCGACTTTGAGAGCGTAAAGGTGAATCTGGACCGGAATGAAAGCAAGGACTCGCCGGCACGTTTCAGCAATGTCACCCTGGGAAAACATAACATTGTGTTCGAATTCCCCGACGGTCAACAGGTCACCCGCACAATTGACGTCACCTCGACAACCAATAAATTCAACGAGGTGACAAACCCCGACTTCGACCTCCGCGAACTCATGCCCCTGAAAATTGAAAGCTCGGATCGCAACGTAACCATCTATATCGATGATGAAAAAGTTGCAACCAAGGCACCTTTTATCACCACACTTCCTTCAGGCAACCACACAGTGAAAGCTGTCAGCAATAACAATGAACGAAAACTCGACATACAGACAGTGAAAATTGTAAAAGGAGCCAAGGAAACAACCGTAAAGCTAAAGCCGTGTGAACGGCATCGCTTCCGCGTATCAGGCTCATTTGAGAACATGTCGAATGTGCCCATGATGCTCTATGCCGGTAAAGAAGAAGCCTACAAAATCAGTGAGGACCATGCCAAGGGCGAACAGCGTTTCTATGAGTTTGACCTCCCGGTGGGTTCCCGCTATAAATTCAAGGCTACATTCCAGGGCAACGAAGGAAGCCGATCGGTCAAAGTGAAAAACGACATGGATTATGACCAGATCATTACAATCAAACGTCGCCAAAAAATCGTGTGGCCCTGGGAACGTGAATACGATGCACCGCCCATGGGACTAACCGTGGCCTATGTTCAGAAAAAATATGAGGTGAAACAGGACGGCAAAACCGTCTATAACGGAACGCTCGCGGCATGGGACGACGCCAATGGCGGCAACGATGACTGGCTCCACGGTATCAAGGTGGGCGTGCAGTATCAGCCCACTCTCCGCTTCGGTCTCGGAATCTACACCGGACTCTATTGGGAATATTACCAGACCAAAACGGACAAGTTAGACAGCGGCGAGGGTGACGTGACCACCGGGTTTAACAAGTATCGCGAACACTCACTTTCACTCCCCGTGCAGCTTTTCTATAATCTCCCCTTCGCCTCAAAAGTGGCTCTCGCGCTGCATGGCGGTGTAAACCTTAATTACATGTTGTCACGCACCTACTCGGGATATATCGAGAATGTCAACGGCCTAAAATTGGAACATAGCTACAATGCCCTTAAGGATGCCGATGATATTTTGCCAATGTATCCTGACAGATTCAATCTTTTCTGGGAAATAGGACTTCAACTGCGACTCGGCCCAATTATGCTCGGCGCACAGCTGACCCGACCCATCACCACTCACAAATTCAAGATTGACGGTGTTAGTTACACCACTTCGACCATCAAAAACTCACTCTCACTCACTTACGTGTTCTAACAGCTTATGAATAAGATACTCACAATCATCATAGCGGCACTCGTCACTTTGAGTGCCAATGCAGGCATCAAGGCCACCCAGGACAGTCTGAAACTCGTTTCACGCATTCTTAGTAAGGCTGAGCGTAGCAACACTCAACATGTAATGGAAGAGGGTGTCAATAATATGGCCCTACACGCGCCGTGGCTCGAAAATGTAACCGAGTGCCAATCTCTGCTGATAATCAATTGGAGCGGCATCAATCCTGATGAAATCAAAGACGTGAAAGTAACCCTTGACAATGGCACTCCATACCAAGTAAGCAATTTCACTTCAGGTAATTTGGAAACCTACATTTTCATGCCATGTGGCACCAAAAGCGTTACCCTTTTGCATCCCCGCTATGCCAGCACGCGTATTTTCCTTAAAAAGATGAACAATAAGGATATATGGTCCATACCGGTGGTCTTGGACACCCCGGTGAACATACAATTCAAACCGGCCACTGATTACGATAAGTCCGTTCGTGTTACACTTACATATCCCGAAAGCGGTATGGAGGAAACAAAACAAACTCCCGCTATTTTTGAAAGGGTTGTGCCGGGCAACTATGAGGTACAATTTGTGATCGACGGACGTATCCAATCCTACAACGTACAGGTGTCGCCCACCAAAACCGTATTCGGACAGAATGACTTCGACTTCCGCAACTTCAAGGACGTGACGATCGAGAGCACGCGCAAAGCCCGAATATACATTGATGATGTTGACCAAGGCGAAGCAACTTCATTAACCACCCGTCTCCCCTACGGCAGCCATACTTTGAAAGCCGTCATATCCGAAAACAGCAAGGATGAAAAAACGGTTGAAGTCAATGCCGATTCAGAGAACACCATCTACCTCTCGCCTGTGGAGATGCGCACGTTTGAAGTGATAGGCCTGTACAATGGAGCGCCTGTACCAACATCCATCTATACCCCCGACATCGACACCGAACGCAACACTTTACGCACAGAAAAAAGCCACAAGTTCACCCTCCCTGCCGTTGGCGGTAAGCCCTACACTTTCTACCTCTCTTATGGAGGCAAGACTTCAAAGAAAAGCGTCAGCGTCACTCCGGGTATGCACACACGTCAAGAGGTGAAAATCAAAGCCGACCGCAAGGTGGTGTGGCCATGGCAGCGCGACTATGTACCGGCCAACCACGGTTGGGAATTTTCTTGGGTTTCTAAACAATACTCCACCAGCGGATACTTCTCCGACGAGGACAACATCAAATCGACCATAAAGGAAAACGGCGTGTGGGCCGACGGATCCGACCATTGGCTCCATGGCTTCCGCACCGGCTACCACGCACAGCCCTCGTTCAAATTCGGACTCGGGCTCTACACCGGATTTTTCCTTGAGTTTTACTTCTCCGGCAACGAGGAAGGCATAGACAATACGTTTGACAAATACTTCGAACTTGACATGAGCGTCCCCCTTCACATACTCTATCAGTTCCCCCTCGGACGCAAGTTCACCATAGGTTTCCACACAGGCCCCACGTTCAACTGGGCCATGTACGGCAGCTACTATGACAAGCTCCTCCCGGATGCGTCCGACACCGACAATGAGGAAGACTACACAGACTTCTGGGATGAACCCTGGGCTCCCAAGCGTGTCAACCTCACCTGGGACTTCGGACTGTTTGTCCGTTGGAAAGCGCTCACCATCTCCGGCACTATCAGCCAGGGTCTTACCAACAACAAGATGCACACTGACTTCGGTCGCGACGCAAAAACCGTCATGAACAAGCGTTTCGCAGGCATAAGCCTTGTTTTCTAACCGCAAAATGATTACCCATGAACCGAGTCATCCTCACAGCCACACTCACGGCAGCTGTACTGAGCATGTCGGCTCAGGACTCGCTGCGCGATGACTACAATGATTTCCTGAAGTCGGCACGCGAGGAGTACAACAGCTTCCGCGATGAAGCCAACAAGGCTTATTCCGACTTTCTCTCCGCTCCATGGGAACCCATTGAGCCGCTGCTGCTGCAAAAACCGATTGACAAAAGCCGGCCGCCACGCCCCTTTGAGGAACGCGACCATGATGGAGAAGACCATTCATTGAAGTTTGAAACCATCATCACGCCTCAACCTCCTCAGCCGGCACCCGGGCCGATAGAGCCTATAGTCATAGCCCCCTCCCCTACCGACAAGTGGATCGACTTCTCCTATCTCGGCAATACGGATAAGGTGAGGATTCCGGACGGGGCGTTACCCACCGTCAATGACATCTCTGAGAGCGGTATATCACGCGCATGGGCCAACTTATCCGATGGTAATTTCAATGCCACCCTTGCTGACTGCCTTAACCTTCGCACCCGGTATAATCTGCCTGATTGGGCTTACCTTAACATGCTCAACATTATCTCTCAAAGATACTACGGAAGAAAATGCAACGGCTCTACACTGCTGATGGCGTGGCTCTACAGCCAGTCGGGCTACACCATGCGTCTTGCCCGCGAAGCCAACAGGGATCTGATTATGATGTTTGCCTCTGATCATGTGATTTATGGCAATTATTATATCCTCGACAACACGAATTACTACCCGTTTGACCACGCAGCCGGTTCATTCAACATCTCACAGGCATCTTTTCCTAACGAGAAGGTAATGTCGCTGGTGCTTACGTCGCTTCCCTTAACAGCGAAAAGACTCTCCCAGCCCCGCAACCGCAAGTCACGGAAATATCCTGAGATGGAATGTGACCTCAGCGTTGATGAAAACCTTATGGAATTCTTCATCACTTATCCCAACTCGCAGATAGGGTCGCAAGCCATTTCCCGGTGGGCCATTTATGCCAACACTCCGCTTAGCGAAACTGTGCGCGAACAGCTCTATCCAAAATTTCAGAGCGCATTGGAAGGGATGACAGACCGCGACAAAGTGGAGCATCTGCTCAATTGGGTTCAAACCGGCTTCATTTATGAACTTGATGACAAGGTGTGGGGCTGTGACCGCGCGTTTTTCCCCGATGAAACCATATATTACCCCTACGCAGACTGTGAGGACCGCGCCATATTGTTCACCCGATTGGTGCGTGACCTCACCGGGCTGGATGCCATCTTAGTACATTATCCCGGGCACTTGGCTTCAGGAGTAGCCTTCAAGGGGGAGGAGCCTGGTGACTACATTCTGCTCAACGGCCGACGCTTCACCGTTTGCGACCCAACCTTTACCGACGGAGCACCGGTTGGGCGCACAGGCTCCGCCTACGACAATTCAACCGCAAGCGTAATCCTCCTCTCGCGCTGAGTCGCCACCAAGTGTGTATAATACACATTCGGTCATTGAGCATAATCAAGCTCAATTAAGCCGCTTGACAACCGTAAATTTTACCCTCGGAATAAACGTTATTTCACTCATATTCGTTATCTTTGCAGTAATTTTGGTGCCGAGTATTCGCGCGGCACAGGTAATATGCTAATATATAATAGGATAACATAAACCATAAATGTCAGTAACAACATTTTTAAGTAAAATTTTCGGTAACAAGTCGGATCGCGACTTGCGTGAAATCAAGCCGATAGTAGATAAAATAGAGGCTCTGAGCGAGGAGCTTCAGAAACTCACCCCCGATGAACTGCGTGCAAAAATCGACGCCGTAAGAGCCGACATCCGCGAGGCCGTTTTGGCCGATGAGGAAGCCGCTGCCAAGAAGCGCATCGAGATTGAGTCGCTCCCCATTGACAAGCGCCAGCCGGTGTGGGACGAAATTGACCGTCACGAAAAGAATGTGCTCGACATCATTGAGCAGAAGCTCGACGAGCATCTGCCCGTGGTGTTCGCAACACTTCGCGAAACAGCGGCTCGCTTTGCCAAGAACCCCACCATTGAGGTTACAGCAACCCAACTTGACCGCGAACTTGCCGCTCAAGGCAAGGATTTCGTGACCATCGAGGGCGACAAGGCCATTTACAAAAACCAGTGGCAGGCCGGTGGCAACCTTCTCACCTGGGACATGATTCACTATCATGTTCAGCTCATTGGTGGCGTTGTGCTCCATCAGGGCAAGATTGCCGAGATGGCAACCGGTGAAGGTAAAACCCTTGTGGCGACCCTCCCGGTGTTCCTCCGTTCCCTCTCAGGCAAAGGTGTCCACGTGGTTACGGTCAATGATTATCTGTCGAAACGTGACTCGGAATGGATGGGTCCGCTCTACATGTTCCACGGTTCTACGGTTGACTGCATCGACAAGCATCAGCCCAACACACCCCAGCGCCGTGCGGCTTACAACTGCGACATCACCTTCGGTACGAACAACGAGTTCGGCTTCGACTACCTCCGCGACAACATGGCCATGTCGCCCGACGATATGGTGCAACGCAAACATTATTATGCCATTGTGGATGAGGTTGACTCGGTGCTCATTGACGATGCCCGTACCCCGCTTATCATCTCCGGGCCCGTGCCCCGTGGCGACGACCAGCTCTTCAACGAGTACCGACCCAATGTGCAGAAAGTGGTGGATGCACAGCGCAAATTGGTGAATCAGATTCTTGCCGAGGCCAAGACCAAACTGGCAAGCGACGATAAGGAAGTGCGCAAAGAGGGAGCCCTGCTTCTTTTCCGCGCATTCAAGGGTCTTCCCAAGAACTCGCCTCTCATCCGCTTCCTGAGCCAGGAAGGCATGAAGAACATCCTGCTTGAAACCGAAGCCTACTACCTTCAGGACAATTCCCGCGAAATGCCCAAAGCCACCGAACCGCTTTATTTCGTTATCGATGAGAAGAACCGCAGCGTTGAACTCACCGACAAAGGTATCGACGCGCTCACCGGCACTCAAACCGACCCCACATTCTTCGTGCTCCCCGACATTGCATCTCAGCTCTCGGAAGCCGAAAACATCGCAGATCCCACCGAACGCGCCCGCAAGAAAGATGAGCTCATGCAGAACTATGCGGTAAAAGCCGAGCGTGTACACACCGTAACCCAGCTTTTGAAAGCCTACACCCTCTTCGAGAAGGATGTGGAATATGTGATCGACGATAATAAAATCAAAATCGTGGATGAGCAGACCGGCCGTATTATGGAAGGTCGTCGTTACTCCGACGGATTGCACCAGGCAATCGAAGCAAAGGAGGGTGTGAAGGTAGAGGCCGCCACTCAGACATTTGCCACAATTACGCTCCAGAACTATTTCCGCATGTATCATAAGCTTGCCGGTATGACCGGTACGGCCGAAACAGAAGCTGGCGAGTTCTGGGATATCTATAAACTCGACGTGGTAACCATACCCACCAACCGTCCTGTGGCTCGTGAGGATATGAAGGACCGCGTGTTCAAGACCAAAAAGGAGAAATATGCCGCTGTGATTGACGAGATCCAGGCACTTGTCAAGGCCGGTCGTCCGGTGCTTGTAGGTACCACCTCCGTTGAAATCTCCGAGCTTCTGAGCCGAATGCTCACCATGCGCCATATCCCCCACAATGTGCTCAACGCCAAGCTCCACCAAAAGGAAGCCGATATTGTGGCACAAGCCGGACGCGCCGGTACCGTAACCATAGCCACCAACATGGCCGGACGTGGTACCGACATCAAGCTGCCCGCCGAGGTTAAAGAAGCCGGCGGTTTGGCCATCATCGGTACGGAACGTCATGAAAGCCGCCGCGTAGACCGCCAGCTCCGAGGCCGTTCCGGACGTCAGGGCGACCCGGGTTCATCCGTATTCTATCTCTCGTTCGAGGACCAGTTGATGCGTCTGTTCGTAACCGACAAGGTGATGAAGATGCTTGACAAATTCGGTATCGAAGAGGGCGAGATGATTGAATCAAAAATGATTGACCGCGCCATAGAGAACGCCCAGAAGCGAGTGGAAGAGAATAACTTCGGCATCCGCAAGCGCCTGCTGGAATATGATGACGTGATGAACAAGCAGCGTACATACATCTACTCACGCCGCCATCACGCACTTCTCGGCGAACGCATAGGCATCGATATAGCCAATATGTTCTTCGATGTCATCGAGAACCTTGTCAACAACTATTCGGCACCGACGGATTACCATGATCTGTCCATGGAACTCATGCGCATCCTAACCATTGAAATGCCATTCACCGAGAAGGAATTTGCGTCCATGGCCAAAGAAGATATCATTGACCGCATCAACGAAGCCGCCATTGCCGCGTTCGACCGCAAGAGCGACACCATCCGCGAAGTGGCCATGCCCGTTATCACCAACTGTGTTGAACGTCAGGGCATGTCGGGCAAGATTATCGTGCCCATGACCGACGGCAAGCGCATTTTCCACCTCCGCGCCGATCTTCAGGAAGCCTATGACACTGAGTGCCGCTCGATTGTAAAGGAATGGCACAAGGCTGTGCTCCTGGTTTCCATCGACGAACTTTGGAAAGAACACTTGCGCGAGCTTGACCAGTTGCGTCAGTCGGTACAGAACGCATCCTACGAACAGAAGGATCCGCTGGTGATCTACAAAATGGAATCGTTCCATCTCTTTGAGGAGATGCTGAATAACCTCAACGTTAAGGTAGCATCGGCCCTCACCCGTGGCCAGATTTACATGCCGCAACCTCAGCGTCCGGCTGAGCCACAGAACGAAGGTGAAGCAGACCAACCCGAGCAGAAACCCCAGCCTGAGGTGAAACGCGCCATGCCAGAGCCAAAAACCGACTATTCTAAATATCGCGCATCGAAAGAGGAACTTCCCGGAGGTGCCGAGCAGCGCGCCGCCGCATCGGCTCCCCAGGGCGAGCAGCAGCGCCAGCAGCCGGTGACCGTTGGTCCGAAAGTGGGCCGCAACGATCCCTGTCCCTGTGGCAGCGGCAAGAAATTCAAGAATTGCCACGGCAAAGGAATGAACTGATCACTCCCGCATAAATGAGCTATATAAGGGAGGACCGGAATACACGGTCCAACCTTATACAGCTTGTTTTACTTAACATACAATCTGAATCATCACTCCCAAAAACCAACCGTCATTCACATGAACAAGAAGGTAATTGTAGGCATTGGCGCCGCTCTTCTGCTCCTGCTGGCAGGTGCTATAATATTCAGTGTCAAGCAGGTTTCATCATTGCGTCAGGAAGTGGCCGATGCTCAGGCCCAGAATGAGCAATTACAGATTGCCAATGACCAGCTCCAGCTATCCAATGAACTTGACGCCATCAACTCAGAGTTTCAACAGTATGAGAACCAGGCTGTGGAACTGGCCAATGATACTATCCTCGCAAAATACACCGCCGCCAAAGCGAAAGTAGAGCAGCTCATGAACGAGCTCAAAAGCCAGAAGGCCACCTCGCAGGCAGAGATAGAAGCCAAATCCGCAAAAATAAAGGAACTGCAGGGCGAAATCTCCACCCTCCGCGACCTTCTTCGCCACTACATTGCGCAGGTTGACTCGCTGAGCAAAGAAAACACCGGATTGAAAGCCGAAAACGCCGAAATCCGCACAGTGAACGAGACCCTCTCATCGCAGGTGCAGGAAGTGTCACAAAAAAATGAGGCCCTCAGCCAGCGAATGACGCTTGCCGAAAAGCTCAACGTGACCGGTGTGTCACTTCAAGCCCTCAACGGCAAAGGTAAAAACGAGAAAAACGTGACTAAAGCCAAGCAGCTTAAAGTCACTTTCACCATACCTCAGAATAACTCCACCCCTGTAGGCCCCAAGACCATTTACATGCGACTCACCGGCCCGGAAGGTTCTCTGCTGGGTAATGCGGGATCATTCTCATTCGAGGGTGCCAGCGTGGCTTGTACGGCTAAACGTACGGTGGAATATGCCGGCGACGAAATTCCGGGTGTCACCATGTACTGGGACGTGAACACCACACTTAACCCCGGTGATTACACCGTTGAGCTTTTTGCCGACAACTACCGCCTGACTTCGCGTCGCTTCACACTTAAAAAGTAAAGTTCCGAGAAATATATGTTCGAATATTTCATTGACAGTATCAACTCCGTAGAGGTCAACGGCCTCAACTCGGTGGTCAAGCTCCTCATCAGCCTGCTGCTCGGATGCAGCGTTGGGCTGGAGCGCAAGCGCAAGGGGCAAATAGCCGGATTGCGCACCTTTGCACTCATATCCATGGGTGCCACTTTGGCCATGATTCTGTCAATATATGTGCCTCAGGAGTACCTCGGACTGAAAAACGGCGACCCCGGCCGAATAGCCGCACAGGTTATCACCGGCATAGGTTTCCTTGGTGCCGGGGCTATAATCCAAAGCAAAGGTTCGGTAAGAGGGCTCACCACAGCCGCAAGCATTTGGATAGTGGCTACGATAGGCATGGCGGTAGGTGTAGGCATGTACACCGTATCGATCATTGCCACCCTCCTTATCATTCTGGTTCTTGCAGGTTTGGAAGGACTGGAGCGCCATATTCACCTTGGGGGGGAGTCACGCATTATCCGCATACGCGTTGACAGCATTGTAACCGACATAAAACCTTACCGACGATTACTGAAAAGTCACCGTATAAGTTTGGTCAACACGTATGTTGACTACAACTTCGCTCAGAACACCACCAGCCTGAATCTGGTTATCCTTGCCCGCGAAACAACAGACTTCATAGCTCTGTTCTCGGATTTGCGCCATCTGCATCCCACCTCATCCATTTCCATTGCAAAGGAACTCACCATTTAATTAAGAGTAAAATCAACACGACCCAGCCATATTAATGACCTTAGCCACCATCCTACTCACAGCCGCTCCCGCCGTGCAGCACGCTGCGGAAATGAACATTGAAAGTCTTATTTCCGACCTGGCGTTTCTGCTCATCCTTGCTGCGGTAACCACTCTTTTCTTCAAGTGGATAAAACAGCCGGTGGTGTTAGGCTACATAGTGGCGGGATTTTTGGCGAGTCCAAACTTCACTTACCTTCCGTCAATCACCACCGAGCAAAACATTGAATTCTGGGCTCAGCTCGGTATTGTTGTGCTGCTCTTCTCCCTCGGGCTTGAATTCAGTTTCAAGAAGTTGCTCAATGCCGGTGGTTCAGCTGTGGTGACGGCTCTGATAATAGTGGTTGGGATGATGTGTTGCGGATTCGCAATCGGTCGCATACTTGGATTCACCAACATCAATAGCCTCTTCCTCGGTGGCATGCTCTCCATGTCATCGACCACAATTATAATAAAAGCGTTCACCGACCTGCATCTAACTCACAAGAAATTTGCTTCGTTGGTCTTCGCGGTCCTGATCGTCGAGGACCTCTTTGCCGTGGTCATGATGGTGATTCTCTCCTCCATAGCCATAAATAACAGTGTGGCAGGAGGTGAGATGCTTCTCAACATTTCCAAGCTTGTGTTCTTCCTTGTGATATGGTTTGCTGTGGGTGTGTTCATACTTCCCTCGCTGCTCAATATCAACCGCCGTTACCTCAACTCCGAAACTCTCCTTGTTGTGTCCATGGGGCTCTGCCTGGGCATGGCGGTGTTCTCTGTCTATTGCGGCTTTTCGTTGGCGCTCGGAGCCTTCGTCATGGGCTCCATATTAGCAGGTACAAGTTTTGCGGAACGGATAGAGCATGTGGTAACCCCGGTTAAGGACCTTTTCGGCGCCATATTCTTCATCTCCGTGGGCATGATGGTGAATCCGCAGATAATAGTTGACTACTCAGGCCCTATCCTTATCATTTCGACAGTAGTAATAGTGGGCATGATAATATTCGGCACCACCGGTATGCTAGCAACGGGTCAATCGCTCAAGGTAGCCATCGAGTCGGGATTCTCGCTCACACAGATTGGCGAATTCGCATTTATCATCGCAACATTGGGTTTGCAACTCGGGGTACTCGACGCATCGATCTATCCCATTGTGGTGGCAGTGTCGGTTCTCACCACATTCACAACGCCATATTTTATCCGCATGGCCGACCCCGCCTATAGGTTCATCGAGGCGCATCTTCCGGCAAAGCTGCATTTTCTTATCGACCGCTATTCCGACAACGCCTCCACCGAAAGCGAAACAGGCATTTTATGGAAAACCGTATTTACACGATACATCTGGCGCATACTCCTCTACGCCTCTGTTCTAATTGCAATCACTCTCATATCACGTGAGTTCCTGTTCCCTCTGCTCAAAAGAATAGCTCCTGAATGGGGGCGGTTTATCTGCACGCTCATCACATTCATTGTGATGTCGCCCTTCCTTCTCGCACTCTCCTACCCCGCTTCGAAAAAAACCGAGCGGGAACGCCTCATTGCAGCCAACGCGCGCTTTGACCTGCCTCTCATTCTCATGACATTCTTCCGCCTGATGCTTGCACTCGGATTTGTGATGTATCTCCTCAAGTCGTTCTACTCATGGAGTGTGGCTGCATCTATGGGAGTGGCTATTTTCCTCATGCTCATCTTCGTTGTATCCAAACGTCTGCGCCGCCGCATGCGATCCATCGAGGAGAAGTTCCTCAACAATCTCAACGAACGCGAGCTTCGCCGCTCCGGTCGCAACAACAACGTCATATCCAATCTTCACCTTGCTTTCATGACCGTGAGCTACGGGTGCCCGGTGGTTGGACGCCGTCTGAAGGATTCGGAACTGCGCACTCGCTTCGGCGTTAGCATAGCCTCGATCCAGCGAGGCACCAAACTGTTGCCGGTGCCTGACGGTGAAACGCGCTTGTTTCCCGGCGACGTGCTCGGAGTAATAGGGACCGACGATGAAATCCAGCACCTCATCCCTGTTATAGAAGCCCCGGTTGATGATACTGATACAGGGCTGTCGCCCTCTGATTTGCGACTCTCCTCAGTACAGCTTTCCGATAACTCGCCGCTAATAGGAAAAACGGTTGGGGAATCCGAACTGTCAACGAAATATAAGTCGCTTCTTGTAAGCATGATGCGCGATGACAACTTCATCACCCCCGAACCGAGTGTGACCTTCGAGCCTCACGACAAGCTTTGGCTCGTGGGAAGTGCCGACACTATCGCGTCACTGAAATAGCTCTTGAATCTTTAACCTCACTCCACCTTACCATAATAGCCATGAACCGCCGCTCTTTCCTACGCTCAGCCGCGCTCACCGCAGCCGCACTTGCAATTGACCCTGTAAGGGCATTTTCAGCGCCCGGTGAGCCTGCGCGTGCATCAGTCGCGCCCGAAGGTCTGCAACTCAAATTCTATCCTTACGAGCTCAAACTCCGTCACTCTTTCAATCTGGCACGCTCTCAACGCACCACTACCCCCGATGTGTTATGCACCATTACCCTTGACGGTGTTACCGGCTACGGCGAAGCATCAATGCCCCCATATCTCGGCGAATCAACTGAATCGGTCATGGCTTTTCTCTCAAAACTTGACCTAAGCCAGTTCAAGGACCCTTTCAGAATCGAAGAAATCCATGACTATATGGAAAGCGTGGCTGCTGATAACCGCGCTGCCAAAGCTGCAGTCGATATAGCGCTGCATGACCTTACCGGCAAAATAATGAATCAGCCTTGGCACAAGATATGGGGCCTGAATCCCGAAAAATGCCCCTGCACATCTTACACCATTGGAATTGACACGGAAGATGTTGTACGGCAAAAGGTCAATGAAGCCTCACCGTATAAAGTACTTAAGGTGAAAATGGGACTTGACAATGACCGGCAGACCATCGACGTGATCCGCTCCATGACCCGGGTGCCCCTATGCGTGGATGTCAATCAAGGATGGACCGACCGTCAATATGCACTCGATATGTGTCATTGGCTCAAGGAGCTGGGGTGCCTTTTTGTTGAACAGCCGTTTGACAAGACCGCGCTCGATGATACTGCATGGCTCACCCAGCACTCGCCACTTCCCATTATTGCCGACGAATTTCTGCAACGTCTTCCCGACGTTCACCGCGCCGCGCAAGCATATTCAGGAATAAACATCAAGCTGATGAAAAGCACCGGCATGCATGAGGCCTACCAAATGGCCACACTTGCACGAGCCATGGGTTTGAAAGTGATGCTCGGCTGCATGACTGAAACTTCCTGCGCTGTCACAGCCGCGGCTCAACTGTCGCCACTGGCCGACTTCGCTGATCTCGATGGCAATCTACTCATTGCAAATGACTGCTTTGACGGGCTCAAAATAAAAGATGGCCGGATAACCCTGCCGTCGCGTCCCGGCATCGGCGTGGTCCCCGTGGAGGTCTGACCTCCCGAATAGCCACCAACACTCACCATTGACCAATCACACCACTATACATAAGCACCAATCATGAAACTCCCTAAAGGCAAAACTCTTAAATCATCCACCTACGTTATAGACCGGTATCTGAGAACCACTGAGTGTGCCGACATCTATTTCGGCTGCATTATAAGTACGGGGCAAAATGTCATTATCCACCGACTGCTTGATTCCTATGGTGGTTACGCAGAACTGTTCATGGAGAAAGCAAGGATTATGACAAGAGCTCCACATGAATCCATTGCCGAGGTAAAAGATGTGTTTGCCGAAGATGAGAGTGCTTACTATGTCACTGTGGCAACGGAAGGCCCAAGCCTTGCGGAACTCACCGAAGGCACCCCGCTATCGCCTGAGCGAGCCGCGGAAATAGTCAAGAATCTGGCGCATGGAACAGCATCGTTTCATGACAACGGCGTTCCAAACCTCGCTATCTCACCTGAAAACATTATAATCGACAACCGTTCGGGCAAGCCTGTACTATCTGAATTTTCACTCCCGCTGCCACTCTTCATGGATGAAACGGAGCGCGATCCGTACTCGGCGCCGGAACGTTATGGCGCTACAGGACGCAACACTCCTTCCCACGATGTTTATTCTCTGGGAGCAATTCTTTATCGGTGTGTAACAGGCCATACTCCACCCGCAAGCTCACTAATTGAAACCGAGGGGCTGGAATATGCCTCCAACGTGCCCGACGCATTGGCCGATATCATTGATAAAGCGATGGAGCCACGGATGCTCAACCGCTATTTTTCAGCCGGAGAGATGCTGGAGGCCCTTGAACAGGAAGGCAGCGGGCGCACGAGCATGCTTTCATACTATGGTGAATCTGACACTGAGATTAGCCACGCAGCAGCCACAGTGGTCAGCGAACCGGAGCGTGACGTGAGAACGCTCCCCATGCCTGAAGTGGTTAATACTCCGAAGCCTACGTTAAAACCTGAGCCACAACCTGAACCGGAACTTGCACCAGCACCTGAGCCCACCGCCGCAGTGGTGGAAGAGGTTAAAACAAACCACGACACACCCTCCAATAGAGAAGTTATTAAACCGTCCATTGTGCCTGTGGCCGAACCTGAGATAAAGGATCCTGAACCATCCCAACCCGAACCGATAAAGGAACCGTTGCCGGAACAAGCGCCTGAAATCAATCAGGTAACTGCTCCCGAACCGGACTCTGAATCAACACCCACTCAGAAACCGGATGAAATACTTGAGGCGGAAACTCCAGAAGCAGAATCACCGGCAGCCGAATGTCCGACCGAAGAAATCATTGAACAGGAGCCTGTAAGTCCCGCCCCGAAAGTCACAGCCATGCCTCGGCATGAAGTCACAGCCGAAGAGAGTTCGACTGAAAAGGCACCTGTAAGCGGAAATAAACGCGTGGTGCTCTCTATTGTCGGCTTAGTTGTGGTTGGTATCGTCATAGGGGTCATTTATATGCTTCAGCCCTCAACCGAAAATCCGGCCCCCATACCTCCGGGTCCGGTGATTCTTGATGATGAGAACCATGAAGTTACGGACTCAATGCTCACAGTTGGCACCACAAAATTTTCTTATACCGGCACATTGAACGCCGATGGACTTCCCACCGGAGAAGGCACAGCCAACTACAAAGGTCAATGGAAACAGTATGTAGGAAACTGGGAAAACGGACTGTGGCAAGGTCATGGTAAACTAACATTCTCCAATGGCGACTACTACGAAGGAGAATTTGATGAAAACTTCTTCACCACCGGAAAATACTTTATTGATCCCACCGGTTCAGGCAAAGATGCCGGCTCATACTTTGAAGGCGTATTCCAAAACGGAGCGCCCTACAACGGTGCATGGAAAACCAAAGCCGGCACCGAATTCCAGAAGGTAACTGATGGAAAAACAGTGATGATCTGATGCATATCCTCTATAAATCCTCCCAATCATGAATCCATTAACTTCAATTCTAAAACCACTGGCGCTCTCAACGTTCCTTACGGTTGCACCTGCGCTATCGGCACAAATGATGGTGCTTCGCCCTGAGAAAGTGCCCGACCGCCCGAAAGTGGCGCCCATTGAGCTTGCCAAGGCCCCGGTAAAAATCAAAGAGGCCTCGGTGAAACAGGCCAAACGCACGGCTGCAGTCAATCCCCGGCGCACAAAACCTAAAGTGAAGGCACCTTCTGCCGTGGCCGTTTCGCTACCGCCACTTGAATTTGTGGCTGAAGAGGACTATGAGGACAACACTCCACGACTTGACCTGAGCACATTCACCGGCGGACGCCCGGTGAGTCATACCGACGAGCTCTATCAAGCTGTCGTAAAGCCAATGACTGTGGGCTCTATGACCGTCGGGGTGCCGGATTGCATCACCGTTTTTGAATCAGGGCCCGACTTCCTTACCGGATCCATGTCAAATCAAATCGACATGGAGGTTTGGCAGTTCGATCCTACCTACAAACTGTCCACCCCACAAGCCTATATAAAATATATTCAACGCCATTACGGAGGAATCGAAGAGAACGTGACCCAAGGGAACCGCACTGATATTTCTGGCTTTGACGTCAAATCCAATCGCAATTACAGGGTGCGGATGATTACTGACGGCGATAAACTCTACGTGGGTCGCGTAATTTACCGTCCTGCCATGGAAAAAGCCGTGGTGGAACGCATCCTACCTCAACTTCTCACCTCCTCAGTTCAAACCGCAGAATTATGAAACGTATAGCAACAGCACTTCTTCTGTCGCTCGGTGCCGTCGTCGCACTCAAGGCACAGGATGGCAAAGTGGCCAACTTTCTGGAAGACACCAATGGGCTGAACATACCGATGGTGTATATCGACGCCACCACATTCGAAATGGGTGCCACGCCTGAACAAGGAACAGCCGAGGATGATGAAACGGTTCACACTGTGAGCATATCTCCATTCTATATCGGAGCCACCGAAGTGACTCAGAAACAATGGCACGACGTTATGGGCACTTCGCTTGAAGATATGTACCGGAAGCTTGCTCCGGAGCATGATTTCGGGAAATACGGAGTGGGCGATGACCGTCCGATGTATTACGTCAATTGGCACGATGCCACAGCGTTTTGCCGAAAACTCTCAGCCCTCACCGGCCTCACTTATCGGCTTCCAACCGAATCGGAGTGGGAGCTGGCTGCCCGCGGAGGACACTTGTCAGGCAACGAAGCCACACGATATGCCGGATCCGATACGCTCGACGTTGTTGGATGGTATGTGGACAATGCCGACATGGACCGTTTCAACAAAGGCAATCCGGAGACTCATCCCGTAAGCACCCGACGGGCAAACACTGCCGGGATCTTCGACATGAGCGGTAATGTGTGTGAATGGGTCTACGACCTGTATTCACCCTATCCCACCGCTCCCACAACCGACCCTGTCGGGGTGCCTCACAATGGCGACCGCTGTTACCGCGGGGGCGCATTCCGCTCAAATTCGGACTATTGTCGAACTGCATTCCGAAACTCAAATGATCCATCATTTGCATGTGAATACATCGGATTCAGAATAGTGTGCGAGCCATAATACACTAACTTCCAGCTCAGTAAACATGATAACACTCAATCAGCCATATTCATTCACCGGTATAGGCCGAAAAAACAATCAGGAGGATTATCTGGCTCCGGCCGAGATGACCGACGCAAGCCGCGTCTTTGTTCTGTGCGACGGAATGGGCGGACATGAGCGAGGCGAGGTAGCCTCGAGCACCGTGGCCAACTCCTTATGCTCCACTCTTTCCGCTGCGTCAGCCCGTGGTTCGGTGACCCGCGAGATTTTCGAAAGCGCTCTGACAGCGGCCTACGACGCGCTTGAACTTGTGGAAAGTGCCGACTCCGAACGAAAACCGGGCACTACACTTGCGTGTCTTGCCATCAACAACAATTCGGTCCTGGCCGCCCACATCGGCGACAGCCGCATCTATCAGATACGCCCATCGAAGGTGGAGCCGCAGAATCCCACTGCCGGCATAATTTACCGCAGCGAGGATCACTCATTGGTCAACGACCTTGTCAAGGCAGGCCAAATCACCGCCGAGCAAGCCCGTACACATCCACGCAGGAATGTGATCACACGCGCCATGCAACCTCGGCTCGAACGCCGATTCCCGGCTACGATACGCACTTCGGCCAATGTCAAGACGGGCGACTACTTCTTCCTATGCTCCGACGGTGTTCTGGAACAGCTCACCGACGAAACCCTCTGCAACATACTCGCATCTCCATCGCTGACCGACTCGGAGAAAATGGACGCCATTAAGGCCGAATGTAACCGAGGCACGCGCGACAACTTCACTGCATGCCTTGTCCCCATAGGAGAAGCCTCCATTGCCCGCGCAACAAAAGAAGCGCCTCCCTACCGATGGCCTATATTCATCCTCATAGCCATCTGCATAATCGCCGCCATGGGAATCGTTTCGTTCTACGCCGGATGGTTCAGCAGCAAAACGCCCGAGTCGACAGTGATTATAGATTCCTCCGATGTGGAGGTCGACACATTACTCGTTGACACCATAGTGATTCAAGAATTCACCGATAGTGTGGCTTCAGCGGCATTAACCGACACGGTTACACCCCTACCGGCACCGTCCACAAAGGACACCGCGGTTACCAAGCCCCAGGCGGCCGACACTATAAAAAAGAAGCCTCACACACCTGCAGCCGAAACTCACGAGCATAAACCTGCTGAGCAATCGGCCATCGCCACGGAACCTGAACATGAAACATCGGTCAAGCCGGACAACGAAGTTCCTCCACGGCGCAAATCCACACCTCCGGGACAAGTACCGGAACGAAAAAAGCAACCATCAGAACCCAAACCGTTAGCATGAAATGAAACTGATACGCATTATATCCCTATTGGCACTCCTTTTTGTGACCTCCCCCCTTCCGGCCCAGCGTGTGCTCTACATTCTCAGCAAAGGCACACAACTCAAGCAACAGAGCCTGATTCCTATTGAATATGGATCGGCTTTCAACTCTGACACGCTCCGCGTGGCTTGGGACAACGACCAGCACATCGTGGCCGCCGGATTCACTTACCACGGCATCCAGATAGCCACCTCGGAAAAAGAAAACTGGGGCAATCAAAAATACAGCTTCGCCCATGAATATCCATCGGAATTCATTGCCGAAATGACATCCAAAGGTTATACAATCACTGAATTGACAACCGATGGAGCCAACTGGCTTGCAATTGCCACCGAGGTTACACCCTCGCGCCCGCAGGAATTCTTCAGCTTCATGGACCCGGAGACCGACGATGACCGAAGGGAAGTGAAAAACCTTATAGACAGTCTGGCAATGCAGCAGTTTTTCATAACCGATGTGGCCTGCTCAGGAAAAACCTGGAACATAGTGGCCACCTATAACCCCGACATCGCCGGACAAATATTCGACTTTCCCAAAGCCGCCCAGGACATCTCAGACTATTTCATGAGCAATCAGCCCGCCGGCTACCGCATAGCCGCTGCCGACTACGGCCCCGGCCACTATCTCTGCGTAATGTCAAAAGCCAAAGGCACACCCCAACCTCAAGCCTTGCTCCCCGGAGTGGAAAATCCCAACGAAGTGCTTGACCGGTTCTGGAAACAGCAATTTGCCATCACACATATAGGTCATTGACCAAGGCAGCCGTGACATTCCATAATTTTTTGTAACTTTGCATCAAAATCACTCCAAAAAAGCGATGATGGAAAAAATCATAATTCTTGACTTCGGTTCGCAAACCACCCAGCTCATTGGCCGGCGTGTGCGCGAGCTCAACACCTATTGCGAAATTCTCCCTTACAACAAGATGCCCTACGACGACCCTTCAGTCATAGGCGTCATCCTGTCAGGCTCCCCCTTCTCGGTATATGACGAGAAAGCATTCCGCACCGAACTTGACCGCCTCCGCGGACATTATCCCCTGCTCGGAATATGCTACGGAGCCCAGTTCATGGCCTACACCTACGGTGGAACCGTAGAGCCGGCCAACTCCCGCGAATATGGCCGCGCCCACCTCTCGAAGGTCAACGAAGCCGACCCGTTGCTCCGCGACATCACCCCTGGAGCCCAAGTGTGGATGAGCCATGGCGACACCATCACCTCACTCCCCGATGGCTTCTCGATCATTGCCTCCACCGACCAGGTACCGGTGGCCGCATTCCGCGCCGGAGATGAAAAAATGTGGGGCGTGCAGTTCCATCCTGAAGTTTACCACAGCGAATGTGGCATGCAGCTTCTCCGCAACTTCGTTGTCGACATCTGCGGAAGCCGCCAGAGCTGGAGCGCCGCTTCGTTCATCGAATCCACCGTGGCCGAATTGAAAGCCCAGCTCGGCAATGACAAGGTGGTACTCGGACTCTCGGGAGGAGTAGACTCATCGGTAGCCGCAGTGCTCCTTAACAAAGCCATTGGCAAGAACCTCACATGCATATTCGTTGACCACGGAATGCTCCGCAAAAACGAGTTTGCCGATGTGATGCGCGACTACGAAGGTCTCGGTCTCAACGTGATAGGAGTGGACGCATCACCAAAATTCTTCGCTGACCTTGCCGGAGTGACCGACCCCGAACAGAAACGCAAAATCATAGGCCGCGACTTCATTGAAGTATTTGATGAAGAAGCTCGCAAACTCACCGATGTGAAATGGCTCGGACAAGGCACCATCTATCCTGACTGCATCGAATCGCTCTCCATCACCGGTACAACCATCAAGAGCCACCACAACGTGGGCGGACTCCCCGAAAAGATGCACCTCAAACTCTGTGAACCCCTCCGCCTCCTCTTCAAGGATGAAGTGCGCGCAGTGGGCCGCGAACTCGGTATGCCCGAGCGCCTCATCACCCGTCACCCCTTCCCCGGCCCCGGTCTCGCCGTAAGAATCCTCGGCGACATCACCCCCGAAAAAGTAGCTGTGCTCCAGGAAGCTGACCACATCTTCATCCAAGGCCTCCGCGACTGGGGATTATATGACCAGGTATGGCAAGCCGGAGTGATACTCCTCCCCGTACAGAGCGTGGGCGTTATGGGCGATGAACGCACCTATGAACGCGCCGTGGCACTCCGCGCCGTTACCTCCACCGACGCCATGACTGCCGACTGGGCCCGCCTCCCCTACGACTTCCTTGCCGAAGTTTCCAACAAGATCATCAACAAAGTGCGCGGCGTGAACCGCGTCACCTACGACATCTCCTCCAAGCCACCGGCAACTATCGAGTGGGAGTGACCTCGCAGGGGGGCCTTCCAGGAGCAATCCACAGTTTTTCTTCGGAATCAACACCCCTACTGGAAAATAAATTAAAAAAATACGCCAAAAAAATGTACCCTCTGTAATGGTGGGTACATTTATTTTTTATATCTTTACGCCGCGATCCCTTCAAGGAAAAGCAGACATACATAGAAAGCGTTTTCGCTTCATTCGTATTGGAGAAACCTAGGAAATTTCAACCCGATAGAATGCAGAATGAATGTGGAAAGATGCTCTCTTTGGCTCGTTATATCATCTCACTTGATATATACACGGTCAAAGTGGAGTCCGTTTCACTTATCTGTATTTTATGGCTTTCCTAGGGCCACTCCAATAAGATAGGTGAAATAATGGCTCCACTTTCTTTGTATGGCTCCGTCCCAATCATTCACATTCTAAACCGCATCGCAGAGCCATAGGTGCACACTTCAATGTATATGGCTACAAAATCATGTCCCGACTGTGGATATCCGCTGAATGGAAGTGAGAGAACTTGTCCTGAATGTGGCTACCCGATTGTCAGCACCGCGATGTATGCATCCGACAGGACAAACATCCAACCCGTAGGCGCAAGTGTTCAGAACGTACCTGCTTCAAACACATCTGCCAAAACTGATTGGGCCCATTATTTCTACGAATGTGGCGTGATCGGCTGGGAGTCATTCAAGAAGTATGCAGTCTTTACCGGACGCGCCTCTCGCCGTGAGTTTTGGTCATTGCATCTATTGTTCTTGATGTCTTTCGGATTAACCTTTAGCCTCACCCCATTCATTTTCCTTCTTCCCATAATTGGAGTGGCCATCCGACGCATGCACGACATTGGGAAATGTGGCTGGTGGTGCATCTGCCCCATCGCTTGCATCTTCCTCTTCCTTAAACGCTCTGATGAAGGACCGAATGAATATGGCTTCCCTGAACCTGCAAAAAATCTTTTATAATCATGGCCCTTATAAATTGTCCTAATTGTGGCCATAGAATTTCAGACAAGGCCCAGCGGTGCCCAAAGTGCGCTGCCCACATGCTGCCTGAGATTTCAGACAAGGCCCAACAGAGCCCGA
>CAJUSN010000007.1:29460-34250 GCA_910589095.1 uncultured Muribaculaceae bacterium
TGCCCACATGCTGCCTGAGATTTCAGACAAGGCCCAACAGAGCCCGAAGTGCGCTCCCCACATGCTGTCTAATAATCATCAAGCTATAGAACCAAATGAGAAAAACATTGGCGGTATGTATTTTCTCCCGTTCATTCTGGGGATTTTAATGATTGCATATATTATTTTCTCGGCAATAAAATGAACTTTAAAACACGAGCACCATACCATGGCCCTAATTCCATGCTCCAACTGCGGTGGAAAAATGTCTGACCGCGCTGAAAAATGTCCGCATTGTGGATACGCACCAAACATCCTTGTGCAGCAACGTGAAGATTATGCATTAGCATACGACCCTAAAAAATCAAATCACACATTGCGCATCATCATTTCAATAATTCTCTTTATTGCTGCAACTACATTTATAATTTTAGGAGTTAATATGTTTAAAAAGGAAGCAAACTCCTCTGAAGAACTTTATAATAGCGGAATTGAAGCACTAAAGAACGACGATTACGCACAAGCTGAGATGTTACTCCTATCAGCTTCTGAAAAAGGCAGTACTGATGCCATGAATGAATTAGGCGTTATGAACTTAAACGGAATTGGAGTAAAACAAGACTTTTCTAAAGCCCTAGAATGGTTAAAAAAGGCAGCCGAACAAGGAAATACAAATGCCATGAATAATATAGGATACTTGTACTACAAGGGTATGGGCGTAGGAAAAGATTATTCAAAATCATTTGAATGGTACAAAAAGGCTGCGGAAAAAGGGAATGCCCAAGCGCAGCTCAATCTCGCAATCAGTTATCTTGAGGGTGAAGGAGTTCAAAAAGATTCTTCTATTGCCTTTGAGTGGCTCGAAAAGGCTGCTGAACAAGAAAATGCAGCTGCGCAGTATAACTTGGCATGTTTATATCAAAAGGGGATTGGAGTAAAGCAAGATTATTCAAAAGCCCTCGAATGGTTAAAAAAAGCAGCCACACAAGACAATTCAGATGCCATGAATGGATTAGGGTATATGTACTTGAAAGGTACTGGCGTAGAACAAGATTATCAAAAATCATATGAATGGTTTAAAAAGGGCGCGGAAAAAGGATTAGCCGAAGCGCAGTTCAATCTTGGAATATGCTACGCTAAGGGTGAAGGAGTGCAGCAAGATTACGATACAGCAATAAAGTGGATCAAACAAGCTGCTGAACAAGGACACGAAAATGCAATAAAAGCACTTAAACAGATCCAAAAATAATGCCGAGGATAGGCCGGAAGTGAGTAACGACCTTTCTGCTTCCGGCCACTTCATATAAATTCACATCAAAGAATAAGCAATATGGCCTTAATACGTTGTAAGAATTGTGGACATCTAATTTCTGAGAGGGCAAAAGTCTGTCCGAAATGTGGAGCAAAAAACATAATTGATAAACCGCAGACCCCTTATGAGAACGCCGCATTTTCAGAGACGGAGAATCCTGCAAATTACCAAGTAGACGAGATAGTAGAGGATTATTTAGAGTCAACCAAAAAATCCAAGGCTCCATATATAATTCTCATCATCATTCTTTCGATCCTTTTGGGTGGATGTATCGCATATTTGTTACACCATCATAATAAAATGGAAGAGGCTCGCCACCAAGAACAGCTGCGCCAAGATTCAATCGCAGCTGTACAACTGGAGGCCGCCCGACTTGACTCTATCCGCCGAGATTCAATAGAATTTATTAGTTTTTCAACTTCTGATCTTACGTTTTTTGAACTACATGGCAAAGTAAAGTCGGTATCTTATAATTCGGCCAATGGTGCAGTTACAGCAATTTTTAACAATTCCAATTTTGAATTTGATGAAAATGGGAATCTTAAGAATAAAAAAAACAACTTTAACTTGGCAAAACCGGATGGAGAAAATCTTTATCGTTGGGAATATAATGAAAATGGATTTCCAACAAAAGGGGTTTACGCTGAAACTGGCGGCTATCAAGAAGCATATTGGGTCTGGAATCCTAACGGACAATTAAAGACAGCTTATAACAGCTTGGGATCTCATTCTTTTGAAACAAATTATAAATATGATAAAGACGGTCGCCTTCTCTATATAAAAGCAACAGAAAGAGCTAATATGGGACAAGAGATAATTTGCAATACAACAATAGAAATTGTTGAAACAGATAAATGGGGAAACTGGTTGACAAGAAGCTTAAACAAACAAATTAGTGAGAAATTTGATTTAATGGATGGCTGCGAAGTACCACCTGGTTATAAATTAGTTACACGGGATGGATATACAACATGTGAAAAGAAGTATACAAAAAAAATAACAGAAAAACGAACAATTACATATTATGACAACAGATAAGAGGAATTTTTTGTGATAATTATATTTCTAAGGACATAAAATTCTCTCAAAAAAAAAGAATCAAAAGAATAGCCGATAAAATGCTATTGATTGGTAAGGAAAGTAAAAAATCAAAAAACAAAGGGATTCTTAAATAATAAAGGAGAAGATAACAAGCTGTATCGGAAATATGAATATTCACAACTATACAGAAGTTAATTCTGGTTTTCAGCTGAATTGCCACTAAGCCTCGCATATAATTCAACCATCGAAGTCGTTGAAGCCGGAAACAGCTTCAGCGACTTTAATTATCCGCATAAAACTATCACTTGTAAATGTCGGATAAGGTCAATGACTAAAAATATTCTTATCTTTGCATAGATAAGTATGAATTGAAGAATATCACCACCATACATCATGCAGCTCCCTGACACCATCCTTAAGATGTTGAGCGCGAAAAGCGGGATCAACATCAACACCCCGGCCGGATGCGAACAGCTACGCAACGACATCGAGGTATCGACCGGCGAACCGCTGTCGATCAACACTGTCAAACGCCTTGCAGGTGTGATCCCCTACGACGGTGCACCGCGCACCGTAACCCTCGATATCATAGCCCGTTATCTGGGCTACAGCAGTTGGAGTTTCCTCTTGAACGACCTTGCTTCAACGGTGTCGGACTTCAACATGAACCAAACCATAATCGATTGCACTCTGCTGCCACCCGACACCATATTGCGCCTTTGCTGGGAACCGGGACGAAGGGTGGAACTCCGCAGCCGTGGCAACGGGGTGTTCACCGTGGTGAGCTCAGAAAAGAGCAAACTGGCCGTGGGCGATACTGTAAGCCTGACCATGGCCGTGGCCGGCTTTCCGCTCTATGCCTCGGAAGTGGTGCGCAACAAGACCTGCCTGGGCACCTACACCGCCGCCAAAGAGTGCGGGATAACATCAGCCGAAATAATCTATTACCGATAAAAGCAGCGGGGACTGAAAAAGAAGTGAGCGAATTTGGCAACATAGACATGCTGCAACTGACCGACTCGGCCTTGGAGCCGGTCGATCTACATCCGCAATCAGACTGCGAATTCTACAAAGGCCACATCTATGGCCGGATGCATTTTGTAAAGCGCCTCAAACCATCCAAGGCCGCCGACCCCATTCGCCGCGAAGCCCTGCGCAAGGAGTTTCTCGTAGGCTACAAACTTGACCATCCTTCGATAGCAAAATATCTATTTTACAAGGAGGGCACAATCTATCAAGAATATATCGACGGGGTGACCATTGCGCAACTGCTTGCCTCCGACAGACACGCACTCACCTCACACGCCTCGATCGCGGCCTTTGTCCGTCAGCTGCTCAATGCCGTCAGCTATCTACATTCACAGGAGATACTGCACCTCGACATCAAGCCCGACAACATCATGCTCACCCGAGTGGGCCACAACGTAAAACTGCTTGACCTGGGATGCTGCCTCACCGCCGTACACGATTCCACACCCGGCTTCACCCCCGGCTACCAAGCTCCGGAGCAAGTGAGAGGCTGCGATTGCAGCGAGGCAACTGACATATACCAAGTGGGCGTCGTGGTAAAGCAGATTATCGACCGCGCCAACAACAAGCGCCTCTCGCGCCGCTGGAGCCAATTTATCGCTCAAGCCACAGCCGCAGAACCGAGTGGTCGGTTTGCCTCAGCCTCAGAATGTGTCAAGGAACTCCCGCGCACCAACAGCATAGCAGGGAAATATGTGGCAAGCACTGTCGGTATGCTTGTGGTCGGGGCCATAGCTCTGTGGCTGTGGCCTAAGCCGATGAACACCCCCACAGAGCCGGAAAGAGCGATTGCCACAGAGTCGGCACCCCCCCCTGACACCTTGGCCCCGGTCGCAACCTCCGCACCTCCCTCCCCGCTTCCGGCTGAAGTGAAAAAGAGTGCTACTCCCACGGACGGAGACGCGGGCGATGCTGCCGCCAAACTTAAAAGCGCCATCATGGCCGACTATGAGGCCAACGTGTATCACTTTTTCAGTGGCCCCGAATTTAACGACGAAGCTTTTTTCGCCGCCGTCAACGCTGTGCGTAACCGTGCCACCGCCATGACCGACTCTTTAGCCAAAGCTCACCCCGACCGGGAAAGCACACTGCGCACCACTGCCACTCAAACCATTGCCCTGTGTCAGAACCACTGCGGCGCCCTGCGCATACAGATGGTTAATGACACCGTAAGCTCCTCCCGTTAATCTTACGGACTCCGCGGCATTTGGATGATTTGGATGCGCGCTGAAAGCAAAGCAATGCATATCTTTGCAGTGCGGATGTCACCACATCGCATTGAATTTCAACAGTGTCTACATTTGTACGACACTCTAAAAAATTGCCTGAGAATGAGAGCATCTTTCAAAGATAATTGCTAACTTTGTTACCAAACGAACAGTCACATACATAGAAAGCGTTTTCGCTTCATTCTTATTGGAGAAACCTA